>JAEWBU010000242.1 GCA_023390985.1 Pseudomonadota bacterium
GTGAGCTTCGAGGAGATGCTGGAGATGGCCTCCATGGGCTCCAAGGTGCTGCAGATCCGCTCGGTGGAATTCGCCGGCAAGTACAAGGTGCCGCTGCGGGTCCTCTCGAGCTTCACCCCGTGGGACATCCCGATCGAGGAAGAGGCCAAGTCCGGCACCCTGATCACTTTCGAGGAAGACGAACAAATGGAACAAGCCGTCGTTTCCGGCATCGCCTTCAACCGCGACGAGGCCAAGGTCTCGATCCTGGGCGTGCCCGACAAGCCGGGCATCGCCTACAACATTCTGGGCGCGGTGGCCGACGCCAACATCGAGGTCGACGTCATCATCCAGAACCTGTCCAAGGACGGGAAGACCGACTTCAGCTTCACCGTGCATCGCAACGACTACGCGCGCACCGTGGACCTTCTCAAGGCCAAGGTGCTGCCCACGCTGGGCACCGATCGCATCGAGGGCGACACCCGCATCTGCAAGGTGAGCATCGTCGGCATCGGCATGCGCAGCCACGTGGGCATCGCCAGCAAGATGTTCCGCGCGCTGGCGGAGGAGGGCATCAACATCCAGATGATCTCCACCAGCGAGATCAAGACCTCGGTCGTCATCGACGAGAAGTACATGGAGCTGGCGGTGCGTGCGTTGCACCGCGCTTTCGATCTCGACCAGCCGACCGCGTAAGCGGCCGTCCCCGCGAACGCGAAGGCCCGGCGGCGGTGCTCGAAAGAGCTAGCGCAACGCCACTGCAGAGTGAATGCTTGGGGCATAATCCCCCTCGCGCTGGAGACGTGACCGAGAGGCCGAAGGTGCTCCCCTGCTAAGGGAGTATGCGGTGTAGAGCCGCATCGAGGGTTCGAATCCCTCCGTCTCCGCCACAGCGCAAGAAACGACGGGCCCTTAGGGCCCGTTGTGCTTTCAGGGGTCCGGCGGTGTTCGCGCTTCCGACGGCGCGGATGGGCGCGACGGTGCCGCGTACAAGCAAGCGCCGAGCCCTCTTCACGTTCATTTCGCCAACCAGACCTCGGCTCGGCTTGAAGCGATCGGGCCCGTTCCTATACTGCCGGGCGCGCAAAGAAGAACACCAAGGGCGGGAGTGGACAAAGGAGTTGTCCATGACCGTTCGTTCCTCACTTGCATCGTGGCGGCAAGCCCGCCAGCTCATCCCCCACCCTGGCCAGGCAGGCCGGCGTGGCTTCCTGGCCACCGGTGCCGCTGCCGCGGCCGCCGCCTTCACGGCTTCACGTGGTTCGGCACAGCTGACCACCGGAAATCCATTGCAGGTCAAGCCTGCCAACTGCACGACGGTTCCGGACACGCCGACGCCGGCGCGCCCTGATCCGCAGAACGCCTCGAGCGTCTTCAGCGCGGCCGAGACCGTGCTGGCCTTCCGCTGCCATGGCATGCAGGCCGAGTTCCTGCGCGAGCCGCTCACGCCGCTGGGCTGCCACTACCTGCTGATCCACTTCGATGTGCCGCACCTCGAAGCGCAGGGGTACTCCGTCGCCATCGACGGCCGGGTTCGCAATCCCGTGCGCATCAGCCTCGAAGACCTCAAGCGCCGGCGGACCATCAAGCAGGTGGTCACCCTCGAATGCGCCGGCACCGGCCGGTCGACTTTGCATCCACGCGCCGTCTACGTGCCCTGGTTCAAGGAAGCCATCGGCCAGTACGAGTGGACGGGCACGCCGCTGCGGCCGATCCTCGAGGAAGCCGGCCTGCTGGACGACGCCGTCGAAGTGCTGTTCACCGGCTGGGACTTCGGCCTCGACCTCGGCGTCGAGCATGCGTTCGAACGCAGCCTGCCGATCAAGGAAGCGCTGCGCGACGAGGTGATGCTCGCGTGGGAGAACAACGGCGTGCCGCTGCTGCCGCAGCACGGGTTCCCGCTTCGCCTCGTGGTGCCGTCCTGGTACGGGATGGCCAGCGTGAAATGGCTGCGCGCCATCACCGTGCTCAACGAACCGTTCCGCGGCGTCGAGCAGTCCAAGGTCTACCGTTACCAGCAGGTGAAGGGCGAGCCGGGCGACCCGGTGACCTTCAAGCGCGTGCACTCGGTCATCATGCCGCCCGGCGTGCCGGACCTGATCACGCGGCAACGCTTCCTGGCGCCCGGTCGCGTGTCGCTCCAGGGCGTGGCATGGTCCGGAGCAGGGCGGATCACGCGAGTCGAAGTGAGCACCGATGACACGGCGACCTGGCGCGATGCGACGCTGGTGCCCGTTTCCGAGGATCGCTTCGCCTGGACCCAATGGCGCATCGACTGGGACGCTTCCGCCGGTGAGCACATCCTGGCTTGCCGCGCCACCGACGAGGCCGGCGACGTGCAGCCGGTGAACCCGGAGAACCGCTGGAACCGGCAGGGCATGGGCGTGAACGGCGTACAGCGGGTTCACGTCACGGTGACCGAGGGAATCGGAGCGGCCGGGACGCGGGTGCCTTCTCCTGCGCACGTCGTGGTCCAGGGGGCCGAATCGGTGCAGGTACCTCAAACGGTCAACAACCTCGCGGGCACCCGACCCTGACTTGCATGCGTAGGACCCCCGAGGGCGTGACGGGGACGAGCAGGTTAAATTGGCGGCGTGACCCACACCGAGCCCGAACTGCTGGCGCTGCGACTGCAGGAACTCTTCGAGCGGCGCGCCACCCTGCGCGGCTTCCTCGAACTGGCGCTCTCGAGGGCGCTGACCGAGGAGGAACAGGCGCAGATCCGCCGGGTCATCGACCTGGTGGACCGCGAGATGACGCAGCTGGAAGAGCGGCTGCGCGCGCTGCAGCCGGGCGCGGGCGGCACCGGCTGAAGCGGTATCGGCCGGCCGCTACCGCGGCTTGTCGCTCTTCAGGTACTCGCGGACCTTCTCGGCGCGATCGCCCACCGCCTGCACGGCTTCCTTGATGCGCTCGGGCGTGGTGTTCAGGCTCCTGGCCCAATCGCGCAGCTCGTAGTCCTGGTTCACGTTGATGCGGGCGCGGTCCTGTCCGCCGGCGTTGCTCTTGTCGTCAGCCATGGTGGTTCTCCTTTCGCCGACCGATGGTCGCCGCGCCTTCCCGGCCCAACCGTAGGACGCCGTCGGGGAATGCGGTCGGATGCCACAGCGGGCGCGATGCTCGCGGTACAGTCCTTCGATGTTCACGGTCTCCATCGACGACGCGGGTCCGTACTTCCTGGCCGTGGCCAGCGGAAAAGCGCAGCTGGGCCACCTGTGCGGCTTCGCGGACCTGTCGGCGCGGGTCGCCACCGCCAAGGGCTACAAGCGGGTCCTCATCGACCTGCTGGCCGTGGAACCCCATCTCTCGTTCACCGAACACCTGCAGCTGGGCGCGCACATCGCCACGGCCTTCGCGCCGATCGAGCGGGTCGCGACCGTGGTGCCGCTGAACGAGAAGAAGGGCACGAGCGAGAAGGCCGCGCAGAAGCTCGGCCTGCACCTTCGCACCTTCACCAGTCTTGAAGAAGCCAACGCCTGGCTGCTGTCGACATGAGCAAGAAAACCGACCTG
The DNA here is from genome assembly GCA_023390985.1 of Pseudomonadota bacterium. Classification (GTDB taxonomy): domain Bacteria; phylum Pseudomonadota; class Gammaproteobacteria; order Burkholderiales; family Burkholderiaceae_C; genus Ramlibacter. The sequence continues at coordinate 3,492 of JAEWBU010000242.1, forward strand.
ATCGTCCTGCACGAGCATCCCGAATGGCAGAAGCCGCTGTTCGCGGCCCTGGAAAAACGCGGCGTGGCCTTCGAGCCCTTCGACGTCACCGCGACCGCCTTCGACAACGTCACGCCGCCCGCCGCGAAGCTGTACTTCAACCAGGCCAGCCCCAGCGCCTACCTGCGCGGCAACACGCGCGCGGTGCCGCTCGCGCTCGCCTACATGCGCACGCTGCAGGCGCAGGGCGCGCGCGTGCTCAACGGCGCCGACGTGTTCGCGATGGAGCTGAGCAAGAGCGTGCAGGCGGCGCTGCTGCACCAGCTCGGCATAGCCACGCCGCGCTCGATCACCTTCAACGATCCCGCCGCCTTGCGCCGCCACGCCGGCAACATCGCCTGGCCCGCGGTGCTCAAGCCCGATCAGGGCGGCAGCGGCGCACGCATCCAGGTCGTGAACTCCATCGAGGAGATCGAGGACATGTTCCGGCGCGATCCGTCGATCTGGCTGCCGGACAACCTCTTCCTGCTGCAGGAGTACCTGCCGCACGACCCGGAGCAGGGCATCGTGCGTCTGGAATTCCTGGGGGGCGAACTGCTCTACGCGATGCGCGTGAAGACGCACGGCCGCTTCAACCTGTGCCCTTCGCCGGTTTGCAATCCGGACGACGGCGAGGGCATCTGCGAGATTCCGGCACAGCAGGTCGACGCGCCGCCGGTGGAGTTCCATCCGTATCCGGAAGTGCCCGCCGAGGCCGTGGAAACGGCCAAGCGCATCGTCCGCGCCGTGAACCTGGACGTGGGCGGCATCGAGTACCTGGAGACGCCCGACGGCCGCCGGGTGTTCTACGACGTCAACGCCAACTCCAACCTGCGCCCGTCGGTGGCCGAAGCGTTCGGCTTCGACCCGTTCGAGCGCGTGGTCGACTACCTGGTCGCGCAGCTCGGTTAGGTGCCGCGCGAGCCGAGGTTCATCAGCCCGGCCAGCCCGAGGTCCGAACCCATCAGGACCAGGATGCCGAAGCCGGCGAACATGGCCGCCGCGAGGAAGCGCATCTTCTCCAGCGGCACGTAGCGCGCGAGCCGGTCGCCCAGCAGCACGGCCGGCACGTTGGCGGCCAGCATCCCGAGCGTGGTTCCGGCCGTCACCAGCCACAGGTTGGCGAAGCTCGCGCCCAGCGCGACGGTGGCGAACTGCGTCTTGTCGCCCATTTCGGCGAGGAAGAACGCGACCAGTGTCGTGATGAACGGCCCGAACCGGCCGGCCTTGGGATGCTCGTCGCTGTCGAGCTTGTCCGGGATCAGCGCCCAGAAGGCGAAGCCGATGAACGCCGTGCTCAGGATCCAGCGGATGGTGTTCGCGCTGACGTTGGCGGCCACCCAGTCACCGGCGGCCGCGGCCAGCAGGTGGTTGGCGACGGTGGCCGCGAAGATGCCGGCGATCAGCGATCCGGCACGACCCTTGAAGCGGCTGGCGAGGAGGAAGGAAAGGAGCTGGGTCTTGTCGCCCATCTCGGCGATGGCCACCAGTCCGAACGAAGCGATGAGCGCTTCCATGCAGGGGATCTCCAGGCCGGGACGAAGCTCCATTGACCACGGCGCCCCCCAGCCAGGAAAGGCACAACGTGGTCAAAGGTCTTGCCAAGCTTGGAACCGCCTGCGCCATGGCCTGAAGGGCCAAGTGTGTTGACGCAGGCTCCTTCGGTTGAACGAAGGACGGCTACTCCCCAGTGACGGAGGTCATTGTACAGGAGAGGGCAGCCGGCCCCACCGGCCGGCTGCCCATCTCCGATATCACTGGATGGCGATGGCCGCGGTGCCCGCAGAGGGGCAGCCGCCGAAGCCCGGACCGCCGACCTCGCCGAACTCGGAGATCGTCAGCCCGAACCGGTCGCCGTTGGCGTTGGTGGAGAACCAGGCCATCGCGCGGGCCTGCCCCGCAGCCGCCAGCTGTGCCTCGGTCGCGTTCAAGCCGGTGTAGAACAACCGCCAGGCCGGCGCGCCGTTGGCTTGCAGGAGGGCCGTCGCACCGGGAACACCGTCGACCCGCCCACCGGCCGTGTCGCCGCGGATGTCGCGGCGGGTGATCCGGCTGCCGGCCGTTCCGATGAAGTCGGGATTGATGATCCGCTGCTCGACGTTGGCCAGCGGGAAGGGAGCGCCATTCCTGGGATCCACCGCTGTACCGTCGACGCGCACGCGGCCGTCGGACGTGACGGTGGCGCGCCGCGTGACCTGCGCGCCGATCACCTGCTGCTTCTGCCCGGCGTTGAAGCCCATGTTCACGACGGAGAACACGTCGACCCAGTCACCCGGCTGGATGTCCGGCGTCTGGCCGCTCCAGCAGATGCCGCCCGGGTGGTTGATCTCGAAGATGCCGCCCTTGGGAACGATGCCGCGCGCCGTGCCGATCACGGGGGTCGGACCGGTGCCGCGTCGCACCACGACCTGCAGGTCGGTGCCCTCCTGGAAACCCTCGATCGAGACGAAGTCACGCTCTGGGAACACGGTCACCAGCGCCGGCTGCGGCTGGGTCGCGTTGACGAGCAAGTCCGGGTTGTAGGGGACGGGTTTCGCCGGGGGCGTCGTCGGCACCGGGCCGTTGGGGCCGGGCGGGCAACCGCCGAAGCCGGGGCCGCCGACCTCACCGACCTCGAAGATCGTGATGCCGAGCCGGTCGCCCGCCGCGGTGGTCTGCTGCCAAGACAGGACCCGCGTCTGCCCTTCGACCGTCAGCTGCCGCTCGACCTCGTTCAAGCCGTTGAACACGGCCGTGAAGGTGGTGGCCGTCGGACTGTCGTAGGCGAAAGTGACCACGGCGCCAGGCACGCCGTCCACGCGGCCACCGGCGCTGTCGGCACGGATGTCGCGGCGGGTGATCCGGCTGCCCGTCGTATCGCGGTAGGCGGGCTGGACGATCCGCACTTCCAGCCGGTCGAGCGGGATGCGGTTGCCGTTGTTCAGCATGGCCTGGCCTTTGACGACCACGATGTTGGGGTTGTTGGCCGGGATGAAGGCCTGCGTCGCGGTCGCGTTGAGCGTGTTGGCAGCGGCGCCGGAGCCTTGCACCAGTCCCAGCGCCTGGTTGTTGTTGGTGCCCCGGTAGGTCACCCGGATCGTGTCGCCGGGCAGGATGTCGGGCGTGACATTGCGCCAGCACACGCCGCCGGGGTGGTTCACCTCGAGCAGGCCGGTCGCATCGGTGCGGCCCACGGCATCACTGACCTCGTTGCCGTCGCGACGGACCGAGATCGCCAGGTCGGCGTTGGGTGCGAATCCCTCGACCGACACGAAGTCGCGCGAGGGAAAGATCGTGATGAATTGCGGCGGCTGCGGCGGGTTGCTGACCTGTGCTGGCGCCACGCCTGGCGCCAGCATGGCCAGCGCCACGCCCAGCGCGGCCAAGGGACTCTTGAGTTGCATGACGGACCTCCCGGGTGTGCCGGCCGTAGTGAACGAAACGAGGCGGGCCGGCCGGCGTCTCGAATCGCGGTCGGTGAAGGTACGTCGCAGCCCTCGTCGCCACAATTCCTTAGAACGGGGGAGGCCGTTACCTGCCTGCCGGGGTGATCTGCTGGACCGGCAGCCGCCCACGGCCGCGCGCGGAAGGCGCACAGTTGCGCACAACGCCATCGCAAGGAGGCCTGCCATGCAACGCACCATCGAGAAGCGCGCCTGGGTTGTGTTCGTCGTCCTGCTGCTCGCCGCGTCGGCGGCGGCGCTCGCGTGGTACGGCGGTTGGGGACGAGCCGAGACCACCTACGAATTGCGGACGCAGGACGCGGTCTCCGGCCTGATCGAAGGCTCGCCGGTCGAATTCCACGGCGTCGAGATCGGCCACGTGCGCCAGGTGCGATTGCTCGACGCGCGCACGGTGCAGGTGCTGCTGCGGTTGCGGCGCGAAGCGCCCGTGACCACGTCCACGGTGGCGACCATCTCGGGCCGCGGCCTCGCGACGCGCGGGTTCACCGGCTACGTGTACGTGAGCCTCGAGGACGCCGCGGGCGGCGGGGCCGCGCTCACGCGCAAGCCCGGCGAGTCGTACGCGCGCATCCCCACCGCGCCGCTGCAGTCGGTGAGCCTGGACACCTCGATCCACGAGCTCAATGACAGCGTGCGTTCCGTCATCGCGCTGCTGCAGGACACGCTGGATCCGGACACCATCCGCGCGCTCAAGGGCAGCGCCGCGAACCTGGAGCAGGTCAGCGGCGTCCTCGCATCCGACCAGGCGAGGTTGAAGGCCACGCTCGCGAACATGGAGCGAGCGTCGGCGAGGCTGATGCCGCTGCTGCAATCGGGAAGCGAGGCGACGCGCGAGTTGCGCGAGCGCCTGCTGCCGCAGGCGCGCGACACGCTGGTGCGCATCGACTCGGTGGCGGGCTCGGCCGACGCCGCCATCCGGCATGTCGACGCCGCGGGACGCGAGCTCGCGCCGCTGGTGCAGTCGTCGAATGCCGTGATGCGCTCGATGCAGGCGCAGGTGCTGCCGCAGATGCGGCAGGGCCTCGCTCGCACGAACGAGTTGCTGGCCAAGCTGGACGACACCGCGGAGCGGATCCGCGACAACCCCTCGGTGCTGGTGTGGGGCTCAGGGCAGCATGCGCGAGAGGGTGTCGTCGCGCCGGCGGAAATGATGGTCGAGCGCGGCGCCGGCGTGCAGTGCGGCCAGCGCGAGCAGCGCGTCGGCCAGCCAGCGGTGCAGCACGATGAGGGCCTCGAACAGCCGCGGGTCCGGGCCGACCAGGTCCGGCAGGCTGAACCAGCCGAACACCGGAACGGGGTAGCCGCCCGCTGAGGACATCAGCCAGCCCGTGAGCGGCAACAGCAGCATCAGCGCGTAGAAGCACAGGTGCACGACGCGCGCCGCGAGCTGCTGCCACGCCGGCAGGGCGCCGGCAAGTTCGGGCAACGGATTGAACGAACGCCAGGCGATGCGCGCCAGTGCCGCGGCGAGCGCGATCATCCCCAGGCTCTTGTGCACCAGGATCAGCGTGATCTTGACCTCGTCGTAGCCCGCATCGGGCAGCGCCACCATGTACAGGCCGAGCGCGAGCAGCGCGAGCAGCAGCAGCGCCATGCCCCAGTGCAGGAGCACCGCGATGCCTCCGTAGCGCTGCGGACTGTTGAACCAGGCGGGCATGGCGACATGCTGCCGCACAATTGCGAAGTGAAACAACCGCTTTCTTCCCGCCTGCGCGATTGGGCTCGCGGCATCAAGCGCGAGGGCGTAGCGCTGTGGTTCGCCTCGCGGCATCCAGGCACGCCGGTGCCCGCGAAGGCGCTGTGTGTGTTCGTGGTCGCCTACGCGCTCAGCCCGATCGACCTGATCCCCGACTTCATCCCGGTGCTCGGCTATGTCGACGACGTGCTGCTGCTGCCCGCGCTGATGTGGCTCGCGCTGCGGATGATCCCGGCCGAGGTGATGGCCGAATGCCGGCGCCAGGGCGACGAATGGATGCGCACGCACGAGGGCAAGCCGCGCAGCGTGGCCGGCGCGGTGGCCATCGTCGCGTTGTGGATCGCCGCCTGCTGGGCCGCATGGGCCTGGTGGAGCAGCCGCTGAGCCGCGGCTAGATCCGCACCCGGGTGCCGAGCTCGATCACGCAGTTGCTCGGCAGCCGCAGGAAGTCGGCGATGCTCGCCGCGTTGCGGGCCATGAAGGCGAAGAGCCGTTCGCGCCACAGCACCATGCCCGGCCGCCGGCGCGTCGGCACCACGGTTTCACGGCTGAGGAAGTAGCTGGTCTCGAACAGGTTGATCGGCAGGTCGTGCGCGGCGCACAGCAGCAGGGCGCGCGGGATGTCCGGCGTGTCCCGGAAGCCGTAGTTCACCTGCACACGCCAGAAGCCGGGCCCCAGCAGCCGCACCGCGACGCGTTCTTCTTCCGGCACCCGGGGCTCGTCGCGGAAGACCACCGTCAGGATCACGTTGCGCTCGTGCAGCACCTGGTTGTGTCGAAGGTTGTGCAGCAGGGCCTGCGGCACCGTCGCCGGGCTGCTCACCGGGTACACCGCCGTCCGCGTCGCGCGAGGCAGGTCGCCGGTGGGCAGCGACTGGAGGAAGGGCGCCAGCTCCGGATCGCGCTCCACGATGCTGCCGCGCAGCAGCTCGCGCCCGCGCCGCCAGCTGCTCATCACGGTGAACAGCACTAGCCCGAGCGCCAGCGGGAACCAGCCGCCGTCGAAGAACTTGAGCGAACAGGCGACCACCAGCACCAGGTCGACGGCGAGGAAGATGCCGGTGGCGGCCAGTGCCGTCGGCAGCGGGTAGTTCCAGCCGTGCCGGACCACGAAGAACGTCAGCAGCGTGGTGGTGAGCATGGTGACCGTCACCGCGATGCCGTAGGCCGATGCGAGCGCGGACGAACTGCCGAACCCCAGCACCGCCAGCACCACCGCGGCCAGCAGCAGCCAGTTCACCAGCGGCAGGTAGATCTGGCCCATCTCCCTGGCGGACGTGTAGAGCATCTGCATGCGCGGCAACAGTCCGAGCTGCACCGCCTGCTGCGTCATGGAGTACGCGCCCGTGATCACCGCCTGCGAGGCGATGACGGTGGCGGCCGACGCCAGCACCACCGCCGGGATGAGCAGGTCCTCGGAGAACAGGTGGAAGAACGGGTTCTGCAGCGCTTCGGGGTCGCGCATCAGCAGCGCGCCCTGGCCCATGTAGTTCAGCGCCAGCGAGGGCAGCACCAGGCCGATCCAGGCGATCTGGATCGGACGCCGGCCGAAGTGGCCGAGATCCGCGTACAGCGCCTCCGCCCCCGTGAAGGCGAGCACGATTGCGCCCAGGACCACGAAGAACCGCCAGCCCTGTCCGCGGACGAACTCCAGCGCATGCCAGGGATTGAGCGCCGCCAGGATCTCGGGCCGCTGGACGATCTGCAGCACGCCGGCGGCGGCCAGGGTCACGAACCACACCACGATCAACGGCCCGAACAGCCGCCCCACCACGCCCGTGCCGAACCGCTGCACCGAGAACAGGCCGGCCAGCACGCCCACCGCGACCGGAACCACGTAGGGCTTGAAGGCCGGGGTGGCGACTTCCAGGCCTTCGACCGCGCTCAGCACCGAGATCGCCGGCGTGATGACGCTGTCGCCGTAGAAGAGGGCGGCGCCGGACACGCCGAGCAGCAGGATCGCCAGCCGGCGTCCCGCCGTCGTGCCGGCCGCCGCGGCGGCGAGCGCCGCCAGCGCCATGATCCCGCCTTCGCCGCGGTTGTCGGCGCGCAGCATCAGGATCACGTACTTGAGCGTGACCACGAACATGAGGCCCCACACGATGATCGACACCGCGCCGATGAGGTGCTGCGCATCGAGGGGCAGCCCGTGCGCCGGGTTGAACACTTCCTTCATCGTGTACAGCGGGCTGGTCCCGATGTCGCCGTACACCACGCCCAGTGCGCCCAGGGTCAACGCGGCACGGCTCTCGCGTCCGGCAAGCTTCGTCGTCATCGCGGCCTTTTCCAGGAAGAACAGGCCGGCAGTGTGGGCGGCGCCGCGTCAGGAAAGCATATGGATCACGCTCAGGCCGCGGCCAGCCGGTAGCCCACCCCCGTCTCGGTGAGCAGGTGGCGCGGCTCGGCGGGATCGCGCTCGATCTTGGCGCGCAGCTGCGCCATGTACAGCCGCAGGTAGTGCGTGTGGTCCGTGTACTCGGGCCCCCACACCTCGGCGAGCAGCTGCCGGTGCGTGACCACCTTTCCGGCGCTTCGCACCAGCCGGGCGAGCAGCTTGAATTCGGTGGGTGTCAGGTGCACGGGACGGGAATCGACCGTCACCTGCCGCGTTTCCAGGTCCACGTGCAGGTCCTCGTGGTCGTGCACGAGGCGGGCGGAGGCCAGCGCGGTCCCGCGATGCCGCATCGCCACGCGCAGGCGCGCCAGCAGCTCGGGCACGCCGAAGGGCTTGGTGAGGTAGTCGTCCGCGCCCGAATCCAGCAGCCGCACCTTCTCCTTTTCCTGGTGCCGCGCCGAGACGACCAGGATCGGCATCGCCTTGCGGGTGCGGATCTCGCGCACCAGCTCCATGCCGTCGCCGTCCGGCAGCCCCAGGTCAAGCAGCAGCGCGTCGGGCTCGGCGTGGTGGAGCAGCGCGCGCGCTTCGCTCACCGACACGGCCGTCTGCACCTCGAAGCCCTCGAGGGCGAGCGAGGACTGCAGCAGCGAGCGGATCTCGCGGTCGTCCTCGACGATCAGGATGCGCAGGCTCATGCCGGCTCGCCCGCGGGCTGCACCGCTTCCACCGGCAGGCGCAGCACGAAGCTGCTGCCGCCGCCCTCCCGCGGACGCACGACCAGTTCGCCGCCATGCGCGTTGCTGATCGCCCGGCAGACCGCGAGCCCGAGCCCGGCGCCGCGCCGGCCGGCGTGGTCGTTGCGCCGGTAGGGCCGGAAGATCGCCTGCTCCTCGCCCGGCGCGATGCCTTCGCCGCGATCGCGCACCGCCAGCTGCAGCGAGCCGCCCTGCGCATCGACCACCAGTTCGATGGCTTGGTCGCTGTACTTCAGGGCGTTGTCCAGCAGGTTCTCCAGCAGCTGCGCGAGCAGCACCGGATCGGCCTTGATCAGCGGCAGGCCCGACGGCACGCGCGACTGGATGCGACGGTCCGGATCGCGCTGACGCACCCGCGAGAGCACCGAGCCGACGATCTCCTCGATCGACTGCCAGTCCAGCTGGATCTCGCCGGCGTTCTCCAGCCGCGCCAGCTGCAGCGTGTTCTCGGTCAGGTTCGACAGGTAGCCGATCTCATCGAGGATCACGGCCAGCAGGCGCCGCCGCTCCGGTTCGGCGAGCCGGTAGCCCTGCGTCTGCAGCGACGAGGCGGCCGCCACGATCGCCGCCAGCGGCGTGCGGAAATCGTGCGAGATGGCGGCCAGGAAGGTGTTCTGGGCCTGGTGCCATTGCGATTCCTTCTCGGCGGCCTGGATGGATCCGCGCAGCTTCACGCGCCAGAGCGCCTGGCCGGCCAGCGCGCAGATCGCCTGCGCATGCTGGCGGCTGTCTTCGTCCGCCGGCGCGTTGCGCACGCAGGCGGCGCCGCCGACGTGCCCTTCGGAAGCCAGCGGCAGGAACCAGGCGTCGAGGTCGGGCCAGCGC
>JAEWBU010000258.1 GCA_023390985.1 Pseudomonadota bacterium
GCGCTGGCCCGCCGCCTGCGCGAGGCCGGCTACCCGGCCCGGGTGCGGGCCTCGCGCGGGGTGCACGAGGTGCGGATCGACCAGCTCGCGACGCGGGAGGACGCGGCTGCGGTGCTGGAGAAGATCGCGGCCATCGACGGCGTGCAGGGGCGGGTGGAGCTGGCGCAGGGCTGACGCACGCTCAGGCCGCGCCCTCGTCGCTCGCCCGCGCCAGCAGCATGCTGTCCCCGTAGGAGAAGAACCGGTACCGGTGCTCCACCGCGTGCCGGTACAGCCCCATCACGCGCCCGTGTCCGGCGAAGGCGCTGACCAGCATCATCAGCGTGGACTTGGGCAGGTGGAAGTTGGTGACCATCAGGTCCACCAGCCGGAAGCGGTAGCCGGGCGTGATGAAGATGTCCGTGTCGCCGCTGGCCTGCCCGGTCAGGGCCCAGCTCTCCAGCGAGCGCACGCTGGTGGTGCCCACCGCGACGATGCGGCCGCCCTGGGCCCGCGTGCGGGCCACCGCCTCCTGCGTGGCCGGAGGCACCTCGTACCACTCGCTGTGCATGCGGTGCTCGGCGATGTTCTCGGTCTTCACCGGCTGGAAGGTGCCGGCGCCCACGTGCAGGGTGATGTTCGCGCGCCGGATGCCGCAGGCGTCCAGGCTGGCCAGCACCTGCGGGTCGAAGTGCAGGGCCGCGGTGGGCGCGGCCACCGCGCCGGGCGCGCGCGCGAACACGGTCTGGTAGCGCTCCGCGTCCTGCGCGGTGTCGGCGTGCTCGATGTAGGGCGGCAGCGGCACGTGGCCGTGGCGCTCCATCAGCGCGTACGGATCGTCGCTGAAGGCGAAGCGGAACAGCGGGCCGTCGTCTTGCGGCCAGCGGCCCAGGAGCCTGGCCGTGTAGCCGCCCTGCATGGCGAGCACGGTGCCGACCGGCGGCTTCTTGCTGACCTTCATGTGCGCCACGACCTCGCGATCCGGCAGCACCCGTTCCACCAGCAATTCCAGCTTGCCGCCGGAGGGCTTTTCGCCAAAGAGGCGCGCGTTCAGCACGCGGGTGTCGTTGAACACCAGCAGGTCTCCGGGCGACAGCAGCGCGGGCAGTTCGCGGAAGACCCGGTCCGCGGGGGGGAAGTGCCGGCCATCGAGCAGGCGCGACGCGCTGCGCTCCTCGGCGGGATGCTGGGCGATCAGTTCGGGGGGGAGGGCGAAATCGAAATCGCCCAGGGAAAAGGCACGCATGCTTGAGGGCCGGCTGTACATCGCGGCAGCGATGTACTTTCTATTCTGCCGCGGGCGGCGGCGCGAAGCGCAGACGCCCGTTCCAATTGTGAGGGAAGGCAGAATTGTCCCATGCCCGCGACCGCGACCCTCTCGGCCCCGCAGAAGGCCCTGCAGAAAATGGGACTGGCACGCGACATCGATCTCGCGCTGCACCTGCCGCTGCGCTACGAGGACGAGACCCGCATCGTGAAGCTGCGCGACGCCCGCGAGGGCGAGCCGGCGCAGATCGAGGGCATCGTCACCGACAGCCAGGTGGCCTTCCGCCCGCGCCGGCAGCTGGTGGTGACGGTGGACGACGGCACCGACACCTGCGTACTGCGATTCTTCTCCTTCTATCCCTCGCAGCAGAAGGCGCTGGCCGTGGGCACGCGCATCCTGGCGCGCGGCGAACTCAAGGGCGGCTTCCTGGGCTGGCAGATGGTGCATCCCACCACGCGGGCAGCGGGCGGCGAATTGCCGCAAGCCCTCACGCCGGTCTATTCCACGGTGGCGGGGCTGCCGCAGTCGTACCTGCGCAAGGCGGTGCAGAGCGGGCTCACGCGTGCCGATCTCGCGGAGACCGTACCGTCCGAGCTCGCGCCCATGCTCGGCCTGCAATCGGGATGGACGCTGCGCGACGCCTTGCAGTTCCTGCATCACCCGGGCCCGGACACCTCGTTCGCCGCGCTGGAGGATCGCAGCCATCCCGCGTGGCAGCGCCTGAAGGCGGAGGAACTGCTCGCGCAGCAGCTGTCGCAACTGCAGAGCAAGCGCGAGCGCGACCGGCTGCGCGCGCCAGGGCTGGTCGCCAAGGAAGACGGGTTGCATGAGCAGCTGCTGCGCGCCCTGCCCTTCGCGCTGACCAACGCGCAGCGGCGCGTCGGCGAGGAGATCGCGCGCGACCTCACCCAGCCCGTGCCGATGCATCGTCTGCTGCAAGGCGACGTGGGCTCGGGCAAGACGGTGGTCGCGGCGCTCGCGGCGGCCGTGGCCATCGACGCAGGCTGGCAGTGCGCGTTGATGGCGCCCACCGAGATCCTGGCGGAGCAGCATTTCCGCAAGCTGATCGGCTGGCTGGAGCCGCTGCTCGCGCCGCGCGGCCTCACGGTCGCCTGGCTCACCGGCGGCCAGAAGAAGAAGGAACGCGGCGAGATGCTGGAGCGCGTCGCCGGCGGCGAAGCGGCGCTGGTGGTGGGCACCCACGCCGTGATCCAGGAGCAGGTGCAGTTCAGGCGGCTGGCGCTGGCCATCATCGACGAGCAGCACCGCTTCGGCGTGGCGCAGCGCCTGGCCTTGCGCGGCAAGATGAATGAAGGCGGCCAGGAGCCGCACATGCTCATGATGTCCGCCACGCCCATCCCGCGGACACTGGCGATGAGCTACTACGCGGACCTGGACGTCTCCACGCTGGACGAACTGCCGCCCGGCCGAACGCCGGTGATCACCAAGGTGGTGGCGGACAACCGGCGCGAGGAAGTGGTGGAGCGCATCCGCGCTCAGCTCGAACAGGGCCGGCAGGTGTACTGGGTCTGTCCGCTGATCGAGGAAAGCGAGGCGCTGGACCTCACCAACGCCACCGCCACGCACGAGGCGCTGTCGGCGGCCTTGCCGGGCGTGATGGTGGGCCTGCTGCACTCGCGCATGCCGGCGGCGGAGAAGAAGGCCGTGATGGCGCTGTTCTCCGGCGGGCAGATGGGCGTGCTGGTGTCCACCACCGTCATCGAGGTCGGTGTGGATGTGCCTAACCCCTCGCTGATGGTGATCGAGCACGCCGAGCGCTTCGGCCTGTCGCAGCTGCACCAGCTGCGCGGCCGCGTCGGCCGCGGCGCGGCGGCCTCGGCCTGCGTGCTGCTGTACTCACCCGGCGAGAACGGACGACTGGGCGAGACGGCGCGCGCGCGGCTGAAGGCCATGGCGGAAACCAATGATGGCTTCGAGATCGCGCGGCGCGACCTGGAGATCCGCGGCCCCGGCGAGTTCCTGGGCGCGCGCCAGTCGGGCGCGCCCCTGCTGCGCTTCGCCGACCTGGCCACCGACACGCACCTGCTGCAGGCCGCGCGCGAGCTCGCGCCGCGGATGCTGGATCGCTTCCCCGGCCAGGCCGAGCGCCACGTGAGTCGCTGGTTGGGTGGAAAATCGGAATACCTGAAGGCATAGAACAAGACAATGACGCTGACCGAACTCAAGTACATCGTGGCTGTGGCGCGCGAGAAGCATTTCGGCAAGGCCGCCGAAGCGTGCTTCGTGTCCCAGCCCACGCTGTCGGTCGCGATCAAGAAGCTGGAGGACGAGCTCGAGGTCAAGCTGTTCGAGCGCAGCGCCAACGAGGTCAGCGCCACGCCGCTCGGCGAGGAGATCGTCCGCCAGGCGCAGAGCGTGCTGGAGCAGGCCGCGGCCATCAAGGAGATCGCCAAGCGCGGCAAGGACCCGCTGGCCGGGCCGCTGAAGCTCGGCGTCATCTACACCATCGGCCCCTACCTGCTGCCCGACCTGGTGCGCCAGGCGATCGCGCGCACGCCGCAGATGCCCCTGATGCTGCAGGAGAACTTCACGGTCAAGCTGCTGGAGATGCTGCGCACCGGCGAGATCGACTGCGCCGTCATGGCCGAGCCTTTCCCCGACACCGGCCTCGCGCTGGCTCCGCTGTACGACGAGCCCTTCCTCGCGGCCGTGCCCAGCACCCATCCGCTGGCCGAGCGCAAGACCATCACCGCGCAGGAGCTCAAGGCCGAGACCATGCTGCTGCTGGGCACCGGCCACTGCTTCCGCGACCACGTGCTGGAGGTCTGCCCCGAGTTCGCGCGCTTTTCCAGCGACGCCGAGGGCATCCGCAAGAGCTTCGAAGGCTCGTCCCTGGAGACGATCAAGCACATGGTGGCCGCCGGCATGGGCATCACGCTGGTGCCGCGGCTGTCGGTGCCCAAGGAAGCGATGGACGCCAAGCCCAAGCGCCGCAAGGACGACCAGGCCTTCGTGCGCTACATCCCGTTCGACGGCGATCCGCCCACGCGCCGCGTGGTGCTGGCCTGGCGGCGCAGCTTCACGCGGTACGAGGCCATCGCCGCGCTGCGCAACGCGATCTATGCGTGCGAACTGCCGGGCGTGAAGCGGCTTTCGTAGCTATCGGCTCCATTGAGCGCGCCTGTTGCGGGCCGCGGGCGTCGGGCGGTAGAACCATCCTTCGACGCCAAGGAGTACCGATGAGCAAGAACTCGCCCGCCATCAACATCGGCATCAGCGAAGCCGACCGCTCGGCCATCGCCCAGGGCCTGAGCCGCGTGCTGGCCGACACCTACACGCTGTACCTCACCACGCACAACTTCCACTGGAACGTCACCGGCCCGATGTTCAACACGCTGCATGCGATGTTCATGGCGCAGTACACCGCGCTGTGGGGCTCGGTCGACCTGATCGCCGAGCGCATCCGCGCGCTGGGCCATTTCGCGCCGGGCTCGTATGCCGCGTTCGGCAAGCTGGCCTCGGTGCCGGACGCGCCCTCCGAGCCGCCCAAGGCGATGGAGATGGTGCGCATCCTGGTCAAGGGCCACGAGGCGGTGGCGCGCACGGCGCGCGAACTGGTGCCCACCGCCGACAAGGCCGGCGACGAGCCCACGCTCGACCTGCTGACGCAGCGGCTCGACTTCCACGAGAAGACCGCCTGGATGCTGCGCAGCCTCCTCGAAGAGTAGGCGGCTTGGCTACCATGCGGGGATGCAAGGCGACCACAAGCTGTACCAACCCGGAATCCTTGACGGCGTGCCCGCCGTCGCCCGTTTCGTCACCTTCGCCATCCCCGACAAGGGGACCGACGCCAAGGCCATCCGCGAGGCGCTCACGCGGCT
>JAEWBU010000273.1 GCA_023390985.1 Pseudomonadota bacterium
CCGTGGCGACCAGCACTGGAACCCGCTGCCCGCGCGAGCGCAGGGCGGTCAGCACCTCCAGGCCGCCGCGCCGCGGCAGGCCCAGGTCGAGCACGACGGCGTCGTAGGTCTCGGAGGCGAGCGCGGAATCGGCCAGGGCGCCATCGCGAACCCAGTCGACGGCCCAGTTCTCGGCGCGCAGCGCATCGAGCACCGCCTCGCCGATCATGCGGTCGTCTTCCACCAGCAGCACGCGCATGTGACGGTCTCGTTCCTTCTCCACGCCGCTGTGCCGGCGCGCGCCGCTTGGACCCCCGGAAAGCGCCGAGGTTCCCGGTTGCTGATCACGGGAAATCCCGCCCGGCCGGGCCATTCATTTGTGCAAATCCATGGATAGACTGCAAACGTCTACTCCTGAAAAGCCCGGACTCATCAGAGCTACCGGTTGGCCCCTTCGGGGGCCTTTTTCGTTTCAGCTCCTAGCCCTGCCTATGATCCCGGGCATGGCCACCACTCGCCGGACGTCCAAAGCTTCGCCGCCCGAGACGCCGGAACTCTCCGATTCCGCCGCGCGCGTGCTGCGGCGCTTCCGCATCGTCGTCAACAGCGTCAAGTCGCACTTCCGGTCGGTGGAGAAGAAGGCGGGCATCTCCGGCGCGCAGGCCTGGGCGCTGAGCGTGATCCGCGAACATCCCGACATCGGCGTCGGCGGGCTGGCGAAGGCGATGGATGTCCACCAGTCCACCGCGAGCAACCTGCTGCGCCCCTTGATCGAACAGGGCCTGGTGGTGGCCGATCGCGCCCAGGCCGACAAGCGCGCGGTGCGCCTGCAACTGTCGCCCGCGGGCATCCGGGTGCTCAAGAAGACCCCGGGCCCCTTCACCGGCGTGCTGCCGCAGGCGCTGATGGAACTGGATGAGCGCACCCTGGCCCGGCTGGACCGCGACCTGGGCCGGCTGATCGAGGTGCTGGGCGCGGACGGCAAGGGCGGCGACATCCCGCTGTGGGAATCCACACGCTGAGCGCGCATCGCCGCCCTGCCGCAGCGCTACCGTGCCGGCCGGTGCATCATTCACCCCTACATATGAAGCAACCCCGCACGACCATGGAAACTCCCCACGAACACGACGAACCCGCCGCCGCGCCTTCGACCGCGGAGCCGCGCAACGCCTTCCTCGAGGAAAAGGCCTTCAAGTCCCGCACGGTCCTGCTGTTCGGCGAGGTCAGCGACCGCTCGGCGGCCGACATCGCGCGGCGGCTGATCGCGCTGGACGCCGAATCGGACAAGCCGATCGACATGCTGGTGAGCTCGCCCGGCGGCCACCTGGAATCGGGCGACGCCATCCACGACATCATCCGTTTCATCGGCGCGCCGGTGAACATGATCGGCACCGGCTGGGTGGGCAGCGCCGCCACGCACCTGTACCTGGCGGTGCCGCGCGAGCGCCGCTACTGCCTGCCCAACACCCGCTTCCTGATCCACCAGCCGAGCGGCGGCGCGGGCGGACCGGCCAGCGACATCGCGATCCACGCGCGCGAGATCATCAAGGCCCGCGAGCGCATCGCCCAGACCATCTCGCGCGAGACCGGCAAGCCGCTGGACAGCGTGCTGCTGGACATCGAACGCGACCGCTGGCTGTCGGCCGAGGAAGCGATCGAGTACGGCCTGGTGGGCCGCATCATCGCGAACAAGTCGGAGCTGCGCCGCTAGTTCTTGTTCGACAGCTGCTCGCGCAGCCTGTCCTCCTGCTCGCGCAGTTCGGGCGTGAAGGCTTCGCCGAAGTCTTCCGCCTCGAACACGCAGCGGATCTCGATCTCCGAGTCGCCCGGCATCGGGTTGGGGCAGCGCCTGACCCACTCGATCGCCTCTTCCATCGAGGCGCAGTTCCACATCCAGAAGCCCGCCACCAGGTCGTTCGGATCGCCGGCGAACGGCCCCGGGATCACCTGGCGCTCGCTGCCGGAAAAGCGGACCCGCGCGCCCCTGGCGCTGGGATGCAGGCCCTCGCCGCTCTGCATGACGCCGGCCTTGACCAGCTCCTCGTTGTAGCGGCCCATCGCGGCCAGCAGTTCCGTGTCGGGCATCCGGCCCGATTCGCTCCAGCGGGTGCCCTTGACGATGACCATGAATCGCATGTCGATCTCCTTCGCGAGTGGTTTTGAGGTTCCACCTGCACGACGGACCAGGGAACGCGGTTTCGACAAGCGGCATGAAAAAAGCCGGGCACGCGGCCCGGCTTCGATGCCGATGCGGCGGAAGGCTTACGAAGACTTCTTGCCGGCGGCCTTGGCGTCGGCCTGGGCGCGCTTGACGTCGGCGTCGGCCTTGGTCTTGGCGGCCTTGGCATCCTTGTCGCAGGCCTTCTTCTCGTCGCCCTTCATGGCCTTGCACTTCTCGCGCGCGGCCTTGTAGTCGGCGTCGGCCTGCTTCTTCATGGCCTTCGGGTCGCTGCCCGAAGCCATGGCCGTGCTGCCGGAACCGCCGGAAGCGCCGGCCGAAGCGCTCGGCGAGCTGCTGGAACCCGTGCTGCCGGTGGAACCGGAGCTGCCGGAAGTGCCCGAGGAAGCGCTGGGCGAGCTGCTGCCGGAACCGGTGCTGCCGGAACTGCCGCTGGCCTTGGTGCTGCCCGACGTCCCGGCGCTGGTGCCGGTGGAGCCCGACGAGCCCGCGCTGGTGCCGGTGCCGGAGGTCTGGGCGATGGCGACGCCCAGGCTCAGTGCGGCGGCCAGGGCGATGAGGGTCTTGTTCAACATGCGAGGGTTCTCCTTGGGTAAATACGACAGGCCGGATGGCCAGCCTCCCAGTCAACGCGCGGCCGAGTGACCGGGTTGTAGGACCACTTCGACAGATTGGGTCATGGGCAGAAGAGCCGCATGCGCAACGGGCTCCCCACGGCTGGGCCAGAGGGGCGAAACGCTGAGGCGCGCCCCGCTCGCCATCCGTGACCACGCGCGCTACCATGCCCAGCTCTACCGGGCGTCCGAGGAGGACACGGATGGGCATCACGGGAACGAGGAGTGCGATCGCCGGCTATGCCGGTGCCATGGTTCTCGCCGCGGCGGCGCTGGCGGTGCGCTGGTTGCTGGATCCCTGGCTGGGCGACAAGGCGCCCCTGGTGGCGGGTCTGGCGGCGGTGCTGCTGCTGGCCTGGAACGTCGGTCGCGGCCCGGCGCTGCTGGCGCTGGTCGTGGGCGCGGCGGCCGCCGATTTCCTGTTCATCGAGCCGCGCGGCTCCTTCGCGGTCGCGTCGACCCAGGACGAGGTCGTGCTCTGGCTGTTCCTGGCCGTGGGCTGCGTGGCCACCCTGATGGTGGACGGCGTGCGCCAGGCCGGCCACGACGCCGCGCGACGCGAGGAGTCCCTGCGTGAACGCGAGGCCACGCAGGCCTTCCTGCTGCGCCTGAGCGATGAATTGCGGCCGCTGTGCGACCCCGTGGAGATCAAGCGGGTGGCGGTCCGCGTGCTGGGGCGCTACATGGCGGCCAACCGCGCCTACTACGCCGAGGTGGAATCCGACGGCGAGCACTGCTGGATCGACAACAGCTTCAACGACGGCGGACCCAGCCTGGACGGCCGCTACCGCATGGACGCCTACGGCAAGGCGCGCTTCGACGCGCTGCGCGCCGGGCGCACCATCGTCTCCTACGACAGCTCCGCCGAGCCCCGGACCACGCCGTCCGAGCGCCGCAACACCCAGGCGCTGGACATCGGCGCCCGCATCAACGTGCCGCTGGTGAAGGCCGGCCGGCTGGTCTGCATGCTGGCCGTCAACGATGCGCGCCCGCGCGCCTGGACCGCCGCCGAGGTCGCGGCGGTGCGCGAGACCGCCGAGCGCACCTGGGCGGCGGTGGAACGCGCCCGCGCCGAGCAGGCCCTGCACGCCGCGGAGCAGCGCGCGCAGCACCAGCGCCGCCTGATGGAAACCGTGCTGTCCCACACGCCGGACAACAGCTACGTGTTCGCGCCCGACGGCCGCCTGCAGTACGCCAACCGGGCGGTGCTCGACCTGCTGGGCCTGCCGCTCGACAAGGTGATCGGACGCACGCTGTCCGAACTCGGCGTGGCGGCCAGCGTCACCGACCCCGCGCAGCGCAACATCCGGGCCGTCGTGGACACCGGGCATGCGATGAGCGCGGAGATCACCTACACCAGCATGCACGGCCAGCTTCGCCACTACGAGTACACGCTGGCGCCGGTGTTCGACGCCAGCGGGGAAGTGGTGCAGGTGACCGGCACCGGGCGCGACATCACGGCGCGGCTGCGGCGAGAGGAGCAGGCGCGCGCCGTCGCGCGGCGCGACGCCTACCAGCTGCGGCTGGCCGACGCGCTGCGGACGCTGGCCTGCCCGATCGCGATCCAGGAGGCGGCGGTCCGCGTGCTGGGCGAGCACCTGGCGGCCAGCCGCTGCTTCTACTGCGAGATGGACGCCGACGAGAACGGCTTCGTCGTCCACCGCGCCTACACCGCGCGCGGCGTGTCGTTCCGCATGGACCGATTCCAGATCGCCGAATTCGGCGGCTTCCTGCAGCGCGAGCTGCTGGCCGGACGCACCACCGTGATGGAGGACGGCTGCACCGATCCGCGCCTGAACCTCGCGCAGCACCGCCTCTTCGAAAGCATGCGGGTCGGCGGCGTGCTGGCCGTCCCGCTGATCAAGGGCGGCCGCCTGGTCAGCCTGCTGGGCATCAACCAGACCGGCCCGCGCCGCTGGACGGCCGAGGAGATCGCGCAGGCCGAGGACACGGCCGAGCGCACCTGGGCCGCGGTGGAGCGCGCCCGCTCCGAGCAGCAGCTGCGCGACGCCGGCCGGCGCAAGGATGAATTCCTGGCGCTGCTGGCGCACGAGCTGCGCAACCCGCTGGCGCCGATCCGCTACGCCATCGACCTCCTGGCCGCGCCCGGCGTCCCGCCGGCGGAGGTGCAGGCGGCCGCGCAGATGATGGCGCGCCAGATGGGACAGATGGTCCGGCTGATCGACGACCTGCTGGACGCCAGCCGCATCAGCCGCGGCGCCATCGAACTGCGCAAGCAGCGCATCGAACTCGCGCCGGTGGTGCGCCAGGCCGCGGAGGCGGCGCGCGCGCTGGCCCACGGCCGGCGGCAGAAGCTGGCGGTCGCGCTGCCGCCGCACGCGGTGTGGGTGGAGGCCGACGCGGCG
>JAEWBU010000343.1 GCA_023390985.1 Pseudomonadota bacterium
TCTTGTTGAACCAGGTGCCCGGCCTTGGCGATGCGGGATCTTGCACCGGCGCCGCTTCGTGCGGATCGAGCGCCATGGTCGATGAATTCCCGGCGAGCAGGCTCTCCAGCCGGACCGGCTCGGGGTACTGCTCCCAGCCGAGTCCCTGCACCAGCGCGCCGGCACGGAAATGGCCGACCTGCGTGGCCTGAACGGCCTGGCGCATCGCCGGTGCGAGCAGTTGCGGCTGCAGGTTGGCTTCGACGAAGCGGATCATGTCCGCCGCGGTCGACTTCACGCCGTAGGCCTGCGCATCCAGCACGCCCGGATTGACGCGGACCTCGCGGCCGGCCTTGTCGTGTCCCCACGCGTAGAGCTCCAGCGCCGACGACGGAACCCGGAGATGGCTGCGCGACAGGCCGAGCGCGGGGAACACCTCTTCGTGCATCGATTCGCTGAAGTCGCGGCCGGTGGCCAGCGCGGCGAGGTGGCCGAAGAGGCCGATGCTCGGATTGGAGTACCGGCGGATGCGCCCCGGCGCCGCGGACGGTTTCCACGCCCGGAAGTAGTCGAGCAGGCCCTCGTCCGTGACCTCGTCCGGGAACTGCAAGGGCAGTCCGCCCGCCGTGTAGGTGCCCAGGTGCAGCAGCGTCGCGGCGTCGATGGGCGTCCCGCGCAGCCGCGGCAGGTAGCGGCCGGGGTGCTCGTCCAGGCGGATCGCGCCGCGCGCGACCGCGTAGCCGGCGAGCGTCGCGGTGATGGTCTTGGAGAGCGAGCCGATCTCGAACAAGGTGTGCTCGGTGACCGGTTGGCCGCGGGTCTTCGATGCCACGCCGAACGAAGCGAAATGGCGCCGGCCGCGGTCCGTGACGGCGACCGCGAGTCCGGGAATGTCGTGCTGCGCGAGAAGGGGCCGGAACACGCGGTCGAAGAGGTCGTCGATCCCGCCGGCCGGCTCGGCCGCGGCGACGAAGGAGGAAGAGGGCAGCAGGAGCGACAGGCCCGCCTGGAGCGTGGCTCGCCGGGTGAAGGGGTTGGGCGCGACCGGTTTCATGGCGCGCGCAGGATAGCGCGGCGCCTAGAGCCGGGTGTCCGGCGCCACACGGCGGTATTCGATCCGGTGCCCGCGGATGTGGTCGATGCCGCGGAACTCGCGGGGCGAATCGAACGTGATCTGGAACGTGGCGAACGGCAGGTTCAGCCGGGAGGGCGCCTGCCCGTTCATCGCGGTGTACTTGCGCTTGAGGTTGGTGCCGTCGTACAGCCAGGTTCCCTCGTGGGCGAAGTCGGTGGAGCGTCCGGCCGCGTCGGTCACGCGCACCGCCTCGTGGAAGCGGTGGTCCGGATCGAGCGTGAGCAGGCGCCGCGTGCTGATGCCGTCGGCCTCGGATTCGCGCAGCCAGGTGCCCGGCAGCATCGCCTGGGGATCGCCGACATAGCCGCTGGCGCTCGTCACTTCGACCCCGGCCGCGACGCCGGGTCCCGGCACCTGCCAGATCGCGAGCAACGCCACCGCCGCCAGCGCGGCCGGAAGCCAGGCGTTCATTTCCTGTCCGGCCGTCGCGCCTCGCGGGAGATCGACGACACCACGTGGGACCACTCTTCCGACGTGAGCAACCGCCCCGTGTAGGCGCGCAGGGCCGTGTCTTCCTGGTTGAGCAGCCGCGTCATCAGTTCGCGGTGCTGCCGCAGCAGCGGGACGACCTCGCCGGCGCGGGCGCCGTCGCCGGATTCCACGGCCCGCAGCAGGTCCAGCGCCTGGTTCAGGAGGTCCTCGCAACGGCGGCCGTCGTGCTCGAGCACGTCGAGCAGCTCGTCGGCTTCGGGCAGCCGGCCGCGCGTGGCGCCCAGCAGCACGACGCCCTTGGGGCGGTGGGTGCGGGTCTCGAAGTCCTGGAATTCGTGGATCTGCCTGCGAAGCGAGTCCAGCCGCGGACCGGGCCGCTTCCAGCCGTCGTCGTCGAGCAGGCGCGCGATGTCGGCCAGCAACCGCCGCAACTGGCCGTGCTCAGCCTCGAGAATCCGCCACGCCGATCCGGCTGCCAGCATCTGCTCTCCTCCCGAAGAAACCGGTGCAGGCCATTGTGCTCCCGGGAGCCGGGTTCAAGGGGCGCCTTCATCGCGGGAAGCGAACCGCTCGAGCGCCGGCCCGGCCAGCCGGTAGCGCACCCACTCGTCCATCGGCCAGGCGCCGATCGAACGGTAGAACTGCAGCGCCGGCTCGTTCCAGTCGAGCACGCTCCATTCGAAGCGGCCGCAGCCTTCGGCCACGGCGATGCCGGCC
This sequence comes from Pseudomonadota bacterium, assembly GCA_023390985.1. GTDB lineage: Bacteria > Pseudomonadota > Gammaproteobacteria > Burkholderiales > Burkholderiaceae_C > Ramlibacter. The sequence goes on from JAEWBU010000343.1 coordinate 2,264, forward strand.
AGGTGCCGCAGCAAGGCCTTGCCGACGCCCCCATGCCGATGCGCGGGCGTGACGTACAGGTCTTCGAGGTAGAGGCCCTTGCGGCCCTGCCAGGTGGAGTAGTTGAAGAAGTAGACGGCGAAGCCGGCTTCCACGCCGCCGACGCGGCAGATCAGCGCGCGCGCCGGCCCCTCGCCGAACAGCGAGGCGCGGATGTCCGCTTCGGTGGCGACGACCTCGTGCCCGGCCCGTTCATACGCGGCGAGTTCACGGATGAACCTCATGATCAGCGGGGCATCGCGCTCCTGCGCGGGACGGATCTCGATGTCGGGCATGCGCCGAATCTAGCGCGGGCCCGTGGCGAAGGAAAACCGCGTCGACCCGGGCGCGCCGGCGACGGTGTAGTCGATCGCCACCGAATACGTCGTGGCGGGCTGCAGCACCTCGGGAATGACGGAGAACCATCCGTCGGTGAAGCTGCCGTTCGGATCGGGCGTCGCGCCCGCGCCGTAGGTGACGAGGAGCCTCACCGGACCGGACGGGCCGGTGATGGTGGCCGAGCCGATGCGCAGCGACTCGGGCCCGGCCACGATGATCGGCTGGCCCCATTCGGCGTTCGGGTCGGAAGGGAAGGGCGAGGGCGATTCGTTGCCGCCGCGGGCCGTCGCGTCGTCCGTGCCGGCGCAGGGGAACGTGGACACGCCCTGCGGTGGCTTCAATTGCGAGGGCGCGGGCACGCCCAGCTCGACGGTCAGCGTGTCGAGCGAGGCCACGGTGTTCCACGCAAGGCCGACTTCGCTGAAGCCGGTCAGGAGCGACTGCGCGTGGTAGGGCGCCGCCATCAGGTTGCGGACCGAATCGGCGGCGGTCGAACCGCCGAACGACCCGCCGGTCGAGAGGTCCTCGCCGACCGCGCGCGGCGCATAGCCCGCGGCCAGCGCGCGGTCCAGTGGCGTCGCGCCGGTGAACCCGGGCTTGCCTGCGGTCTCTCCGTGGCCGAACTCGTTGTTGAGGTTCATGTAGTTGGCATGGGCCGCCGCCGCCTGGTCGAGCCGGGTCGACTGCGACAAAAGGCCGAAGCCGCAGCGCAGCCGGGCCGCGTTGAGCTGGTCGAAGGCCAGCCGTTGCGCGCTTCCCGGCGCGTAGCTGGCGTCGCTGACCGACAGGGAGGGCGATGCCGATGCTGGGGCGACATCGTCGCCACCTCCACCACATCCGCTTGCTACGAGGGCCGCCAACAGGGCGGCGGCGAGCGCGTTGGCCGCGCGAATGTGTCTCGACATCATCATGGGTTGACTCCGCAGCTCGCTTCCGGTTCACCTCTTCCACGTCCGCCGGATAATCCGCAGCTTTCTCCGGACCTCCCGTGAACCACGCATCCGCATCCGATCCCGGACCCCTGACCCCGGAGGACTTCGACTTCCTCGACGCCGAGCTGGACCTGCTGCGTGAGCAGGACGACGAGATCCCGCAATGGGAGTTCTGCGAAGGCTTCCTCGCCGCGCTGGTGTGCATGCGGCGCGAGGTGCCGCCCGAGGAGTACTGGCCCGTGCTGCTCGGCGAGGACTTCAAGCCGATGGCGCACATGGAGTTCGTGTGGCGCTGGCGCCGGCGCTGGGAGGAGATCGCGTTCGCGCTGGACCAGCCGGTGGAAGTGCTGGAGGACGAGCGCACCTACCACCCCGAGGCGCTGGACACGCGCGGCGCGATCCTCGCGCTGCCCGAGGACGAGCGCGTGGACGGCGATACCGACAACCTGCCGGCGTATGCCCAGGTGTGGGCGCTGGGATTCATGTACGCGGTGGAGAGCTGGCCGCAGGACTGGCAGCCGCCGCGCGACCCGGATGCCGCGGAGATGCTGGATGCGGCCCTCGAGTCGATCGTCGCACTGACGCAGGACGACCCGGGCGTGCCCGCGGTGTCGATGTACGCCGAAGACGGCCCGCCGAGCGTGAGCGACGAGCGCCTGGATGCGATGGGGTCGGCGATCTGGGCCGTGTACGAACTGCGGCAGCTGTGGCGCAGCCTGGGCCCGCGGATCGAGCCGGTGCGCAAGGCGGCGGGGCCGGGCCGGAACGATCCTTGTCCTTGCGGAAGCGGGAAGAAATACAAGAAGTGCCACGGGGCCGGATGACGGCCCCTTCGGCGAGAACGCCGGTCGCCGGCGACGCTAGTCGTTCTTGCTGTTGACCGCGGCCTTCAGCGCCGCGCCGGGCACGAACCGCACGCTGGTGGAGGCGGCGATCGTCAACGCTTCGCCGGTCTGGGGATTGCGGCCGGCGCGCTCCGCCCGTTCCGCCCGCTTGAAGCTGCCGAAGCCGGGGATCACGATCTCTCCGCCCTTGGCCAACTCGTCGGAAACGATCTTGACGAAGGCGTCGACGGACCGCAGGGCGGCGGCTTGGGGCTGCTCGGTGGCGGCAGCAAGGGATTGCACGAGCTCAGTCTTGTTCATCGATGGTCCTGCGTTGGAAACGCGGCAGTCTAGGGCACGCGGGCGCTCAAGCAGGAATCGAAGTAACACACCATTGCTCTGCTCGAAGCGTGTTCGTCTCGCCCTGTTGCGAACTTAGAATCTGCGCACCTCGAATTTCGAGGGGAACCCAGATCGACAGACGAATATGGCAACTGCAAAGAAACTGACGAAGACCGCGGCCAAGACCAAGGCCGCCCCGAAGAAGGCCGCACCGAAGGCCGCCCCCAAGAAGGCCGTGCGCAGCGCCTCCGCCCCGAAGGCGGCCGCCGCGCCGATGAAGCCGATCAAGGAGACCTTCAACAAGAGCAGCCTGGCGCTGCACCTGGCCGACGCTTCCGGCGTCGAGCCCAAGGCCGTCAAGGCCGTGATGGCCGCGCTCGAGAACACGATGGTCGCCTCGGTCAACCGCAAGGGCGCCGGCTCCTTCGTGCTGCCGGGTCTTCTCAAGGTGACCGCGGTGGCGGTGCCGGCGAAAAAGGCGCGCAAGGGCATCAACCCCTTCACCAAGGAAGAGACCGTCTTCAAGGCCAAGCCCGCGTCGGTGAAGCTGAAGGTCCGCTCGCTCAAGAAGCTGAAGGACGCCGCGGCTTAAGCGCTTCGCGCTCTCCCGCGAAGGCCGCCCGTGGGCGGCCTTTTTTCTTTTCAGCGGCGGATGATCCAGGCCGGGTCGAACGAGGTGATCCCCGGCAGCGCGATGATCTGCTGCACCGAGGTGATCGTGGTCGCGTAGCGCTCGGGGTAGAGCGTGTAGACGAGTTGCTGCCGGGCGGCATCGAAGAACAGGTTGCCGCTGGCGAACAGCGCCGCCGGGTCGCCCGGGAGAAAGCTTCCATCGATGCGGTCGCCCTCGCCGGGGGTGAAGTCGAGGATCGTCATCGGCGCTTCCGGCGAGGTGTGCGCGCCCCGCGGCCGGACCACGAACGTGTCCGCGCCCGGGCCGCCGCGCGACTGGCCGACGTTGTTGATCAGGGTGTCGTTGCCGTTGCCGCCATCGAGGTACGCGCCGTAGCGGCCGGCGGCATCCAGGATGTCGTCCCCGTCCAGGCCGTGGATTTCGAGCGCGACGAAGGCGGTGCCGGTGATCCGGTTGTCCAGCGAATTGCCGACCAGCGGACCTCCTCCCACGAACACCGAAAAGTTGGCGTCCATGTTCTCGACGTTCGGCGGCAGGGTGTAGGCGACGGAGGTGCGGATCTCGTCGATGCCGCCGTCGGCCTGCTCGATCACGACGTCGGAAGGATCGGTCACGAGGTAGATGTCGTCCCCGCGGCCGCCGGCCATCACGGCCGGGTGCGGGGTCGCCTGCAGCGTGTCGGGGCCGTCGGTGCCTTGCACGGTGGGCTCAGGTGCCGGCGCCGGTGCCGAAGCTCGCGCCGGCGCGGCAGCTGGAGGCACGGCGACCGCGACGGGGGAGGGCGAGGACACCTCGCCGCTCGACGATGCGAAGGCGGCGGTCGCCGGCTGCTCGCCTCCGCCTCCGCCTCCGCCGCCACCGCAAGCACTCAGCCAGAGACTCGTGAACGCCACGAGGGCGAGCCGCTGCGGGCGGCTGACCAGACTTCCGGGTTGCATGAGATCTTCTCCCCCGCGAAGGTCGCGGACGAAGGAATGCTCCCTGCCAGTGCACAGCTTCGGTCGCTGCCGGAGAGAAGTCCCATGTAGGACAAGGCTGCTGTTGCAGATGGCGGCGCCACCGACGCGTTCGGACTAATCCATTCGGGTTCGATTCGCGCGCGCGTCCGCAACTACGCCGCAGTGCATCCGTGACCGGGTGTGAGCTCCCGCAGTCGCGGGCTACCAACAGGGCGATGGCCGACCGCTGTTCGATAGCTAGCAAAAACACTTATGGAAAACGAACCCGATTGATCTTGACTTTGGGTGGTACGGCGAAGTCTCAAAAAGACGGCGCGCCGGGCCGCTCGACAAGGAGGCAATCATGAAGAAGATCACGACTTACCTGTGCCTGGCCGGAACGGGCGTCATCGCCGCGTGCACCTCGGGACCCCCGCAGGCGCCGCAGGCACAGCAGGCGCAGCCGGCGCCGAACCTGGCGGCCACCCCCGTGCTGTCGAAGCTGAGCAACCCCTGGGACATGGCCTTCCTGCCGGACGGCACCATGTTCTTCACCGAGAAGTGCAAGGGCCTGTCGGTGCGGCAGCCGTCGGGCACGGTCAATCGCCTGCTGGGCATGAAGGACTCGCAGGGCTACGCCACGCTGGCGAGCGACCTGTTCTGCGACGGCCAGGCGGGCATGAACGGCGTCGCGGTCGATCCCAACTTCGCCAGCAACCGCTACGTCTACGTGTACTCGACCTCGAGCATGAACTCCCCGTCGACCAACCACGTGGTCCGTTTCACCGTCAGCCCCGACGGCACGCGCCTGTCCGACCGCAAGGACATCGTCGCCGACATCCCCTACAAGGTCGCCAAGAGCAACCACCCGTTCGGCGACTCGGGCGCGCACAACGGCGGACGCATCCGCTTCGGGCCGAGCGACGGCTTCCTGTACGTGACCACGGGGGACAACCACAACGGCGAGATCCCGCAGAGCCCGACGCGCATGGGCGGCAAGGTGCTGCGCATCGACCGCGAAGGCAAGGCGGCGCCGGGGAACAACCCGCCGCAGGGTTTCGATCCGCGCGTCTACACGTACGGCCATCGCAATCCCCAGGGCATCGCTTTCCGTCCCGGCACCAACCAGCCGTTCACGATCGAGAACGGCCCCTGGCACACGGACGAAGTGACCGCGCTCGTGCCGGGCGGCAACAGCGGATGGGATCCGCGCTCCAACGTCAACGGCCGCGGCGACTGCCCCGACCGGTACTGCGGCTACAGCCCCAACCAGATGGGCGCCATGCCCAACAAGGAACGGTCCGCCTTCATGCCGATGACCGACCTGAAGACCTATCCGAACGCGATGAAGCCGGCGTGGACCAACGAAGGCATGTCGCAGGGGATGTCGTCGGGCACGTTCCTGAACGGCAAGCAGTGGAAGGGCTGGGACGGCAGGATGGTGGTGACCTACATGGGCATCGGCATCCACGGCACGCCCGTCGGCAACCGCATGGACATCCTGGACATCAGCCCCGACGGCCTGACGTCCAGGCGCACCATCATGTCGCTGCCCATGCCCGCGGGCCGCTTCCGCTCGGCGGTGCAGGGGCCGGACGGCAACCTGTACGTGGCCACGGACGAGGGCGAGATCTACCGGATGACGCCGAGCTGATGGCCGGGACGCTTCCAGCATGAAGACCCTGTCGATGCGCGAAGCCATGGCGGTGGCCCTGGCCTCCGCCTGCCTGTTCGCCGCCGGCTCCGCGCTGGCGGACGAGGAGCTGTTCAAGAGATCCAACTGCATGGCCTGCCACACGATCGACCAGAAACGGGTGGGACCGCCGCTGAAGGAAGTGGCCGCGAAATACAGCGGCGACAGCGGGGCGGTGGAAAGGCTGGCGAAGAAGATCCGCGAAGGCGGGGGCGGCGTCTGGGGCGAGTTGCCGATGCCGCCGCAGCCGCAGGTCTCGGAGGACGACGCGAGGAAGCTGGCCGAGTACGTCCTGTCGATCAAGTAGCCGGCCTGCTCGTGGCGCTAGCATCCGCGCCATGCAGCCCTCCGACACCCACCTCGCCGCAGCGCAGCGGCTCGCCCGCAGCTGGAGCAGCGGCAACCACATCGATGCGTTGCCGCCGGAGTGCCGGCCCGCCAACCGGGCCGAGGGCTACGCCATCCAGTCGCTGTGGCCCGGCGTGCTGGGCCAGGCGGTGGCCGGCTGGAAGATCGCCGCGACCAGCGTGGCCGGCCAGCAGCACATCGCGGTGAGCGGACCGCTCGCGGGGCCGGTGTTCGCGCACCGCGTCCATGAAGACGGCGCACGGATCGCGCTGGACGCGAACCGCATGCGCGTCGCCGAATGCGAGATCGTGTTCCGCTTCGGACGCACCCTCGCGCCGCGTGCATCCCGCTACGGGCGCGACGAAGTGCTGGCGGCGGTGGCTTCGCTGCATCCCGGCATCGAGGTGCCGGACTCGCGCTTCCTGCAGTTCGAGCGTGCCGGCGAAGCCCAGCTGATCGCCGATGGCGCCTGCACCAACGACATGCTGCTGGGCGCGCCGGTGGCGCCGCACGCCCGCGTGCAGGACCTGCCCGCGTTGCAGGTGCACGCGGTGGTGAGCGACGGCCGCCGTCCGCAAGGAGAGGGCCGCAACGTGCTGGGCGATCCCGTCGAGGCGCTGGTCTGGCTGGTCAATGAGCTGGGCGCCGCGGGGCAGACCCTCGAGGCTGGCCAGTTCGTCACCACCGGCGCGTGCGTCGCGCCGATCCCGGTCGTGCCCGGCCAGCAGGTGGAAGCGGACTTCGGCTGGATCGGCCGCATCCGCGCGAGCTTCGCCTGAACGCGGCGCTCAGACGGACCGCGTGAGCCCGCCGTCCACCCGCAGGTTCTGGCCGGTGATGTAGGCCCCGCCTTCCGAAGCCAGGAAGGCGATGGTCGCGGCGATCTCCTCGCTCCTGCCGTAGCGCCGCAGCGGAACGCTGTCGCGCCGTGCCTCGGTGGCGGGCAGGCTGTCGATCCAGCCCGGCAGCACGTTGTTCATGCGCACGTTGAACGCCGCATGGGTATCGCAGAAGATCTTGGTGAACGCGGCCAGCCCGGCCCGGAAGACGGCCGACGTCGGGAACTGCTCGCTGGGCTCGAATGCCCAGGCCGTGGAGATGTTGATGATCGCGCCGCCCTGCTGGGCCTTCATGATCGGGGCCACCCACCGCGTCGCACGCACCACGTTCAGCAGGTAGGTCTCCATGCCCTTGTGCCAGTCCTCGTCGGAGATCTCCAGGATGGGCGCGCGCGGACCGTGTCCGGCGCTGTTCACCAGCACGTCGATGCGGCCCCAGCGCGACATCGCGAGATCGACGAGTTGCGCGACCGCCTCGTTCGACTGGTTCGATCCCGTCACGCCCACGCCGCCGAGCTCCTTCGCCAGCGCCTCGCCCTTGCCGGACGACGACAGCACGCCCACCTGGAACCCATCCGCCGCCAGCCGGCGCGCCGCCGCGGCTCCCATGCCGCTGCCGCCGGCGGTGATCAGCGCCACTCGTTCGCTCATCGCGTCCTTCCTTCCACGTTCATGTAGCCACGCCACATTACCCGAAGAATTCCTGCCAACATGCCTCTCATGACGGCCGCGCTCGCCTCCTCGCTCATCGATCTGCTCCTGGCCTCGACGCTGGGCGGCCCGCAGGCGGGCAATCGCGTTTCGCTCGAGGGCCTCTCGTGGAGCGCCACGAAGGACGGCGCGCTCGAGATCGGCGTGCGAAGGATGGAGGCGGCATCGCTGCGCATCGCCTCGGGGCCGCTTTCGGGCGTGAAGCTGCGGGCTCCCCTCGACGCCGCGGCCGCCGGTCCCTGGACATTGGGCCCGCTCGCCGGCGCGGACGGCACGCTCCGGGCGGAGATCGTCGACGCGCATCTCCTGTTCGACGCGGACGTGACGGTGCCGATGCGCGGGGGGCGGATCGACTTCGCGGACGCCACGGTCGAGCACGTCGGGCCGGATTCGCGCATGGGCATCAGCCGGCTCGGCATCCACGTCGATGCGCCCAACGGGCGCAGTTATCTCTATCAGTTCTCGACCCCGCCGATCGCCGGCGTGGACTACCAGCACCGTGGGAGCCTGCAGCTGCAACCGTTCGCCGAGTGGCTGCTGCGCCAGCCGCTGGGCGGGCGGGCGCATGGCGTCACCGAGCAGGCGCGCCTGCTGTTCGACCGGACCGCGGTGTCGGGCGAAATCCAGCTGAGCGACGGACCCGTCGCGACGCCCTTCGCGCAAGCCGACCTCGTCGGGCGGGCCGGGGGCCGCAACGTCATCCGTCTCCACTCGCAGGCGGTCGGGCGAGGACTCACGGTGGAGGTCTCTTCGCTGTCGGTGCGCAACGTGGCATCGGCCTCGGGCGGAAGGACGCGACTGGCGTGCGAGCAGGTGACGGGCGCCCTCACGCTCCAGCTTTCCGTCGATGGCGGGCAGCTGAAGTTCTCGATGGACCTCGCCGGCATCCAGGCATCGGGCGTGCGGCTCCAGGTCCAGCTTCAGGAGGCTGACGGCCGATTCCGGTCCAGTCCGACAACCTCGACGTAGGCCGGCGCGTGAGATGGATCCATCGGTCATCAGACAGGAGCACCTCATGCAACGCACTCTCGTCGCGATCGGCTGTGTACTCGCCGTGTCCGCCGGCAGCGCACTGGCCCAGCAGCAACAGGACCATTCGTCGGGCGGCGACCTGACGGACAAGGCCAAACAGGCCGCCCAGGCCCTCGGGGAAAAAACGAAGGAACTGGCCGGCAAGGTCAGGAACAAGACCGACGACCACACCGCCCAGTCAGGCAAGACCGCCCCGTCGGGGCCCGAGCGCATGCAGAAGCAGGCGGACGCCGACTACAAGTCGGCCAAGGCGCAATGCGAAGTCAAGGAGGGCCAGCAGAGGACGATCTGCGAGAAGGAGGCCACGGCCGCCCATGCGCAGGCGGAAGTGCAGGTCGAGAAGGCCAAGGCGATGGGCGCCGGGCCCTCGACCGCGAGAAGCGCGTCGCAGACCTCTTCGAAGTAGCAGCCCGAGGGGGAGTGCAGAATGCGTCCCATGTCGAAGCTGGCTCATCGCCCGCACGCCCATGAGAATCGCATTCATCGGACAACAGGAATTCGGCAAGGCGGTCCTCGAGGCTTTCCTGGCCCGCGGCGACACCATCGCCGGCGTGTTCTGCGTGCCGGACAAGCCCGGCGCCCGGCCTGACGCGCTGAAGGCCGACGCGCTGGCGCTGGGCCTGCCGGTGTTCGCCTTCGCCAGCCTGCGCAGCCCCGAGGCCGAGGCCGCGATGCGTTCGCTGGACGCCGACATCGGCGTGATGGCCTACGTTCTGCAGTTCGCGCCGCAGTCGTTCGTCGGCATCCCGCGGCACGGCACGATCCAGTACCACCCTTCGCTGCTGCCGAAGCACCGCGGGCCGTCCTCCATCAGCTGGCCGATCGCGCTGGGCGCGCGCGAGACCGGCATCACCATCTTCCGTCCCACCGACGGACTCGACGAAGGGCCGGTCGTGCTGCAGAAGCGCTGCGTCATCGGCGCCGACGAGACCCTGGGCGAGGTCTACTTCAACAAGCTCTTTCCCATGGGCGTGAGCGCGCTGCTGGAAGCCGCCGACCTGGTGGTGGGCGGGCGCCACGAGGAGCGCCTGCAGGACGAGCGCCATGCCACCTACGAAGGCTGGATGCAGGACGAGGAGGCGCGCATCCACTGGAACGGGCACGTCGACGTCGCCTACAACCTGATCCGCGCGTGCAACCCGGCGCCGGGCGCCTGGACGCTGCTCGATGGCGTGAAGGTGCGGTTCTTCGACTGCCGCAAGCACGTGGTGGGCCGCTACGTGGCCGCGGGCCACAAGCCCGGCGACGTCGCGGGCGTGACCGAGCACTCCATCGTGATCTGGGCCCACGGCGGCCTGATCGAGGTGTTCCGCCTGCGCCCCGAAGGCGGTCCGAAGATGGACGCCGGGGAGTTCGCGCGGCAGCGCGGATGGGCCGTCTCGACGGCCTGGCAGTCCTACCTGCGGCCGGCCTGATCCGCGTTCAGATCCGCACGTCGCAGCCGTAGTGCGTGCAGATGGTCCGCACCAGCGAACGCGCGTAGGTGGCCAGCACGTCGCCGTCCCGCACGAGGATGTAGCGCTTGCGGACGCGCCAGGCGTCGGTGAGGTCTACCTGCACCAGGTCCAGCGTGGCGATGTTGCGCCGGGCCGCGCTCTCCGGGACGACCCCGATGCCCACGCCGGCCGCGATCATCCGGCACATGGCGTCGAAGCCGTAGACCTGGATGCGCAGCTTCAGCGGACGGCCCAGCTCCTCGGTGATGTTCGACAGGAAGGCCTGCAGCGTGCTGCCGCCGTGCATGCCCACCGCGTCCTCGCCGAGCGTGTCGGCGAAGGCGACGCGCTTGCGGCGCGCCAGGCGGTGCCCGCGCGGCACCACCAGCACCAGCTGGTCGGTGCTGAAGTGGATGGAGCGCAGGCCTCGCGTGTCGACTTCGCCGGCCACGATGCCCACGTCGGCCAGGCCTTCCAGCACGCCGGTGGCGATCTCCGCGTTGGGCTTCTCGCGCAGGTCGATGTTCACGCCGGCATGGGACCTGAAGAAGCCCGGCAGGATCTCCGGCAGGAAGTCGGTGACGGCCGTCGTGTTGGCGAACACGCGCACATGGCCGCGCAGCCCGGCGCCGTACTCGTCCAGTTCGTCGCGCAGCGCCTGCGCCTCGCGCAGCACGGCCCGCACGTGGTGCAGGAAGGCCTCGCCGGCGGGCAGCAGCCGCACGCCGCGCGCCTCCCGCTCCAGCAGGGGCACGCCCGCCTGCTGCTCCAGCGCCTTGATGCGCGCGCTGGCCGCGGCCAGCGACAGGTGCTGCACCTGCGCCGCGCGCGTCAGGTTCTCCTCGCGCGCCACCGCGGCGAAGAGGCGCAGGTCGGTCAGGTCGAAGTCCATGCGGCGATGCTAAGCCTTCGGCGATTCCGAACGCTGGCTTGCGAAATGAATGATTGTGGGTTGCCGGTCGCGGTGACACGATCGCCCCTCCAAGGAGACAGTCCCCCATGAACCGATCCCGCTTCAGCGGCGCGCGCCGCGCGCTGCTCGCCGCCGCCATCGCCACGCCCCTGCTGGCCGCCGCGCAAACGCCTTATCCGAGCCGGCCCGTCACGATGATCGTGCCGCAGGCGCCGGGCGGCACCAACGACATCGTCGGCCGCGTCGTCAGCCAGAAGCTGGCGGAAGTGCTGCAGGGCAACGTGGTGGTGGACAACCGGCCCGGCGCCGGCGGCAACATCGGCACCCAGCTGGCGGCCAAGGCGCCCAAGGACGGCTACACGCTGCTGATGACCATCAGCAGCAGCCAGGCGATCAACCCCGCGCTCTACAAGAACCCCGGCTTCGACCCGGTGAAGGATTTCCGCCCGATCACGCTGGTCGGCGCCGTGCCCAACGTGCTGCTGGTGCATCCCTCGTTCCCGGCCAGGAACCTGAACGAGCTGATCACGATGGCGAAGGCCAAGCCGAACGGCTACCAGTACGCGTCGGCGGGCAACGGCACGCTCAACCACCTGCTGGGCGAAATGCTCAACAGCATGGCCGGCATCCAGCTGCAGCACGTGCCGTACAAGGGCGTGGCGCCCGCGATGAACGACGTGCTGGGCGGACAGCTGCCCATCCTGTTCGGCAGCCTGCCTTCCTCGCTGTCGCACATCAAGGCGGGCAAGCTGCGCGCGCTGGCCGTCAGCGGATCGGCGCGCTCGCCCGTGCTGCCGGACGTGCCCACCATCGGCGAAGTCGTGCGCGGCTACAGCGGCACGCTGTGGATCGGGCTGTTCGCGCCCGCCGGGGTGCCGGCCGACGTGGCGGCGCGCCTGGAAGACGCGATGGCCAAGGCGATGGCGTCCAGGGACCTGCGCGAGAAGCTGGAGCAGCAGGGCGTGGAGATCGCCGGCACGCCGACCCAGCCCGTGTCCTCTGAGCAGTTCGCCAAGCTGCTGCAGGAGGACCTGGTGAAGTGGGCGCGCATCGTCAAGGCGTCCGGCGCCACCGTGGATTGACGCGGCCATGGCCCGACCGCTGGACAACATCACCGTCGTCTCGCTCGAGCACGCGATCGCGGCGCCGTTCTGCACGCGGCAACTGGCCGACCTGGGCGCCCGCGTGATCAAGGTGGAGCGGCCGGGGGAGGGCGACTTCGCCCGCGCCTACGACCAGCGCGCCAACGGCCTCTCGTCGCACTTCACCTGGGTCAACCGCTCCAAGGAAAGCCTCACGCTCGACCTCAAGCAGCCCGCCGCGCTGGCGGTGCTGAAGGACCTGCTGGCCGGTGCCGACGTGCTGGTGCAGAACCTGGCGCCCGGCGCGGCGGCACGCATGGGCCTCGGCTACGAGCAACTGCGCTCGCGGTTCCCGCGGCTGATCGTGTGCGACATCTCCGGCTACGGCAACGACGGCCCTTACCGGGACAAGAAGGCCTACGACCTGCTGATCCAGAGCGAGGCCGGCTACCTGTCGGTGACGGGCACGCCGGACGAGCCGTGCAAGTCGGGCAACTCCATCGCCGACATCGCGGCCGGCATGTACGCCTACTCCAGCGTGCTGGCGGCACTGCTGCAGCGGCAGCGGACCGGCGAAGGCTCCCACATCGACGTCTCGATGCTCGAGTGCCTGGCCGAGTGGATGGGCTTTCCCATGTACTACGCCTACGACGGCGCATCGCCGCCGCCCCGCAGCGGCGCCTCGCACGCGACGATCTATCCCTACGGTCCGTTCGAGGCCGGCGACGGCAAGTCGGTGATGCTGGGCCTGCAGAACGAGCGCGAATGGAAGGCCTTCTGCGAGCATGTGCTGCTGCAGGCTTCGCTCGCCGAAGACCCGCTGTATGCGAGCAATGCCCAGCGCAACGAGAACCGCGCGGCGCTGCGCGCGCTGATCCTGGAGGAGTTCGGCAAGCTCACGGCCGCCCAGGTGATCGAACGGCTGGAGCGGGCCAAGATCGCCAACGCGCAGGTGAACACCATGGCCGACCTCTGGTCGCACCCGCAGCTGAAGGCCCGCGGCCGCGTGGGCCGGGTCGACACGCCCCTGGGGCCCATCGCGGCGCTGGTGCCGCCGGGGCGCAACAACAGCTTCGACTACCGCATGGACCCCATCCCCGCCGTGGGCGAGCACACGCAGGCCATCCTGCGCGAGCTCGGACGCGGCGAGCAGGCCATCGCGGCGCTGCGCGAGCAGCAGGCGATCTGAGGCCCGGACCGGCATGCCCACGCCCCCTCGCTCCTACCTGTTCGTTCCCGGTGATCGGCCGGAGCGCTTCGACAAGGCCTGGGCCAGCGGCGCCCATGCGGTGATCGTCGATCTCGAAGACGCCGTGGCGCCGGAACGGAAGGCTGCGGCCCGCGCCGCCTTGTCGGCGTGGCTGCATCCGGACCATCCGGTGCTGGTGCGCATCAACGCGGCCGACACCGCGTGGTTCCGCGAAGACAGCGAGCTCGCCGGCCGTCCCGGCGTGGCGGGGATCATGCTGCCGAAGGCCGAGCGCCGCGAGGACATCGAAACCCTGCGCGCCGCCGGCGCGCGCGCGGTGCTGCCGCTGATCGAAACCGCGATCGGCTTCGACCAGGCGAGGGCGCTCGCAGCAACGGCGGGCGTGGAGCGGCTCGCGTTCGGCTCGATCGACTTCCAGCTCGACCTCGGCATCAGCGGCGAGGACGACGCACTGCTCGCCTTCCGCTCCGGTCTCGTGCTGGCTTCGCGGCTGGCCGGCGTAGTGGCGCCCATCGACGGGGTGTGCACCGCGATCGACGACCCGGCGCCGCTGGCTGCCGAGGCGGCGAGGGCCCGGCGGCTGGGCTTCGGCGGCAAGTTGTGCATCCACCCCCGGCAGGTGCAGGCGGTGAATGCGGCCTTCAGTCCTTCCGGGGCGGAGGTGGGCTGGGCGACGCGGGTCCTGCAGGCCGCCGCCGGTGCGGCGGGTGCGGCGGTCGCGGTGGATGGAAAGATGATCGACCGCCCGGTGCTGCTGCGTGCCCAGGCCATCCTGGCCGAAGCGGGCGGGTCTCAGTAGCGCAACTGCTCGCGCAAGCGCTGCCAGTGCGCGCCTTCCCAGAACACGCGGCCGCAGGTTCCGCAGGCGCGGAAGCGCTCGTAGCGCTCGCCCACGCCCGTCGGCAGCCGATCCTCCACTTCTGACTTCGCGGCGTCACGCAGCGGCGCATTGCAGCGCGGGCACAGCGTGAAGGGCCGCGCGCTGCGCGCCAGGTCCAGCCGCTCGAAGAGCTCCCGCAGCTGCTGCTCCGCCCGCGGCGCGTGGAGGTAGCAGCCGTGGGTGACGCCGCGCCGCTTGAGCAGGTCGCGGTCGCGCGTCAGCACGATGCGGCCCTGCGCGGCCGCGATGCGCTCGATCTCGTCGTCGGCGAAGCCGTTGTCGTACAGGGTGTCGAATCCCATCATCCGCAGCAGGAGGGCCAGCGGACGCAGGTGGACGTCGGCGACGAACCGCGTTTCGCGCAGCGGCCCGGCGCGCACGCGCAGCAGCGGCGTGACGTCGAACGCCTCGAACTTCGGGTACACGGCCACGCGGTCACCTTCGCGCAGCGGCACGTCCAGGCCGACCGACTCGCCGTTGAGCAGGATGAGCTCGACCTCGGTGTGCGGCACGCCGAGCGCCTCGATCATGTGCCTGGTGGTGGCGGCGCGGGCGCAGGGCGCGCTGAACTCGCGGCGCCTGCGCCCGGGCGCGAGGAACTCGTTCAGCTCCTCGTAGAAGCGGAACGTCGCCGTCGCCATGCGAGGGGCCTCACGAAGCCGCCGCGGCCTCCGCGTGCCGGCGGACCCAGTCGACGATCCGCCGCGCCGCGTCCTCGCGGCAGGAAGGCTTGCCGTGGCCGAGGAAGCCGTGGTTCTCGTCGGGGTACAGGACCAGCTCGGTGCTCGCCCGGCCGGCGCGGTACATGGACACGAACAGCTCCTCGGACTGGCACTTCGGGCAGCGCTCGTCCTGCGAGCCCTGCATGAACAGCGTCGGCGTGCCCGACTCCTCGACGTGGCGCATGGGCGAGAGCTTGCGCGCGGCCCGGCGATCGAACGCCGGTGCCGTCCCCATGTACAGCGGATCGGCGTAGTAGCCGCCGTCCGAGGTTCCGTAGTGGGTCTCGATGTTGCCGACGGGCGCCATCACCACCGCCGCCCGGAACAGGTCGGTGTTGCCGATCGCGTAGCCGCCCAGGAAGCCGCCGTACGACTTGCCGGAGACCGCGATCCGGTCGTCGCAGACGCCTTCCCGTTGCAGGCTGCGGAGGGCCGCCAGGTGCTGCGGCAGGTCGTACTCGCCCCAGTGCCCGGCCAGGCGCGCGCAGAACTCGGGCCCGTAGCTCGCCGAGCCCACCGCGTTGAGCGCCAGCACCGACCAGCCGCTGGAACAGAGCACCTGCCAGAAGACATTGGTGTCGAAGTCCAGCAGCGCATACGACGCCGGCCCGCCGTGCAGGTCGTCCAGCAGCGGGCCGGGACCCTTCGCGCCCTCGGCGCGCAGCAGCCAGCCCTCGACCGTCTCGGTGCCGCCTCGGCCGTCGGGCACCTCGAAGGACCGCAGCTCGGCGCGGATCGGCGTGCGCTCTTCCCACCATGCGTTGAAGTGGCTGAGCTTGCGTTCGCCGGCGCCGTCCAGGCCGCAGGTCCACAGCTCGCTGGGCCAGGCGGGATGGTCGACGCAGTACACCAGCGCGCCTTCACCGGCGGAGAACGCGCTGAGCTGCCGGTCCGGGCCGGGAACGGCGCGCACCTGGCCCTTCAGGTCGATCCCGGCGACGTGGTGCCTGCCGCGATGCGCCCGCACGAAGAGCAGTCCCGAACCGTCCGCGCGCCATCGGAAGGGCTCGCCGCTCGCCAGCTCGATCGACTCGTCGCCGAGCGGCCGCGCTTCGTTGCGCTCGACGTCGTGCAGCCACAACCGCGACTGCGCGTCGCCTTCCTTCACCGCGCCCGCGAAAGCGATGTGCCCGCCATCGGGTGACCAGACCGGCTGCATGACGGTGGCGATGTCGCGCGTCGCCTCGCGGTGCCCGCTGCCGTCGGCCTGGCACAGCCACAGGTCGGTCCGGTGCGCGAAACGCCCTTCGCGCGAGCGCACGTAGGCGATGCGGCCGCCATCGGGCGAGGCGCAGAAACCGAAGACATCGATGGCGCCGTCCGTGAGCTGCTCGGCCTGGCCGGCGGCCGGGTCGATCCTGAAGAGGTGGATCTCGCGGTCGAGCTGGTAGCCGACGCCGTCCGTCTTGTAGGGCAGCCGCCAGGCCACCTCGACCTGCACCTTGCGTTCCCTGGGCGGCTGCGCGGACCGCCGGCCGCGCAGGTCGGGATCGACCTTCACCGCGGCCGTGGCGAGCAGGTACGTCCCGTCGGGCGACCACTCGACGTCGACGACGCCGGCCGCGAAGCTGCAGACCTGCCGCGCTTCGCCCCCGGCCAGGTCGAGCAGGAACAGTTGCGGCGTCCCGCTTCGCGTCGAGACGAAGGCCAGTTGCCGGGCGTCGGGCGACAGCTTCGGCGTGCTGTCCCGGCCCGGGCCGTGGGTGAGCTGGCGTCCGGGGCTTCCATCCAGCGGGAACAGCCAGAGCCTGGAGAGGTAGCCGTCGCCGTCCCGGTCGATCGACTCGACCGTGCACACCGCGAACCCCGCGGCCGGGTCGCACTGGCTCTCGCGCACCTTGTGGTGCAGGTACAGGTCTTCGACGGAAAAGGGTTGCCTTGCCACGGGCCGCATTGGAACCGCGACTCGCGCGCCGATCTGTGGCCTGCGCGCGTCCGATCGCGTAGGAGCGTATCCACTCCCGCCCGGATCGCGTGCGCGCAAGCCCCGGCGCGCAGCCGTTTCCCTAGAATCCGGAGCAAAAACGCGCCCTTCGGCCTTCACCCACTTGAGCCCCGAGCAGATTCAGCGCTTCGTCCGGAACGCCCCCGACCTTCTCCTGGTCCTCGAGGCGGGCGAGCCCTTCACCATCGTCGCCGCGAGCGATGAGTACCTGAAGGCGACGCACAGCGACCGCGGCATCTTCGGCCGTCCGGTCTTCGAAGCCTTCCCCGACAACCCGGCCGTGGATGCGCGCGCCACCCGCACGCTGCGGGAGTCGTTCCGGAAGGTGATCGACACGCGCGAAACCGACGTCATGGCAACCCAACGGTACGACGTGCGGCGGCCGACGGCGTCGGGCGTCGAGTTCGAGGAGCGGTTCTGGAACGCGGTCAACTCGCCCGTGCTGTCGGAGGACGGCACCGCGGTCGAGTACGTCCTGCATCGCATCGAGGAAGCCTCCGCCAAGACCCGGCGCGACGCGGTGGCGATCCTGGAGAGCATCACCGAAGGTTTCTTCACGCTCGACCGCCGCTGGCGGTTCGACTACGTCAACCGCGAAGCGCACCGCATCCTCGGCCGTGAACGCGGGACGCTCGAGGGGCGGACCTTGTGGTCGGAGTACCCGGGACTCGAAGGCACGCCCTTCGAGCGCAGCTACCGGCGCACCATGGAGCAGCGCGAGATGTGCAGCTTCACGGCCTTCTATGCCGGGCACGAGCGCTGGTACGAGGTGACGGCGTTCCCCGCGCCCGAGGGCGTCTCGGTGTACTTCCGCGACGTGACCGCGTCCAAGCGCCTGGAAGCCGAGCGCGAACGCCTGATCATCGAATCGGAGACCCAGCGCCGCATCTACGAGACCGCGCTCAACAGCACGCCGGACTTCGTCTACGTGTTCGACCTGGAGCACCGCGCCATCTACGCCAACGAGGCGCTGCTCAAGGTGTGGGGCGTGGACGACGTGCGCGGCAAGCGCTGGATGGATCTCGGCTACGAGCAGTGGCACGCCGACCTGCACGACGCCGAGATCGACCAGGTGATCCGCACCCGGGCCCCGATCCGCGGCGAGATCCCCTTCACCGGCACCAACGGCAGGCGCATCTACGACTACATCTTCGCGCCGGTGCTCGACGCCGGCGGGGAGGTGGTGGCGATCGCCGGCACGACGCGCGACGTCACCGACCGCCAGGCGGCGGAGCAGGCGCTGCGCGAGCACGCGCAGCAGCTGGCGCAGGCGGACCGCGCCAAGGACGAGTTCCTCGCCACGCTCTCGCATGAGCTGAGGAATCCGCTCGCGCCGCTTCGCAACGCGCTGACGCTGCTGCGGCGCGCGGATCCGGCCAACCCCAGGACCGAGCGGCTGCAGGTGATCATGGATCGCCAGCTCAACCACCTGGTGCGGCTGGTCGATGACCTGCTCGAGCTGTCGCGCATCAGCCGCGGCGCGCTGTCGCTGCGCATGGAACCGGTGGACGTCGCCCACGTCATCCGCAGCGCGATCGAAACCTGCGACCCGCTCATCCAGGCGGCGGGCCACGACCTGTCGTTCGAGGCCCCGGCCCAGCCGCTGCTGGTGGACGGCGATCCGGTCCGGCTGGCGCAGATCGTGGCCAACCTGCTGAACAACGCCACCAAGTACACCGACCAGCCCGGCAGCATCGCGGTGCGCTGCCGGCGCGACGACGGCCAGGTGGTCGTCAGCGTTCGCGACACGGGCATCGGCATCGAGCCGGAGGCGCTGCCGCGCATGTTCGAGATGTTCAGCCGCGGGCTCCGCGACGGCGGCCAGGCCCAGGGCGGCCTCGGCATCGGGCTGGCGCTCTCGCGGCGGCTGGCCGAGATGCACGGCGGCACGCTCGAGGGCCGCAGCGAGGGCGCGGGTCGGGGCAGCGAGTTCGTGCTGCGGCTGCCGGTGCAGCAGGCGGGCGATCAGCAGCAGCCATCCGCCGGATAGACCAGCCGGTCGTCGCAGACGCGCGCGGGCGAGGTGAAGGGGTGGGGCGTGCCCGGGCCTTCGCCCGCGAGGTGGATCACCTCCGCGCCCAGGAAGCGAAGCACGTCGGCGACCAGCGCGCGGTGGCAGCGCCACCAGAGCAGTTCGGAGCACATCACCGCCGTGCGTGCGCCGGCGGCGATGAGCAGCAGCTCGTCGAGGCCCTGCGCGAACTCTTCGGTCCAGGTGTACGCGGCATAGGCGCGGAACGAAGGATTGCGCCAGCCTTCCTGCTCCGGACCCGAGTCGCCCCGGCGGCGCCCGCCCAGCCGCGAGAGCCACGCATAGCCGATGTCGTCGGCGGCCAGGCGCGCGGCGAGCGCATCGCCGCCGAACTGCGGATGCCGGCGCGAGCCCGGGAACCGGCGGACATCCGCGACCACCTCGATGCCGTGCGACTGCAGCACGGCGACGAAGTCATCCGCGCCGCGCGTGGAGTGGCCGATGGTCCAGATGCTGGAGGGCATGGCGCCACTTTGCCCGCGCGGCATCCCGCGCGGCGCAGGCGAAGGCAGCGGGGCGATGCCAGCGAGAAGCCCCACTTGCTTCCCGGTTGTCACGTTTCGGGCCGGGGGCGCATCCAACGCCAACACCCACGCGAGGAAGCCGCCATGCCCCAGCCGAGCAAGACCGTGCCCATCCTGCTGACAGCCCTGCTGGCTGCGGCGCTGATCCCCGCCTGCGGTGGCGGCGGCGGTGGTGGAGGCGATTCCGCCCCCGCCGCGCCTTCCGCTCCGGCCCAGGGTTCCGGACCCGCGCCGGCCGCGGGCCCGACGCAGGCGCAGCTGGTCGAGCAGGGCCGCGAGATCTTCCGGTTCGACACCTTCGGCGACGAACGCCAGTGGACCGACACGCTGCGCATGCATGAGGTCATCGAGCAGGCGGTGTCGCCCAACGTCGCGCTGTCGGTCGGGCTCAAGGTGGACGCCGACGCGATCCCGCCCGCGGTGGCCGCCGCCATCCAGGCCGGACAGGTCGACCTGGACAGCCCGGCCACGACCGTCACGCTGATCAAGCTCAATGCCGTGGTCGGCGTGAAGGGCCAGGTGGAGACCATCAACGGCGTGGACCGGCTGACGCGCGTGGGCATCACCTGCGCGCTGTGCCATTCCACGGTGGACGACTCGTTCGCGAAAGGCATCGGCAAGCGGCTGGACGGCTGGCCCAACCGCGACCTGAACCCCGGCGCGATCATCGCGTTGTCGCCGGCGGTCGATGCGACCAAGAAGGCGGTCTACAACTCCTGGGGCAAGGGCAAGTACGACCCGCGCTTCAACATCGACGGCATCAGCAAGCCCGTCGTGATCCCGCCCGCTTACGGACTGGCCGACATCCACAGGATCACCTTCACCGGCGACGGCGACGAGCTCGCTTACTGGAACCGCTACGTCGCCGTGACCCAGATGGGCGGGGAGGGCAGCTTCACCGAACCGCGCCTGAACCTGAGCATCACCAACGGAACGCAGGACCAGGTCTCCAGCAAGCTCCCGGCGCTGCAGGCCTACCAGCTGTCGCTGGCCGCGCCCACGCCGCCGGCGGGCTCGTTCGACCCGGTGGCCGCCGCGCGCGGGCAGCTGCTGTTCGCCGGCAAGGCGCAGTGCGCCACCTGCCACAGCGGCGCCGCGTTCACCGACGCCAACTCGCTGCTGCATCCGCCGCAGGACTCGATCGTCGAGCCGGAGAACCCGAGCTACGCGAGCCGGTCCGCGACCCGGCTGTACCGCACCTCGCCGCTGCGCGGCCTGTGGCAGCACGCGCCGTACTTCCACGATGGTTCGGCCGCCACCGCCGAGGACGCGGTCCAGCGCTACAACCAGGGACGTGGGCTCGGGCTGACGGCGCAGGAAGTGCAGGACGTGGCGCAGTACCTCAAGTCGCTGTAGGAGGCGCGATGTCCAACCTGGCACGGGAGGTCGAGCAGGACACCTCGGTCCCTTTCGACGACGGCGACCTCGAGCTGCTGGCCCGCCTGCGCGCCGGCCGGGCCGATGCCTTCGCGCAGCTGATGCGCCGCTACAACCGCCTGCTGTTCCGCGCCGCGCGCGGCATCCTGGCCGACGACGCGGAGGCGCAGGACGCGGTGCAGGAGGGCTACCTGGCCGCCTTCCTGGCGCTGGACGCGTTCCGCGGCGATTCGAGCCTGGGCACCTGGCTCACGCGCATCGTCATCAACCAGGCGCTGGGGCGGCAGCGCAAGCTCGGGAAGGTCGTGTTCCTGGACGAGGGCCTCCTGTTCCACGAGGAGAGCGCCATGGCCGACGACCACACGCCGGAGGCCACGGCGTCGCGCAACGAGTTGCGGCGCCGGCTGGAAGCCGCCATCGACCTGCTGCCGCCGATCTACCGCTGCGTCTTCATCCTGCGCGCCGTCGCCGACCGCAGCGTGGAGGACACGGCCGCGAGCCTGCGCGTGTCACAGGACGTGGTGAAGACCCGGTACCTGCGCGCCCGCGCGATGCTGCGGCAGCAGCTGGACGGGGCGGGGGAGGCGGCGCTTTGCGACGTGCACGACTTCATGGGGGCGCGGTGCGACGAGATGCTGCGGCGGGTGCTGGCGCGGTTGCGGGAGGTGGGGGTGGTGCGGGATCAGTAGCCTGCGCACCTTCACTTTTTTCGGGTGCGACACGACTTTCATCATTCGTAGAACCGCCGACGTTCCAGCCCGCGGCTGCGGCGAAAAGAATGCTCGCGAGCCAAACGTAGAAGCCCGACGAAGCGTAGAACTTGTAGTCGCCGGCACTTCCTACGGCGATAGTCCGATGCAGAAGGAAGGACGAGGCAACAGCCGCCGCAATCAAAGCGAGGAGAAAGGATTTCATGCGGCGCCCCTTTCTTTGTGCACCCCAAGAAAGCCAAAGTAGGACGTTCGCGCCCCAGGAGAAGTGGCCTGCAGAGACGCCAATCGGTCCAAGAAGGAATGCCTCGACACCGAAGTGCGTCTGCGCCGTTCTGGTAGTTGTGGTCACGTATGCTGGAAGCGCGAAGCTCAAGAAATAGAGCAGCACGCTCGCATTCACGAGGTAGCGTCGAAGCCTCTCTCGGGCAGCCGAGGACATGCGATCGGATTCCAAGTGCTTTCTGACGCCTATCACGCGTTTGATGGAGTATCGAAGGGGCGCATCAGCGCTCTTTCACCGGCCTAAGACCTGATCTAAGACGCGCGGCCAAGCGGTGAATGAACTGTTAGGCATCGCTTGCACCATCTTTGAGTCGGCCTTTGAGAAACTTACCAGCGCCGCCCTGTAGCTCGCTTCTTTCCACTAACGTACCTTGGAATTGAAAGTCCCGATCAATGCGGACGATGAGCAACTGTTCGAAGTTGCCTTGGCTCTTGACGAGCACGTGGTCCCTGTTGGTCTCCGGAGAGATGGTTTTCACCTCAACAAGCTTGCCGGCAATTGTCCCGTCGGAACCAGCCCGATGGGTTCCATGGCGGCGCAGTCCGAACTTGATCTCAGCGTAGATCTCTCCGAGTTCGCCCCAGATCTGCAAGTACCTGCCAGTGTTCGTGAAGTGGCGCGCTGCGCAATCAACTAGATCATGAAAGATCTCTGCTTGCTGCAGGACGCTGAAGGGAAATCCTTCCCTGCTCTGAAAGGGCGTGCCAGGCTTGACTGAGTAGGGGTCATCCTCCGGCTCATCTGCGAGCCTGGAGTCGATCCATTCTCTGCTGATGTATTCCCATTCCCAGGGCGCGGCACCCGAGCCGGCTGCATCAGCTATTTCCTCTGGGCTATAGCCACGATCGTGCATCTCGTGGAGGAAATCCCAATCGCTCATGGATTGTCCTTTCTTAAGGTCGGAGTGGGCCGGCGCGCTTCCAAAGTGCTCGTGCGTTTACACAAACCCCCTCACCAGGAGAAGTCCGCGCCTACGATCCGTGAGCGACCTTAGGCTTCATCTCCGCAGGTGGGGCTTGACGTAGTCTTCGATGGGCCCGATGGCACGAAGGACATCTCTCGTGAACTCATCGCCCTCTTCGCTCAGGTCGTCGTACATGATGTCGCGCTCCGTGTTCCGGCGCTTGTACACCGCCTGCTTTCTGGGCTCCGGTGCGTTCGGATTGCATAGATCCAAGTAGCTTCGAACTGCTACGAAGAGTTCGTGTTCTAGTTTGTCGAGCGCGACGAAACGCTTGCGCAGTTCCGTTCCCCAAAGGACCTCCGCCTCGAGCAATTCTGTTTGGAGTTCGGTTCGAACGTCAGAGACTCTTTGCCACCGTGCTTGATAGGCCATGGCGCTGCCATAGTGGGAAATCTCATCCCGGGACATGTTCGCTGCGTCCGCTTCGGGAGGTGAGGGCATTTCAGCGGACCACATGGCGGGGTGCCGCACAGATTTCAGCGCATCGCGCAGCCTGTATGTAAGCTTCAAGACGCGCCTTGCCAACTCGTACTCGGCGCCACCTTTCAATTGCCGATTCCACGTGGTTAGGCCTCGCACAGCGACGAACGCGCCGACTGCGCCTGCAAGGGTGAGCACCACGTCCTTCAAGAGAGATGCGATCTGGTCGGGAGTCACGCGTAACGCCTAACGCAATGCAGACCGCACGCACGCGGGATAACACTGTCGGATAAGACCTGAACTCATGGCGTAGAAGTTTGCCGCAAGACGTTGATTCGACAAATCCTGCTGTCGCGACGTCACACCTCTTTCAGCAATAGCCGACGTGAAAACGCCAGCGCGTCAGCGAGGCGCGTAGATCGCTACGAAACCTGTCTTAGCCCGAAAGGCCTACCACCCCAACCCAAACCTCAACCCCAACATCACCCCCGTCCCGCAAACGATCGTCCCGAACAGGCTGCGCCGCCACGCATAGAACGCCAGCCCCGCCAGCGCCCCGAAGATGCGCGCGTCGCGCCAGGTGTCGATCAGCTGGCCCTGCGTCAGCACCAGTTCCGGCGCGACGACCGCCGCCAGGGCGGCGATGGGCGCGTAGCGCAGGCCCTCGCGCAGCCAGTGCGGCATCGGCAGGTCCTGCTTCGGCAGCAGGAAGAACGCGCGGCAGGCCAGCGTGATCAGGGCCATGCCGAGCGTGGTGATGAAGATCTCCAGCGCGCTCACGGCTTCGCTCCCGCGCGGAACGCCTGCGCACGATCGGCCAGCACGCCGATGGCGACCGCGGCCGCGATGGCGACCAGGATGTTCAGCTTCAAGGGCAGGGCGTAGGCCGCGACGGCGGCGCAGGCCGCGACCACCGCGGCCACCCAGGTGATGGGGTTGCGAAGCTGCGTGCACGTCAGGGCCAGCAGCGCCATCGTGCCCGCGAAGCCGAGGCCCCACGAGGCCGGGATGCCGGCGCCCGCGACGATGCCGATGATGAT
This sequence comes from Pseudomonadota bacterium, assembly GCA_023390985.1. Classification (GTDB taxonomy): domain Bacteria; phylum Pseudomonadota; class Gammaproteobacteria; order Burkholderiales; family Burkholderiaceae_C; genus Ramlibacter. The sequence continues at coordinate 26,455 of JAEWBU010000343.1, forward strand.
CGCCACTTGCCAGATGCCGTAGGTGACCAGCGCGGTGCCCAGGAAGTAGTCCTCGTACGCCGGGCCCGGCACCGGCTCGGGGAAGCGGCGGATGAACAGCGCGAAGTTGGTGTCGCCCATCAAGAAGCTGAGCCCGATGCGTTGTCCGCGCGGCAGGTGCGCGAAGTACGGCCGGTAGTGGAAGCTGAACGCCATGAACCGCAGGCAGACGCACAGCGTGGTGGCCCAGACCACCCAGACGGGCGCACCCGACGCGATCAGCGGCAGCGCGGCTATCTGTGCGGAGCCGGCATAGACCGTGAGCGACATCAGGATGGCGAGCGGCACGCCCATGCCGCTCTTGGCCATCGCCACCCCGGCGACCAGGCCCCACGCCGCCAGGCCGAACGCCATCGGCAGGGCCTCGACGGCCCCCTCGCGGAACATGGGCCGGCGCGCGATGGCCATCGCCTCGGCGCGGAACGATGCGACAGAGGTCCTCAGAGACACACTTCCCCCCTAGAGGAGGGATTGTCGCGCGGGACCCTCGTCGATCGCTTTCAGGGAGGTGACGTCTGCCTCGAATCCGCGGCGGCGGTGCGACTGTTCCAGGCTTGCAGCCGCTGCCGCGCGTTGTTGACCGATGGATCCATCGCCTCGTCGTGCCCCGGCGTGCGCGCGCAGAGTTCCACCACGTAGCCGTTCGGGTCGCGGAAGTAGATCGAATGGATGAATCCGTGGCTGGAGACGCCGCGCGTCTCGATGCCCCTGCGCTTGCCCTCCTCGAACATGGACTCCAGCACCTGGGGATCCACCTCGAGCGCGATGTGCAGGGCGAAATCGTGCTGCGGCTTGAACTCGAAGGGCATGTCCGGCGCTTCGAAGAAAGCGAGGAAGGAGCCGTCGTCCATCCGGTAGAAGGTGTGCAGCGTTTCCGTTTCGCGGCCGGTCTGGGTCTGGCTGATCTCCACCACGCCCGCGAACGCCAGGCCCAGGAAATCCTCGTAGAACCGGCGCGTCTCCTCGGAGTTGCGGCAGCGGTACGCGGCGTGGTGCAGCTTGCGGATCATGGCGTCACACGGCCACCATCGGCTGGCCCTTGAGCGATGCGCCGTACGCCGTGATGGCCTCGAACGTCCGGTTCCAGTTCGGCAGGGCCTTGAGCCGGCCCAGCCAGGCCGCGACGTTCGGATAGGCCGCGAGGTCGCTGCCGGTCAGCTCGCCGACATGCACGAAGGGCGCGGCGAAGTAGTCCGCGAGGGTGATGGAGTCGCCGCACAGGTATTTCCTGCCGCTTCCGAGGAAGTGGCTGTCCAGCACCTTGAGCCAGCCCTGCGCGCGTTCGCGCCCCCAATCGAGCTGCGCCTTCTGCGCTTCGTCGCTGCGCCGCTTGTGGAAGCCGAAGATCTGCGGGTACACGAAGCCGTAGCAGTAGTCCCGGTTCAGCTGCGTGTTCACCCAGTCCATCGCCTCGTTCACGCGCGCGCGCTGCTTCAGGTCCTTCGGGTACGCGGGCGAGCCGGTCTTCTCCGCCAGGTACTTCAGGATGGAGGAGCTCTCCGTGAGGCGGAAGCCGTCGTCCTCGAGCACGGGCACCAGGTGGTTGGGATTGATCGCCTCGTACGCGGGCTGGTACTGCTCCCCGGTGAACAGGTCGACGATCTGCAGTTCCAGCGGGATGCCCGCTTCGGCCGCGAAAAACATGACGGTCCGGGAGGTGGTGGAGCCCGGATGGCAATAGAGCTTCATGGCGCAGTCTCCTCAAAGCGAAGGCTGCTTGTGTACTCCAAGGGGCCGTGGGGATCAACTCGAGCGCAGGCATCCGAGGCGGCCTGCTCATCAGGGCCCGCGGCGTTATCGTGGGTCCCGTCCTCATCGGGAGCACCTCATGGCCGATCCGCTCGATCCCCTGGTGTCCGACCTCGTCGCCTGGGTCGGCAAGCGTCGCCGCTACACGGAGGTGATGGACGCGTGGAAGACGTCGTGCCCGCGCCTGCCCGTCTGGGAAGAGGCCAACAGCCGCGGGCTGCTGGTCTGTGGCAGGGACCCGGAGGGGGTGGAGTGGGTGCGGCCGACCGAGAAGGGCGAGCAGCTCGTCCGCGAGCTCAGGACGCCGCGACGACGTCGAAGTGTTCCACGTGAGGCGGCTGCAGGAAGAACGGGCCGATGATGGCGCGCCACTGCGCGAACGCGGGCGACTGCCGGAAGCCGACGGTGTGCGCCTCCAGCGAGTCCCACTCGACGTGCAGGATGAACCGGCCCGGCGTTTCCTGGCACGCCAGGATCTGGTGCCGCCGGTAGCCGCCCGATTTGGACAGCACGGTGGCGGCCGCGCGCTGGATGGCCTCGGAGAAGGCGTCCCGGTCCTCGGGACGCACCTTGATGTCTGCGATTTCGATGATCACGTCAGTTCGCCTGGATTTTCTTCTCGACGAGTGATTTTGCTCCGTCGCGCGTGTTCATGAAGCGCTCAGCAGCTTCTTAAGCGCCAGCACCGCTGCGTCCGGCGCGCTGAGCACCGGCGTCGCGGTGGCCGCGTGGGCCGCATCCAGCGCCGTCGACGTCGAAAACTGCGCCAGGAGGATGGCGTCGCAGTCTTGCAGCTGCGGAACGGCGGCGGCGCCGCGCGCGTCGTGGCGCGCGCCGGCGCCGCGTCGCGCCCGG
>JAEWBU010000406.1 GCA_023390985.1 Pseudomonadota bacterium
CCTGCATGTACGTGGCTTCAGCGCGCGCCATCCGGGTCGAGCCAAAGTCGAAGATGGGCAGTTCCAGCTCAATCTCGTAGCCGTTCGCGCGCTCCTCGCCAGTCACGCTCTTGTTGTTGTAGCCAAGTTCGAGCACGTTGATGAACCGAGTAGCCTTCGTCAGCCCCAGAGAGCGCGCGGTGGATTCGGCACTGCGACGGGACGCCAGCACGTCCAGGCGCTTCCCCATGGCCGTCTGCTCGGCGTTCTGCGGCTCCAGCGGAGCCTTCGGCAAGTCCGGCAGGCGGTCGGGCAGCTTGAAGCTCAGTTGCTGGCCCCAGAGGCCCAAGGCGCGCGTCAGGCGCTCGCGCTCGGCGACGGCTTGGTGCTGGGCCCGGGCGAGCTCCGACGTCGCGTCGGCGTAGAACGCCTGCTCGCGCATCTGCGCCAGCTTGTTGAAGTTGCCGGCCTGGACCATGCGCTTGGCCAACTCGTTCGAGACGTCCGCGGCTTCTTTCACCTGCTGCAGGTACTTCACAAGCTCCTGGGCAGCGACGGCGCTGTAGAACGCCCGGCGGGCTTCCACGGCCACGCCGACTGCTTCGCTTGCCGCCTGCAGCTGCGTCTGCTCAAATCGTTGGCGCTCGACGTTCTGGGCGACGGGCATCGTGAGCAGGCCCAGCACGTTGAAGACGACCGAGCGCTCGATTTCGACGATTCCGTGGCCTTCACGCATGCGGCCGAAGCTGAACAGCGGATTCGCCAGCCGGCCAGCACGCACCAGCTCAGACTCGGCGATGCCGAGCGAATTCAGGCTGGCCTGAAGACCGCGGTTGTTGAGGAATGCGACTTCCACCGCGGTCTCGGCGGTCAGCGGTTGCTTCAGCAGCTCGTCGACGCGAGCACGGGCGGTATCGGCGTCTTGGGCGCTGCGCTGATACGTCGGGGTCTGACCGGTGCGCTCCTTGGTGAGCTCCGTCACACGGTCGAAACCACCATCCGGGGAGAACGAGGCGCAGCCGGCCAGGAACAGAGTTGCTGCAGCAGTAGCTGTGCGGCGAATCATTTGTGGCTCCCATGGCCCTGATGGCCGGACGGCGCCTGAGGCGCACGAGCGGGTGCCGAGTCAGTCGCAGCCGGGCGCGGTGCTGCCTGAGGGCCGGCTGCTGATGCAGGCGCAGCGGCCGGCGCAGCTCCATGACCTGCATGGCCACCGCCCTTGGCTGCCGCGTCACGGACCGTGTCGTTGACCGCCCGCCAGTCAGCGGGCTTGATGTCCTGCCATGGCTTGTAGTCCGAGAAGGCGGACTGGTAGCCCAGCGCCTGCGCCGGCGCAGCAGGGTCTGCGGGGTTGGCCTGGGCAGCTACCGCGAGCGGAAGTCCCAGAGCCATGGCTGCAGCCAGCCAAGAAGGTTTCTTTTTCATTAAGGAAGTCATCTGAACCGCCGACACAGGTGGTCGACCGATGCCCGTGCGGACGCACGAGCGCCATAAGGCCTCGCTCGGAGGCCTCAATGGGTCAGATGCTTCGAGGAGGACGCTTCAGACCGTCCGGCACGAAGCTCGGAGGCGGAGCGTAGAGGTGCGGGAACGTGGCGGCGACCGTCTGCGGCTCAGCAGTCGTGGCGAAGCCACTCACCATGCCGGTAACGGAGCAGAAAGCCGAACACAGGTTGCACTTGTCTGCGGAGTCGCCAGCAGCAAAGTCGTGGTGGTCAGCATGATGGGAGCCCGCCTCAGGCTGCGCCTGGTGGTCGTCCGTCCCTTGTGCGTGACTATGACCGTGGTCGTGCGCCTGCTCAGCCAGCACCACCTCGGTCTGCACGCCCGTCCCCGCTACCGGGCACATCATGGCAGCAGCCAGCGCGCCCCTCAGTGGGAGCAGCACCGCCATCAGTACCAGGAGCCAGATGCGAAGCGACTTCACAGTGTCAGTTTAACCGTGGGGCAGAGAGTTCATCCGTGTATGCACCGGCTTTTAGCCGGCACAAAGACATCATGAACCTTACCGCTGTGGGAAGGTCAAGGAGCCTCGCAAAAAGTCTCAGACGGGGTTCGATTCTTCCGAGCCTTCCCCAGCGGCGAACGCCTGTTCACGCTGCTACCCCTACTCCACGCCAAGCCTTCCCGGACCCAAGGCCATCAGCGTGCAAGGCGGCGATGGACCCACGCGAAGAATGTGCCAGCCAAGAACGCCCAAACAGACATCACCAGCAGGGCCTCGATGAAGCCTCCCCAAGAGAACGGTGCCGGCTTCAGCAGCGGGCTGAAATCAATGCCATGGAACAGGTTGTTCATGAAGCCCAGGAACGACCCTGGGGCGGCAAGCCAAGCCAAGGTGCACAACGTGTAAAAGACGGCAACCGTGATGGCGAGCGCGACGCCGGTACGAAGCGGGCCCGCAGAGGAGTCAGCGCTCTGCAAACGGGCGGTGAGCGTAGTCATGTCTGTCTCCGATTCGGCAAGGAGTGCCTACGAATCAATCTAGGCGGCCCCGATGCCACCGCCTTGACTTGCATCAAAGCCGTTTGCCGGAGCTGCCATCCGAGCAGCGTCCATGCGTCTCCTCGTAATGCGCCGCGCGACTGCGCACTGGGCCGCCCGTGCTCGGCGCCCATCGTCATCCGTTGCTCCCAGGCACCTCGAAAGTCAACTGCGAAAAAGGCCTTGACCCTCCCATGGTGTCAAGGTTGATAGTTGCTTTACCAACGTCGAAAGGAGAAGCAATGGTCACCTTCCAAGTCAACTACATGACGTGCGGGCACTGCGCAAGCGCCATCTCCCGCGCCGTGGCGGCCGTCGACAAAGACGCTCGCCTAGACATCCGCATTCAGCAGAAGCTCGTTCGGGTGAACAGCTCGGCGTCCACCGCTGAACTCGCCGAGGCCATCCAGGATGCTGGCTACACACCCGTGGAGCTGCGGGATGAGCCCGTCCAGCGGCCCGAGCCGCGCGCCACCGGCGGTTGCGGTTGCGGTTGCGGCCCGAAAGCGGCTGCTATTGACCCTCGTCAACAGGCAACCACGGTTGGCGGCTCATGCTGCAGTTGACATAGGAGCCCATCATGGACCAGCACGCCCGCGCCTCGTTCTGGAAGACGCCGTTCGGCATCGTTGCGACTCTGGTTGCGATTGCCGCGAGCGTCTACTTGTACGTGGTGCACAAAGACCATGTCCTGGCGCTGCTGCCTTATGCCTTCCTAGCTGCCTGCCCGCTGATGCACATGTTCATGCATCGGGGGCACGGCCACGGCGGCCACTCGCACAGCGGCAGCCCAGATGGCAGTGGCTCGGGGCGCGGCTAAAGCTGCGGAGCTCGCCTCCGGCCTCGGCGCCATCGTCCTGGGCGCCGGCTTGGCCTTGCTGGTGCCCGACGTCCTTAGCGGTTACGCATTGCCCATCCTCGTGACCGGCGTCCTGGTCCACGGGGTAGGCATGAGCCTGAAACACCGGCTGGAAGCAATGGAGCGCGAACCCCTCTGGTGGGAACGCGCGCTTTTCTGGTTCTGCTGGGTGTGCTTGGGGCTACTGGCAGCCTGGTTGCTCGTCCGTCTCTTAACAGGCTGAGGGGCGCGCTACACAAGCGGCTCGCCTGGCTCACACTCACACTAGAAGAATACAGGAGCACACCATGCAACGGGAACACACTTCCCACGGGGAGCACGGCGCTGAGCACCAGCACCACTCTCATCATGACTACGCCGAACATGCCCAACCTGAGCATGATGAGCAGGCGGTAGCTACGGCCGCAACCGAGTACACCTGCCCGATGCACCCGGAGGTGCGGCAGGCCGAGCCGGGCAAGTGTCCGAAGTGCGGCATGTTCCTGGAGCCGGTCGGTGCTCCCTCTACCCATGCGCACGGGGAAAGGCACAGCCACAGCCACGAGCACCATGGTCATCACCCTCACCACGGCGCGACGCCGGCGAGACCGGCAGCACCCGCTGCCGCAGTGAAGGGCGGCAAGGACGTCGAGTACACCTGCCCGATGCACTCTGAAATCCGCCAGATGGGTCCGGGCAACTGCCCCATTTGCGGAATGGCGCTCGAGCCAGTAATTGCCACCGGGGAAGAAGGCGAAAGCCCTGAGCTGCGGGACATGACCCGCCGGTTCTGGATTGGACTGGCACTGACCGTTCCGGTTTTCTTCCTCGAGATGGGCGGGCATCTGTTCGACATCGACCACTTGGTCGCGCCTCAGACCTCCAACTGGATTCAGATGTTGTTTGGTACCCCAGTGGTTCTCTGGGCTGGGTGGCCGTTCTTCGTCCGCGGCTGGCAGTCACTGGTGCACCGCAGCCTGAACATGTTCACCCTCATTGCCTTGGGTACGGGGGCGGCTTGGCTGTACAGCATGGTCGGCACGCTTGCCCCATGGCTGTTCCCGCAGGAGTTGCGCGGGCATGGAGGCGCGGTGGCCATCTACTTTGAGGCCGCCGCGGTCATCACTGTCCTGGTGCTTCTTGGGCAAGTGCTCGAGCTCCGCGCTCGAGAGAAGACGTCCGGCGCCATCAAGGCACTCCTCGACCTGGCGCCCAAGACGGCAGTGCGAGTTAGCGCGGACGGCTCCGACGAGACGGTGCAGATTGACACCATCGAAGTGGGAGAGCACCTCCGTGTGCGCCCTGGCGAGAAGGTGCCTGTGGACGGAGAGTTGGTCGAGGGCAAGGGGACGGTCGACGAGTCCATGGTGACGGGCGAACCCATGCCGGTGGCGAAGGCGCCTGGCTCGAAGGTCACGGCGGGAACCATCAACCAGACCGGCGGCTTCGTGATGCGCGCTGAGAAGGTCGGCGCGGATACCCTGCTCTCCCAAATCGTGCACATGGTGGCAGCCGCTCAGCGCAGCCGCGCGCCGATTCAGCGTATGGCGGACCAAGTCGCCGCGTGGTTCGTGCCGGTGGTCATTGTGGTGGCTCTGCTCACATTCGGAGCTTGGCTGCTGTGGGGCCCGAGCCCGGCGTTCTCGTACGCGCTCATCACCTCCGTCGCGGTTCTCATCATTGCCTGCCCTTGTGCACTGGGCCTAGCCACGCCCATGTCCATCATGGTGGGCGTCGGGCGCGGAGCCCAGCACGGCGTCCTCATTCGGGACGCGGAGGCTCTGGAGCGCATGGAGAAGGTGGACACCCTGGTGGTGGACAAGACGGGCACCTTGACCGAGGGCCGTCCCAAGGTCGTTCACATCGAGCCAGCGGCAGGATTCCAGGCCGACGACCTGCTCCAGAAGCTCGCCAGCGTCGAGCGCGCTAGCGAACACCCGCTGGCCATGGCCGTCGTCCAGGCAGCACAGGAACGCAAGCTGCCCTTCTCGGAGGTGACCGACTTTGACTCGCCTGTGGGCAAGGGAGTGGTCGGCAAGGTGGCCGGCGTAGAGGTTGTCAGCGGCGCGGCCAAGTTCCTCGCCGAACACGGCCTGGACGTGGGACCGCTGCAGGCCGCGGCAGAGAAGCAGCGTGCTCGCTCGGCAACCGTCATCTTCGTAGCTCTGGCTGGCAAGCTCGCAGGCTTCGTCGCCATCGCGGACCCCATCAAGGAGACCACGCCCGCCGCCCTGAAGGGCCTCCGGGAGGCCGGCGTGCGCATCGTGATGCTCACTGGAGACGGGAAGACGACCGCGGAAGCTGTCGGCAAGGAGCTGGGCATCGACGAAGTGGTCGCGGAGGTCTTTCCTGAGGACAAGGCGAACATCGTGCAGCGCCTACGTAGCGAGGGTCGCGTCGTGGCCATGGCCGGCGATGGCGTCAACGACGCGCCTGCGCTTGCGGCCGCCGAAGTCGGCATCGCCATGGGCACCGGGACAGACGTGGCGATGGAGAGCTCCGGGGTGACGCTTCTGAAGGGCGACCTGATGGGCATCGTCCGCGCTCGGAAGCTGTCGCACGCGACCATGCGCAACATACGCCAGAACCTGTTCCTCAGTTTCGCGTACAACGTGGCAGGAATTCCTCTCGCGGCGGGCGTGCTGTACCCATTTTTCGGTCTGCTGCTTTCTCCGGTGGTAGCCGCGGCAGCGATGGCGCTTTCTTCCGTGAGCGTCATCACGAATGCCCTGCGGCTGCGCACCGCAAAGGTGGATTGAGCCGCCTGGCCCTCAAAGCTTTGCCTGGGACTCGCCCTTGCCGTGCTCGGGCGGCAGTACGGCTGTCCCTTGCGCGCCATTTTTCCGGATGTCCTTGATAAGGGCATCCATTTCGCCAATTTCTTTCTTCTGTGCGTCGATGATGCGGTCGGCCAGCTCGCGCACGCGCGGGTCACGGATTTCGGCGCGTTCGCTGGTGAGGATTGCAATCGAGTGATGCGGAATCATCGCCTCCATGTAGGCGACGTCGTCCACGGTGTCTTGGGACCTTACCAGCCAAAGTGCTAGTGCAAATACTCCGAGGCTCGCCACGATAACTGCGGCGTTCGCACGCTTGTTGTCGTACATGGACCGCATGAATGCAAGCATGACGACCGCCATGGCCGCGCCCATGATGAGGGCCATGAACAGGCGCGTTTCGCTGAAGTGGATGTGCTCCGGCCGGTACACGTTCAAGTACATCAACACCAGCATCACCAGCGTCGACACACCAATCATCAGCGCGAATTTCCCGTATTTCGCCACGCTCAGCCCCAGAAGTCATTGGACAAATACGATTCTCTGCGCCACTCCAGCCGCAAACAACGGCATGGTGCTACTGCTCATGTCGTCGCGGTCCTACGGTGGCTTAGGCCTCAGCGGCTCAGAGCCCCTCAGTGTTTATGGAGAAAACGGCGTCACTTGCCCGGATATCGGAGCAAACGTACTAGGCCGGTTATGCCGCTCGAACCGCCGGCTGGGCCGCGGCCCCGGAACCCAGCGGCTCGACCAAGTCCCCGTTGACGTACGTCTCTCCGCCAAGAACTTCTATCACGATGAGGCCGAATGAGGAATGCCAGTGGACCACCAGGTCCCCGCCTCCGGCCCCGGCGCTCGCCGCATGCACACGGGATAGCTCAGCTGCAGAGGGGACTTCCATGCGAATACTGTACGCCCATACAGTAAACTGTGTCCAGCGTAGTTGCTCTCGAGGAAGCTCACATGTCTTGGTGCATTGAACCGATTCTTGAGGCCCCCTCCAAGACGCTCGATGCGTGGATGGTGATTGAGGTCCCACTGGACGGCCCGGCGGCCGCGTGGACACGGCACGTAGTCGGCTGGAACGTGGAGAGCGCGAAAGGTCGCGTCAGCTCCCCGGTGGTGGTGCTCGACCCCGTGCGCCGGGTGGTTCGAACGCGCAGCGGGAGGGTCTACGAGCTGCGGCAAGGGCCTGGCCTGAACGGCGATGCATTCGCCACTTGGTGCGTCTGGAAAGGGAAACACAAGGTCGAGGAGGAGCGCGACGTCAGCGACGAAGTTGCCGCCCTGCTCTCTTGACCCCGCGCGAGCCCCGGAATCAACGCGATAGGTGTTGTTTCGGGGCACTAGAGAAATTAGACAGCGACCGTATAACTCCACGTAAGCGGCTACGTAGCGGGCACCTTGGTGGGCTGCTGACGCTGGCCATAGGCGCGGTATTGGCCAACCACCACCCCTTCGGCACGCCAGCCTGGCCGAGGTTCGCTCGCAAGGACGTATGTGGTTCCTCGTCGCAGGACCAGTAGCTGGCTCAGCTCGACGTGCTCCGAAGGTGCGAGCACCAGCAGGTCACCCTCCCAAACTGACTCGTCTACTTTCCAGTTCTCGTCGACTTGAACGACCCTCAGCTCCGGGCCCGCAGGTAGCACTTCAACCAGTGCTGCAGGAATGGCTGGCCGCCCGGGCGCTTTGTGGAACTGAGGCCCCGGAGTGAGCTTGCCATACTCGTTTGCCGCCAGGTATCCCTCGTCGCGGAGCTTCTGAACCACATAGTGGGCTGACGATGTTGAAGCAACGCCCAGGAGCTCCGCCAGGCGCTGGATGCTGGGCATGATGCCGTGCTCGCGGTAGTAGCCCGCCAAGACCTCCTTGGCGTGCGGTAACGGGGAGCGCGAGCGTTCCATCAGCCAAGGATACCCGGCTGAACCAGCCCCAAAGGACTCGTTTTCTGGCTGTCAGAGCACCCAATGGCGCCACAGGTCACGGTCGCCTAAGGGGCCGGGGCGGACGTACTCCTCGACGAACAAGTAGTCCAGCCCAGGCCCAGGAGCGAGCTGCGTGTTCAGCATCGCGCGATAGGCGCTCCACTGAAGGCTGGCCATCGCTGGCGCACGAGCGGGGCCCAACGTTGCGACCTCGTCGGCGGTGCCGGGCGTCTTGTGCACTGGCATCCAAATCACCGCCACGGCCGCGATGAACCCGGTCATGGCTTGTCGCGCCATGCGCTTACGCGCGGCCTCCTCAGCGACTAACCAGGCCCAGTCCTGCCTATGCACCCACCGGCCGCGCCGGCGCTGCGCGGAGGAGCTCACCATGCCGACGCTCACCTGCTGCCAACCGAAAAGAGTTGCCGGGTCAATGGGCGCGAGATTCCTCGGCTCGACCGGGACCAGCGGGTGTGTATCCGGGACGGGATGCTCTTCAACGTGAATTTCGTGCAGCTGCGGGCGCGGCCGCGGCGTGGGGGCCGGAGGATTCATTCTCCGGCGACTTTAAACTGGCTCACTTTAGAAGCCCGGGGCGGCCGGCGTCGGCGCCTAATCGGGCATCAGGTGCAGAAAAACGCGCCGCGCTACGCGTGCATCGGGTGCACAGAGCGGCGGTAAACGGTCATCGGGTGCGGAGCTTCGCTAACGCGCAATCAGGTGCAGGGGCGCCGCGCTACGCGGAGAACGGGTGCAGAAACGCTGCACCTGGCGTGTCGAATGGAATCGAACGAATGTTCGGGAAATCAAGAGCTTGCTGAACGAAGCTCCAGTTCACGCACCGCGTGGATGCTCATGTGGCCCACCGGAGCGCTCCCCTCAAACGAGAACGAATGACGTACGTCACTGAAACCGTTCGAAACGTTCTCACTTCTGGTTACCAACAACCTGCCTTCGACCGTCGCGTAGCGTGAACAAACGCACATTGACGACTTGATTACGGTCGAGCCACGGCCTACCTTGTCATCGCACTGCCCAATCGCGGCATGCCAGGGACAAAAAAGGCAGTCATGAGCTGGTTTACTTCAGGACTTCGCAACAGCATCTACGGGCTTCTCGGACATTCGATCCAGCCGTCCGACTCGGTGCTGGTCGACCGCATGGAAGACATCCGCGAGACCATGCTTGAGCTGCTGGGTGACGACGGCACCCGGTTCCATCCCAACGTGACGCGCCGCATCCGGTACGCCACCGATGTCCAGGCCCTCTGGTACCTGCGCGGCGACCTGATGGCCGTGCTGGCCGGGGTGCACGGCGAAGTGTCGGCGCGCCGCCAGGTCCGCACCATCACCGACATGTTCCGCGGCGTGCTGCCCCGCAGCCTGACGTCGCGGACGCACGCGATGCACGGCTGAGCCGCCGTGCCCGCACCGGCTAGTGCTGGTGCCCCCAGAGCAGGAAAGCGTCCCGCCCCTCGACCGCCAGGTTCACCGGCGCGCCCACCGGCAGCGCCACCTTGGTCGGCACGTGCCCGAACGGCAGGCCGGTGTAGACCGGCGCCTTCACCTGCGTCCGCAGCCAGTCGATCACGGTCTTGAGGCGGAAACCCTTGTCGTGCGGCACCAGCTTGTAGTTGTTGAAGTGGCCGAACAGGATGGCCTTCTGCTGCTGCAGCACGCCGGCGTAGAGCAGCTGCGTCAGCATCCGCTCGATGCGGTACGGGTGCTCGGACACGTCCTCGATGAACAGGACACCGCCGCGCACCTGGGGCAGCCAGGGCGTGCCCACCAGCGACGTGAGGATGGCCAGGTTGCCGCCCCAGAGCACGCCCTTGACCTGCTTGAGGCCCTCGACGCGCTCCGCGGCCGGCAACTGCCAGCCGGTGCCTTCGCCCTGCCCCTCGGCCAGGTCCTCGAAGCAGGCCTGCATGATGTCGTCGGGCTCGCCTTCCACGCCGAAGTCCTCGCCGACCGCGGGGCCGGCCCACGTGACGGCGCCGGTCTTCGCGAGCACCGCGCACTGGAACGCCGTGAAGTCGCTCAGGCCCACGAAGCTCGTGCCGCCCTTGATCGCCTTGGCGATCTGCTTGTACGGCAACCGCGGCAGGAGGCGCGTGAGTCCGTAGCCGCCGCGCGTGATCAGCGCGATGTCGGCGCCGCTGGTCGCGGCCCTTTCGATGGCCGCCAGCCGCGTCTCGTCGTCGCCGGCGAAGCGCATGTGGGTGGCGAAGGCGGCCGGGTCGACTTCGACTTCGTGGCCCAGGGCGCGCAGCCGGGCGATGCCGCGCCGCACGGCGGGCTTGTCACGGACGGCGCTGGAAGGGGAAAAGATGTAGATGCGGGAGCGATCGGTCACGGGCGGAAGTATCCCACCGCCTGCCGCGCGATCTCCTGGCCGTGCTCCTGCACGAAGTGCCCGGCCTGCGGCAGCACCAGCGGCTCGGGGCAGCCGCGGATCTGCGTGCGCAGCGCCTGCATCACCGGGGGGCCCAGCACAGGATCCTGCGCGCCGATCGCCATGAAGCTGAGGCCCTGCCAGTCGTCGCGCCAGAAGTCGCGTGCCCGGCGCGACACCTCCGCGCCTGGCGAATCGGCGAACTCCGGGACCATGGGCGGAAAGGCGCGCAAGGCAGCGCGATGGCCGCGGTCCGGGAACGGCGCGTTGTACGCGCCGCATTCCTGCGGGCTCATGTGCGGATTGCCCCGTGCGAACAGGCGCGCGACGTCGAACTCGGGGTTGCGCGCGCACATCTCGCGCCACCCCAGGAAACCTTCGCTGAGCGGCGTCTCACCCGTGGCCAGCACCGTGTTCATCACCAGCAGGCCCCGATAGCGGCCCGGTGCTTCCATCGGCAGCGTGAGCCCCAGCAGACCGCCCCAGTCCTGCACGACCAGCACCACGTCGCGCAGGTCGAGGCGCTCGATGAACTCCAGCAGCACCTGGCGATGGAAATCGAAGCCGTGGGCCGTGTCCTTCTTCGGCTTGTCGCTCCTGCCGAAGCCCACCAGGTCCGGCGCGACCACGCGATGCCCCTCGGCCAGGAACACCGGGATCATCTTGCGGTACAGGTAGCTCCACGCCGGATTGCCGTGCAGGCACAGCCAGGTGACCGGCGCGTCCCGGGGGCCTTCGTCCAGGTAGTGCAGGCGCAAGCCGGCCAGCGCGGGCAGGTCGCTGACGTAGTTCGGTGCCCACGGGTAGCCGGGCAATCCGGCGAACCGCTCTTCGGGTGTGCGCAAGGCGTCTTCGCGCAAGGGATGCTGGTTCATGCGGGCCTCCTGGCGTCGCGTGGCGAAGAACCGGGTGAGCGGCTCGCCGCACTCCGCGGCCAGCACGCCCCCCGTCAGTTGCGTGCGGTGGTTCAGCCGGCGCTCCTCGAACAGGTTCAGCACCGAGCCCGCCGCGCCCGTCTTGGGGTCGGTCGCGCCGAACACCACCCGCTTGAGGCGGCTGTGCAGCATCGCGCCGCTGCACATCGCGCAGGGCTCGAGCGTCACGTACAGCTCGCAACCGTCCAGCCGGTAGTTGCCCAGCGCCGCGGCCGCCTCGCGCAGCGCCCTCACCTCCGCATGCGCGGTGGGATCGTGGCTGCCGATCGGGGCGTTGTGGCCGAGGCCGATGATGCGGTCGCCCTGGACGACGACGGCGCCCACCGGCACCTCGCCCTGGGCCAGCGCGAGGTTCGCCTGCGCGATCGCCTCGCGCATGAACACCGGGTCGCGGTCCGCGGAACTCACGGGATCAGGCCGCCCACCATACCGAGCCGCTCCATCCAGGCGGCGAGCGCCTTCCCGTCCTCGCCTTCCGCCCGATAGGCCGCCAGCATCTTCCCGTGCGACTCGCGCCGGTGCTGGTTCAGCTTCAGCTTGCAGGCCCATTCGACCACTTCGAGCTCGAAGCCCACGATGCCGGCCAGCATCTTGGACTGGAACTCCTCGCCCAGGCCCCGCCACTGCTCCGCGAAAGGCGGCTCGTGGTCGCCGATCAGCTTCTTCAGCAGCCGGTCCTTGGCGGCCGGGTCCTCGACCAGCGTCGCGCGCACCTTGCAGTGCACGGTGAGGTAGTTCCAGGTCGGCACGCGCTGCAGGTCCGGATACACCTTGGGCGACAGGTAGGCATGCGGCCCCATGAAGGTGGCCAGCGCATCCGGCCGCGCCTGCAGGTGGCGCCAGTGCGGATTGGGCTTGGCGCAATGGCCGAGCAGCGTGAACCGCCCCTCGTGCTCTTCCAGGTGCAGCGGCAGGTGCGTGACGAACGGGAAGCCGCCGTCGTCGGTGGAGATCAGGCTGGCGAACGGGTAGGACCGCATCAGCTCCGCGGCGATCGCGGGATCCTCGGACCGGAATTGGGGCGGCTGGTACATGGGGCGGATTGTGCCGCCCCGTCGCGTCAGGCCCCGAGCGGCACGCGAAGCACCCAGCGGGTGCCGCCGCCCTCGTGATCGCGCTGCAGCGAGCCCCCGAGCTGATGCGCGCGCACCAGCATGTTGCCCAGCCCCCGTTGCGCCGTGTTCGGTGGATTCCTCGCCTGCGCCGCACCGAAGCCGCGGCCGTTGTCGGCCACCTCCAGCACCAGCGTGCCGGCCTCGCAGCGGCAGGCGATGCGCAAGCAGCTCGCCTGCGCGTGCTTCAGCGCGTTGGTCACGGCTTCCTGGACGATGCGCAGCAGGTTCAGCGTCGCATCGGGCGAAGGCGCGCGCACGCCCTCCTCCACCGCCCACTGCAGCTCGATCCCCGCGGCGCCCAGCCGCGGCTCGAGCCGGTAGCGCAGGTTGCCCAGCGCGACCAGCAGCGAGTACTCCTGCGGCTCCAGCGAGTCGATCATCAGCCGCAGGTCGTCCATGCAGTCTCGCAGCAGACGCGTGACCTCGCCCGCGCCGGCGCTGCCCCGCTCCACGGCTTCCAGGGTGGTGATCAGCTGCGAGCCGATGCCGTCGTGCATGTCGCGCATCAGCCGCTCGCGCTCGGCCGCGACGGAAGCCTTGCGCTCCAGCGCCAGCAGCCGCGCGTGGGTGCGCTCCAGTTCGGCGGTGCGTTCCTGCACGCGCCGCTCCAGCTCGGCGCTGTGCGCCCGCGCCTGGTCGAAGGCCTGGAAGTAGCCGTCCGCCAGCGCATAGACCAGCGCGCACAGCAGCAGCGGGGCGCCGTAGGCCATGCGGGCGGCGGGTCCGAACGGCAGCAACTGCGCCGTCACGGCGAGGTCGGCCAGACCCAGTATCAGCGTCAGGACAAGCGCACCCAGGATCACCCATGGGCCCGCCCCACCCTCCGCGCCGCGGCGCCCCACGTGCCGCACCAGCAGCAGCACCGACCAGGCGCCCATCGCGGCGCAGGCGGCGTACCAGGGCAGCCGCACGGCGCTGGCCGCCTGCGGGTCGAGCAGCGCCAGCACGGGCAGCGACAGCGCCGTCCCCGCCAGCACCAGCCGCTCGAGCCGGCGGGGCGGCGCGCCGGTGTAGCGCCGCATGAAGATCCAGACCAGCACGACCACCAGGCCGAGGCTGCCCAGGATGAACGCCTCCCAGACCCCCGACGGCACCGCGGGCGAGACCGTGTAGTGGAAGTTGCGCAGCGCCCAGACGAGCGCCAGCGCCGCGAACACGCCGTAGATCGACTCCGACGGCCGCCGCAGCCACAGCAGGAGCACCAGCAGGCCGGCGAAGAGCACCGCCATGTTCATGGCGCGCGGCAGCGTTACGCGCGTCAGGAAGTCGTGGTCGTACAGCGGCTCGACCTGGTCGCGCGGTCCGAGGACGATGGGACCGAGGCCCCCGCGCAGGTTGGGCGCGACGCGCAGGCGCACCAGCACTTCGTTCGACCCTTGCCGCAGCAGCTGCGGCGAGATGGTTTCGAACTGCGGCGTGCCGAACGAGCGCTGGTGCGGGCCGCTCATCGGTCCGCCGCCCACGTCCACGCCGTTGATGATCAGCCGGTGCGTCGTCGCGACCGTCGGCAGGTAGCCCGCCCAGGTCACGGCCGGTACCACTGGCAGATCGAAGTGCGCCATGTACCAGCCGTAGCCGGACTGCCCGGGATTGCTGCGACCCCAGTTGTCCGGCAGGCTGCGCGGAACCCACTCGGCGTCCTCGCCCGGCGGCATGGGCGCGTCGGACTTCAGGAAGGCCATCTCGGTGAGGTGCACCACCCCACGCGGCTCGCGCGGCGCGGTGAAGAGGAGGAGCGCCGCCGCCAGGGCCAGCCCGACGACCAGCGTCAGCGACAGCCGGCCCAGCAGCCTGTTCACAGCTTGAGCAGGCCGCGGCGCTGCGCCAGGTAGACGGCGTGCTGGCGCGAGTTGGCCTCGAGCTTGCGGTAGATGTTGCGCACGTGGCTCTTCACGGTCAGGGGCGAGATGTGCAGCGACTGGCCGATCTCGGCGATGCTGCTTCCGCGCGCGATCGATTCCAGGATGGTCGACTCCCGGCGCGACAGCGGCGATTCCTGCGTTGCCTGCGCGGCAACCGCCTTCGGCCCGGTGACGTTCACGGTCTCGGCCCCGGCCGGCCGCAGCCGCTCCAGCAGCAGCCGGGCGAGCGCCGGGCTGATCGGCGACTCGCCCGCCTGCAGCGCATGGATGCTGGCGTTGAAGTCTTCCGGCAGGCTGTCCTTCAGGAGGTAGCCAGTGGCGCCGGCGGAAATCGCCTCGAACAGGTTGCGCTCGCCGCCGAACACCGAGACCACCATGATCGAAGTGGACGGAGAGACCTGGCGGATGTGCCGGACCACGTCGAAGCCGCTCCCGTCGGGCAGCCCCAGGTCGACCAGGGCAACGTCCGGCGCCAGCGGTCCGACGGCCGCCATGGCGTCCTGCGCGCCGGCGAATTCACCGACCAGCGACAGGCCCGGGTCGCCGGCCAGGTTCTCGCGGTACCGCTGCGCGTGCAGCGGGTTGTCCTCGACGACCACGATCGTCACGCGTACGGCCACGCCCCGGCCGCCCGCACTTCTTTCAACCACCGCTCACTCCCACTCGATCGTCGCCGGCGGCTTGCTCGACACGTCGTAGGTGACGCGGTTGATGCCGCGCACCTCGTTGATGATGCGGCCCGACACCCGCTTGAGCAGCCCGTACGGCAGCTCGGCCCAGTCGGCCGTCATGAAGTCGCTGGTCTGCACCGCGCGCAGCGCCACCACGTAGTCGTAGGTGCGGCCGTCGCCCATCACGCCCACGCTCTTGACCGGCAGGAACACGGT
>JAEWBU010000054.1 GCA_023390985.1 Pseudomonadota bacterium
GTGCTGAAGATGCACACGGTGGGCCAGAAATTCGTCACCACCTGGGGCTACGTGGCCGACCCGCTGATCTTCGTGGTCAACAAGGACGTGTGGGCGTCGTGGACGCCGGCCGACCAGGCCATCGTGCGCCAGGCCGCCATCGACGCCGGCAAGCAGGAGATCGCGCTGGCCCGCAAGGGCCTGGTGGAGGCCGACAAGCCGCTGATGAAGGACGTGGCCGGCATGGGCGTCACCGTCACCAACCTCTCGCCCGCCGAGCGCGAAGCCTTCGTGAAGGCCACCCGTCCGGTGTACGACAAGTGGAAGAACACGGTGGGCGCCGACCTGGTGAACGCGGCGGAGAAGGCGATCGCGGCGCGGAAGAAGTGATGCCGCGCGGCGGTTGCCGCGTTGCCTGACACTTCGCCGAGCCGCCCCGGAGTTCAGATCGGATCAGGCGGCTCGGTGCGCTCGAAGCTCTCCGCAAGCATGGCCGGCGCGATCGCATCGATGTCGTCGCGGGAGACTCCGTGCTTGCTGAAGATGTCCCGCCAGCGCGAGACCTTCTCGCGCATCCGATCGATCTCGGCACGGGCTCCTTCCGCCGACAGGCCGAATACCTCGGGCTGCGACAGCAGGTTGTAGATGCTCGCCGCACGTCCGAAGGCACCCACCTGAAGGGCCAGGTCCCGGCGCTCCCTGGACGTCGCCGGCGCGGGCACGATGTCGTAGGCGGGGGACAGGCGCCAGCCTCCGTCGACCTGCAGCAGTGCATGGTTGCGCGGGTGGTCGTCGTTGTTGGTGACCATCGCGTTGAAGACCATGCGGCGGAAGAGCTCCACCCGGTCCTCTCCCGGGCGCGAGGACCAGCGGCGCAGTTCATCGGCCAGCAGCAGGTACGACCAGCGATCGCGCCCCAGATAGCCATCCTCGGCATTCAGGACCGTGAGGCCTGAGACGAGGCCGAAGCGCGCGTAGGCCCTTTGGTCCGGGTGCCATTGCCGGTCGAAGCGCTCCAGCATCAGGGCGTCCCGGCTCCCCACCTTCTCCAGGCGCGTTGCGCACACGTTCAGGCCCGCGGACCGCGCGAGCTCCAGCGTCGCGTACTCGATGCGCTGCATGTTCAGCTTGTCGCTCTTCTCCGGCAGCTTGGCCAGCCAGATGCGGTTGCCGTCCTCGATGCTCACCTTGGGCCGTGCACCGCCCATGCTGGTGCCGGGCTCCAGTTGCTCGAGGACCTCGTGCGCAAGCTTGCCGCTTTCCTCCAGCTCCTGGGCCGCGTCGGCGAGCGCCTGCAGCTGGTGGGTGCGGTTGAAGGGGCGTGCTTGGGTCGGCGGCTGGGGCGACCGACCGAAGCGCAGGTTGCCGGCGCCGTCATCGGGGCCGTTGAGCAGGTAGTCGACCTCGGAGACATCGGCTTCCGGCAGGCCCAGTTTGGCCTGGATCACCCGACGGCCCCAGGCATCCGGGCTCGCGTCACGCAGCGCGCCGGGAATCCCCTTGAGCTTGGTGAACTCCTGGGGCCGATCGCTCAGCGGCAGGTTGTAGGGATCCAGCGAAGGGGCATTCCGGCGCGCCAGATAGGAGCGGCCGTACTGGAAGATGCCGCGCCAGGCGCCCGGGCCCACTTCGCTCACGGTCAGGACACCGCAGACCACCCATTCGAACGTGCCGGGCAGCTGGATGAAGGCGTAGCAGGTCTGGTCCCTGGCAGGCATTCAGGCTCCGTTCAGAAGTCGTTGTCGGGGGCGGATCCGCGCACTCGCTCAGGCAGGCGGGCGAGCTCCAGCGTCTTGCCGTGCTCGTCCGTCTCGGGACTGGCCAGGGCCCTGGCCGTGGGCAGCAGGCCGAGGGCCCAGAGCACGCTCAGCACATTGCCCATCGAGACCCCGTCTTCGCCTTTCTCCAGGCGACGGACCGTCTTCTCGCTGACCCCTGCTTTCCGGGCGAGTTCGCCCTGGAGCAAGCGGCGGCGCTTGCGCGCGATGCGCACGTTCATCCCCAGCTCGCGCGCTGCTTCCGTCACCTCGAAAGGCAGGGGAATCGACAAATCGGACATATTTGACCGTTATAGGCGGATAAACGGCTCAAAGAGGCCGTTGCGGCAGTATAGCCGCGACGGCCACAAAAAACAGCCATGGCGGCCGAATCTGGCCGTTTTGATCGCTTATTCGGTCAGATAGATCCGTTTCAGCGCGGCCTACTGGAGCAGGACACGAGACAGGCGCCCATGGTGAACCAGCTCGCGCAGCAGGACGACATCCGCGACGCTTGCCGGATCGATCGGACGTCCGTGCGCCACGGCATCGAAGGCGCGGTTGAACGCCTGCTCCACCTGCTCGGGCGTGAGGCTCGACGGATTACCCAGGGCCGCGCGCACGCGGCCCGTCGCGCCGCGCACGCGCAGGCCGAGTCCTGGAAGGCGCTTGCTCGACGGCATCAGCCAGTCTTCCGAGCGTTCGATCGCGGCTTCGATGTCGAACTCGCGCAATCGCCCGCTCGCACGGGGCACGAGCGCCCACGCGCCGCCGTCGAGCGTCGCGATCACCTCATCGTCCAGGCGCAGCTTATACGCGTCCGCCCGGACGTCGAGGAACAGCTCGCTCACCCCAGCGACTCCAGCACCCGCTGCGCCGCGCGCTCGTCGATGCCGTGGCCGAGCCGGGGCACGAAGTGAGCCGAGGCGTCACCGCCCAGAGCCTGCAAGGTCTGCACGGCCTCGGCGCTGAAGCGCGCCTCGATCACCGGATCGTTCTCGCCGTGCACGAAGCGGAAAACCACGCCCGCCGGTGCGCGCCGCGGCGGCTGCGCGAAGCGGCCCGAGACCGAAACGACACGGCTTGCGAGGTCGGCCACCTGCGTGGACTCCAGCGACATGATCGCGCCTTGCGAGAAGCCGACCAGGACCGTGCCTTCGGGGCCCACGCCCGCCTCGGCCTGCCACTTGCGCACCGCGCTTTCGAACTGCGGCAGGGCCGCGGCGATGCGTGCGGGCCGGTTCGTTTCGGTGACGCCCGCCACGGAGAACCACTCGCGGCCCGTGCCGAAGCCCGACGGATTCACCGCGTCGATGCTGACCACCATGGCCTGAGGTCGCTGCCGCGCGATGAGTTGCGCGAGCGGGACCAGGTTGGCCGCGGACGAGCCGACCCCATGGAACAGCAGGACGAGCTCGAGCGGCGCCTGGGGTCGCGCGACGACGATCGAGGCATCCATCACGCCACCTCCGCCGCGGCGTCGACATCGACCCGCGCGCCGAACACGTACGACTCCATCGCCAGCACGCCATGCCGGATGCCGCCATCCAGCACCGTGGCCGGCAGCACCTCGCGCGCGGCGCCGAGCGCCACCAGCAGCGGAAGGAAGTGCTCCGCCGTCGGATGCGCGCGCCGTGCGTGCGGCGCCTGCTCCAGCGTCGCGATCAGGCGCTCGCGGTCGCCCGCGAGCACCGCCTGCCGCACCCATTGCGAGAACTCGCGCGCGTACGCCGCCTCCTCGGTGGAGCCGGTGCGGAATTCGTAGAGGTTGTGCGTGAGGCTGCCGGATCCGATGACCAGCACGTCCTCGCCCGCCAATGGAGCGAGCGCGCGGCCCAGCTCATGGGCCTTGCGGGCGTCGAGATCGACGGGCATGGAGACCTGGACCACCGGCACGCCGGCGTCGGGGAACAGGTGCATCAGCGGCACCCAGGCGCCGTGGTCCAGGCCTTGTTCCTCGACGAGGGCCGCGCGGATGCCGGCATCGGCCAGCGCCTGCTGCACGCGCTTGGCCACGTCCGGCGCGCCGGGCGCGGGATAGCTCAGCTGGTACAGCGCGCGCGGGAACCCGCCGAAGTCGTGGACCGTCTCCGGTCGCGAGGCGGCGCCGACGCCGACGGCGCCGCGCGTCTGCCAGTGCGGCGAGACGATGAGCACCGCGCGCGGCCGGCCCAGCGTGCGGCCGAGCGCGGCGAGCTGCGCACCGGCGACGCCGGGCTCCAGCGCGAACGTGGGCGCGCCGTGCGAGATGAACAGGGCAGGTTGGGTCTTCATGGCAAGCAGTCTAAATATTCCATGGATGAAGATAAATCTGCTAGAACGACAGAAACAATTCCGAGAATCGAAACAATGGACCGCTTCCAGGAGATGCGCGTCTTCACGGCCGTGGTGGACGCCGGCAGCTTCGTCGCCGCGGCCGACGCGCTGGAGATGTCCAAGCCCGCCGTCTCGCGCCAGGTGGCCGAACTGGAGCAGCGCCTGGGTGTGCGCCTCCTGCATCGCACCACGCGGCGCCTGTCGCTCACCGTCGAAGGCGAGGTCTTCCTCGCGCGCTGCCGCGAGTTGCTGGCCGGCGTGGAAGAGGCCGAGGCCGAGGTGAGCGCGCGCGGTGGCAGCGCCGTGGGGCTGCTCAAGGTGAGCGCGCCGGTGTCGTTCGGCATCCGCCACCTGGCCCCGCTGTGGGCCGGGTTCATGGCGCGGCATCCGCAGCTGACGCTGGACCTGACGCTGACCGACCGCTTCATCGACTTGGTCGACGAGGGCTTCGACATGGCGGTGCGCGTGGCCCGCCTGCCGAGCTCCTCGCTCGTGAGCCGCCGGCTCGCGTCCACCCGCATGGTGCTGTGCGCGTCGCCCGGCTACGTGCGGGAGCATGGCGCGCCGGGCCGGCCGTCGGACCTGGCCGGCCACGCCGTCCTCGCCTACAGCCTGTTCGCTTCGGGCGACACCTGGGAGTTCGAAGGCCCGGAGGGCCCCGAGTCGGTCCGGGTGAAGCCGCGCATGCAGACCAACAGCGGCGACACCTGCGTGGCCGTGGCGGTGGGCGGAGGCGGGATCGTGCTGCAGCCCGTGTTCCTGGTGGGCGAGGCCCTGCGAAACGGCGACCTGGTCGAGGTGATGCCCGCCTACCGCTCGGTGGAGCTCGGCATCTACGCGGTGTATCCCACGCGCAAGCACATGCCTCCCAAGGTGCGGCTGCTGGTCAACCATCTCGCCGATCGGCTGTCCGCGTCAGGACAGCGCGATGTCGACGCGGGCCGCTGAAGGCAGCGGCTCGGTCGCCAGCGCCGGAAGCACCAGCACGTCCGCCAGCGCATGCGCGAGCACCCGCCGCGACGGCGTGCGCGGCGCCCACCACGCGGACGCATCGCGAGGCGGCCGGCCGATGATGACGAGGTCGGCCAGGATGGAGCGCTCCTTCGCCAGCAGCAGGTCCACCGAGGGGGCGAACACCACCGAAGGCGCCGGCGCGCGCGTCAGGGCCGTCGCTACCGCCAACGTGCCCGCCGCGTCGTCGCCTTCGTCGACGCAGGCCAGAACGCGGCGGTAGCCGACCGTGGCCGGCCGGCGCACGGCGAGGACGGGGCGGCGGCAAGCCTCGATCAGGCGTTCCGGATGCGAACCGCCCAGCCAGTCGCGCAGGGGATGGGCCTGCGCGCTGCGCAGCACGACGAGGTCGGCATCGCCCGCCGCCGCGGCGACCTCGCGGCGGAAGCCGCCGCGGAGGGACTGCGGCAGCACCGCGATCTTCAGGCGCTCCTGCAGCTCCCACGCCAGCACGTCGAGCGCCTCCTTCGCGCGCGCGACGCTCGAGCTCCCCCACCCGACGTGGAGGAGCCGCAGCCACGCGCCGTGGTCGCGGGCCAGCAGCCCGGCGCGCCACGCGGCGTTCGTGCCCGCGACGGAGAGATCGCACACCGCCAGGATCCGCTTGAGGCGGAGCGTCGTGGCCGTCATGGCGCGCCCCGCCCCGCCGCGAGGGCCATCGCGGCCCAGGCCCCCGGCAATCCGATCCGGTCCGGGGCCAGCGGCTGCTGCACGCCGACGCAGGCATCGGGAACGATGAGCACGTCGCTGCTGCCCCAGCTGAGCACGCGGTGGGCCACGCTGCCGCAGAGGAAGTCCTCCCAGGCGGACCGGCGCTTCTTGCCCACGACGACCAGGTCGGCGCCGGTGCGCTGCTGCCGCAGCACGGTCTGCCACCCGGCGTCGCCCCGCCCCAGCGCCGTGCGCGTCCGGTCGCGGCGTGCCGCGCCGAACGACTCCTGGAAGGCGGACATGTCCTTCTGGGCGCGGCGCCGGCGTTTCGCGCGGAAGGAACGGACCGACTGCTCGTCCGTTTCCGTGGACCGCAGCCGGGCCTCGTCCCCGGTGTCGACCGCATGGAACAGTTCCAGCTGCGCGAGCGGATCGAGGGCAGCGGCGATGCGGGCCATCGCCAGCGAGCGCGGCGTGAAGTCCACGGCCACCAGCACCTTGGAGTAGGGGGCGCGCTGCGATCGGCGGACCACCAGCACGGGCGTGTCCAGGCGACGGAGCAGGCCGAGGACGGGGCGTCCGCGGAAGAACGCCGCGGTCGAGCGCTCGTGCCGGTTCGCCAGCACGATCAGGTCCACGCCCCGCGCTTCGGCCGCGATGTCGGCCAGCTTGCGCGAGCCCGCAGGCACGTGCATCAGCTTCAGCGTGGCCTGGTGCACGCCCGCGAGGTGGCAGGCCCGGCGCACCGCGATGTTCTGCGGCGTCGTGAGGTCCGAGAGGACCAGGATGGATCCGATGCGCATCTCAGGCCTCCCCTTGCCGCAGGGGCAGCACGAGCAGGTCGGCCTCCGCTTCCCGGATCAGGTCCTGCACCAGGCCGCCGCAGAACACGTCGCCGAACGCCGAGCGTCGCCCCGAGCCGATGACGATGAGCTGCGCGTTGTGCCCGCGCGCGGCATCGAGCACGCGCCGCGACACGTGACCGAACGCGATCAGGCCGGAGGCGCCCGAACCGCGCGCGCCGGCGCGATCGATCAGTTGCTCGATCTCGAGGTGCGCTCGCTCCAGGCGCCGCTGGCGATGCAGGCTCACGGTGAGATCGGAAACGTCCGCGAGGCGAAGCGAACCTTCCGCGCCGGGCTCGAGCACGTGGAACACGCGCAGCGCCTGGCCGCGCGCCATGAAGCGCGCGGCGCCGATCTGGCGCTCGGCATCGGCGTCGAGCTTCACGGAGGCGAGCACGCGCCGGTAACTCGCGTTCGCCGGCCGCCGCACGACCAGCAGCGGGATGGCCAGCCAGCGCAGCATGCGCTCGGGCAGCGTGCCCAGCACCTTGTCGGCCCAGGATTCGCTGGGCTGGCGCGGCACGACGACGAGGTCCTTGCCGGCCGCCAGCGCGGTCACGCACTCGCGCATCTCGCTCGTCACCGCGGCCGTGCTCGCGCGGACCTGGATGCGCGTTTCCAGCTGCCGGGCCAGCTCCTTCAGCATGGCCTGCGCCGCCGCGGCGTCGCACGCATGCGACTGGATGCTCACCAGGTGCAGCGGCCGGCCGTGGTCGCGCGCGACCAGCGCCGCGCGCCACGCGGCGTTGATGCCGCCCGCGGTGGAATCGATGAAAGCGAGGACGCCGTCGGAAGGGACGGGGGGCGCCGTGGCAACCGACGGCGTGCGGATGGGGTCGAGCTCGAGCTCGGAGGAGGTGATGTCCACACACGATCCCTGAACGAGGTGCCGCCTGTCCGGGCAGGGGCGACCGGCGCTGTCCGGGGGCCCGGCGATTCAGGGTGCGCGTGAGAGGAGGTGAATCGCCGGGTTAGGGAAGTGCTGCCTGCAGCGGCAGTGGCGAAAGGGTGGACTGGTTCACCGGCTCAGTTTAGGAAGTCCCGCGCGTTTGCACAAACGAGGGTCCGCAAAGACCCACCAATCCTTGCCAGAATGAGCGCCTGCGCGAAGCTCCGCTTCTATACTTCGCGCCGTGAATTCCAGGCTTCTTTCGTACCGCACGCTCGCACATCCCTGAGCCCGGCGGTCGTCCTTCTCCCCCTTCTTCAGCGCTGACACTCCGACCGCCGGGCTTTCGCCTTGCGCCTAGCCGCGTCCGCCTCCACGGCCGGACGCACGGAGTGCCTGCATGGACTTCACCACCGCTTTCATCCGCGCGAAAGGCCCTTGCGCGGCCGGCTTCCGCTGGTACCTGCGCCACCACGACCAGGGCGCGTCCTATCAACAGGTGCTCGACTCGCTGGTCGAGGCCGGCCGCGTCGACGACGCGTGCTGGCTGCTGGAGCAGCTCGGCCCGACCACGACGGTGCTGCGGGTCGACGAGCTCGTGGCCGATGCGGTCGTTTTCGCGGGAACGATAGAAGCACGGCGCGGCATCGACGTCAGCAGCGTCGTGCGCGCGGGGCTTGCCATCCGCAGCGGCTTGAGTATCTGCGCGGGCACGGCCATCGTCGCGGGCGGCGATGTGCACGCGCGCGGTGTCGTGCGGTCCGGCGGGCCTCTGCACGTTTCGGGCGACCTGTGGGCGGGAGCGGGCGTGCAGGCGGGCGAGCGCTTGCGTTGCGCGGGCCGGCTGAAGGCGGGTTCCCTCGTCTCCATCGGCAGCCACCTGGACGTGC
The DNA here is from genome assembly GCA_023390985.1 of Pseudomonadota bacterium. Classification (GTDB taxonomy): domain Bacteria; phylum Pseudomonadota; class Gammaproteobacteria; order Burkholderiales; family Burkholderiaceae_C; genus Ramlibacter. Next base: position 8,339 of record JAEWBU010000054.1, read on the forward strand.
AGGGCGACGTCACCCTGCGCGACGACCTCTTCGTGGAAGGCGACGCGGCGTGCGCGAAGGCGCTGCGCGTCGCGGGGCGCATCGCCGTGAGCGGCGCTTTGCGGGCGGGACACGGCATCGAAAGCGGACAGGCCGTTTCCGCGGGTGGCCACCTCGAGGCCGGGCTCGGCATCCGCGCGAGCGGCGACATCAGCGCGGGCGGCGCGATCCGCGCGGGCGAGAGCATCCGCACGCCGGGCGCACTGAGCGCGGGCGCGGGTTACGGCATCTATGCCGGCCTCGTCGTTCCGCTCGATGCGTGGGAGACCAGCGCGCTTGTTTCCGCCTCGTCGCGACCCGACCACTTGCTCAGCGGACGCTGGTGCGACGCCGCGCTGGCGATGGAGGCCTGAAATGCGAATCGACGTCCAGGTGCCCACGGCCGATGTCGAAGCCGAACTCGAGCGCATCGAGTTGCGATTGCAGGCTGCGGGCCGACCGCTTCGGAGCATGGCGACGCTGGACCTGTGGATGCCCGGCCTGGTCTTCCGCCATCGCGAGGCGGACGGCGAGCACTTCGTGTACGCCGAGGAAGCCGCGAGCGGACGCCTGGCGGGTTGCACCGTGTTCAATCGGCTCGTCGAGCTCGACCGCCGCGCGGACCGCGTGCTGCGCAGCCCGCATTCGAAGTACGGGCGCCGCTACCAGCGCCGCGGCATCGCGAGCGCGGTGTACCGGTGGGCGCTGGGGCAAGGCATCTGCCTGCTGTCCGGACCTCGCCAGTCGCCGGGCGCCAACGCGCTCTGGCATTCGCTGGCGAAGGCGCATCCGCTGGGATACGTCTCGCTGGAGCACAAGGTCCTTCGCTACCTCGGCGAGGAGGCCGACGACGACCGCTCGGGCGACCTGGGCACGCGGATGGTGCTGCGGGCGCCCGGCTGGGACTTGGAACGCTTCCTGCGCGAGACCCGCGCCGTCAACGAATGCGAAGGTGCAGCGACCGTGCCAGGTCCTTGAACTGCTCGACCTGGCCTTCGACGTAGTCGTCGAGCTCCGGCCCTGCCAGCGCGTGCGGCTGCAGGCCATAGCGCTCGAGCAGTCGTGCGTACTCGGGGCTCTGCATGATCCGGCGCAGGGTCAGCGCCCACGCGTCGCGGTCGCGGGCGCCGACGCCCGGCCCCATGTACAGGCCCCGCACCGTGGACCAGACGAGGTCGACGCCCTGTTCGCGCGCGGTGGGCACGTCCGAGAGACGCCCCGGCAGGCGCTGCGGCGCGAGCACCGCGATGAGCTTGAGCTCGCCGTCGGCCAGCGCTTCGGAGGCCTCCAGCACGTCGCCGCAGAACACGTCGACATGGCCGCCCTTGAGCGCGTCGAGCGCCTGGCCGCCGCCTTCGAACGCGACGAAGCGCATCGAGCGGTGATCGCTGCCCGCCGCCTTCACCAGCAAGGCGGCCTTCACCCAGTCCTGGCTGCCGACGGTGCCGCCGGCGCCGAACACGGCGGCCGCGGGATTCCTTCGAAGCTGTTCGCGCAGCGCCTGCAAGGTCTTGAAGCGCGAGTCCTTGCGCACCGCGATCGCGCCGTACTCCAGGCCCAGCGTCGCCAGCCAGCGAACCGCGTTGGGCGGATGCCGGCCGAACTTGCCCTGCGCCAGATTCAGCAGCGACCCGGACGAGAAGGCCACGAAGGTGCGCGGGTCGGCCCATTGCTGGGTCACGGCACGGTTGAAAGCGAGCGCGCCGATGCCGCCGGGCAGGTACTTCAGCTCGACGTCCGCGGTGGGATTCGGCAGCGGCAGCCGCAGCATGTCGCGCAGCAGCCGGCAGGTGAGGTCGAAGCCTCCGCCCGGCTTGGCGGGCGCGATGCAGTCGACTCGGGATGCGGCGGCCGCGTGGGCCCGTGCGAGCCACGGCAAGCCGAGAGCGAAGGAAAGAGCGGAGCGCCTACGCATCGTGCCTGGCTCCATCGCTCGGCGGACGCGGCCACCAGATCGTCGCCAGCAGGCCGCGACCGTCGCGCCCCTCCTGCAACCGCAGTTCGCCACCGTGGCGGGCGGCGACCGAACCCGCGATCGCCAGGCCCAGGCCCGAGCCGCCCGCGCGCGCGTCGCCCCCGCGCAGGAAC
>JAEWBU010000081.1 GCA_023390985.1 Pseudomonadota bacterium
GTTCGCGGTCGAGACGCTGTTCGAGGAGCGTGGCCGCCGGTGGCCGGTCATCATCTCCGGCACCATCACCGACGCGTCCGGGCGCACGCTGTCCGGTCAGGTCACCGAGGCGTTCTGGAACGCGATCCGCCACGCCAAGCCGCTGGCGGTGGGCCTCAACTGCGCGCTGGGCGCCCCCGAGATGAGGCCCTACATCGCCGAGGTGTCGCGGATCGCGGACACCTACGTCTCCTGCTACCCGAACGCCGGACTGCCCAACGCCTTCGGCGAGTACGACGAGTCCCCGGAGGCCCAGGCCGGCTATATCGCCGGGTTCGCCGACGACGGCCTGGTCAACCTGGTCGGCGGCTGCTGCGGCACGGCGCCGCCGCACATCGCCGAGATCGCCAAGGTCGTCGACGGCAAAGCTCCGCGCCAGCTGCCGCAGATCGAGGTGGCCACCCGGCTCTCGGGCCTCGAGCCGCTCAACATCACCGACGACTCCCTGTTCGTGAATATCGGTGAGCGCACCAACATCACCGGCTCCGCCCGGTTCCGCAACCTGATCAAGGACGGCGACTACGACACCGCCCTCTCGGTCGCCGCGCAGCAGGTCGAGGCCGGCGCGCAGGTCATCGACATCAACATGGACGAGGGCATGATCGACGGCGTCGCGGCCATGGACCGCTTCGTCAAGCTGATCGCGAGCGAGCCCGACATCAGCCGGGTGCCGCTGATGATCGATTCCTCCAAGTGGGAGGTCATCGAGGCCGGCCTGCGCTGCGTCCAGGGCAAGCCGATCGTCAACTCGATCTCCATGAAGGAGGGCGAGGAGAAGTTCATCGAGCACGCCACCCTCTGCAAGAAGTACGGCGCGGCCGCGGTCGTGATGGCGTTCGACGAGAAGGGCCAGGCCGACAGCTTCGAACGCAAGATCGAGATCTGCGAGCGCGCCTACCGCCTGCTGGTGGACGAGGTGGGCTTTCCGCCCGAGGACATCATCTTCGACCCCAACATCTTCGCGATCGCGACGGGCATCGAGGAGCACAACAACTACGCGGTGGACTTCATCGAGGCCACGCGCTGGATCAAGCAGAACCTGCCGGGCGCCAAGGTGTCGGGCGGCGTGTCGAACGTGAGCTTCTCGTTCCGCGGCAACGACCCGGTGCGCGAGGCCATCCACACCGTGTTCCTGTACCACGCGATCAAGGCGGGCATGGACATGGGCATCGTCAACGCCGGCATGGTCGGCGTGTACGACGACGTGGAGCCGCAGCTGCGCGAGCGCGTCGAGGACGTGGTGCTCAACCGCCGGCCTGACGCGGGCGAACGCCTGGTCGAGATCGCCGAGCAGGCCAAGGGCGCCGCGCGCGACGAAGGCAAGCGCAACGAATGGCGCCAGGGCAGTGTGGAGCAGCGCCTGTCGCACGCGCTGGTGCACGGCATCACCGACTTCATCGTGCCGGACACGGAAGAGGCGTACCAGGCGGTGCTGGCCAGGGGCGGCCGCCCGCTGCACGTGATCGAAGGTCCGCTGATGGACGGCATGAACATCGTGGGCGACCTGTTCGGCGCCGGCAAGATGTTCCTGCCGCAGGTGGTGAAATCGGCGCGCGTGATGAAGCAGGCCGTGGCCCATCTCATTCCCTACATCGAGGAAGAGAAGAGGCAGCAGGAGGCCGCCGGCCAGGACGTTCGCGCCAAGGGAAAGATCGTCATCGCCACCGTCAAGGGCGACGTGCACGACATCGGCAAGAACATCGTGACCGTCGTGCTCCAGTGCAACAACTTCGAAGTCGTGAACATGGGCGTGATGGTCCCCTGTCATGAGATCCTGGCGCGGGCCAAGGTCGAGGGCGCGGACATCGTGGGCCTGTCGGGCCTGATCACGCCCTCGCTGGAGGAGATGCAGTACGTCGCGAGCGAGATGCAGAAGGACGAGCACTTCCGCGTGAAGAAGATCCCGCTGCTGATCGGCGGGGCCACCACCAGCCGCGTGCACACCGCGGTGAAGATCGCGCCGCACTACGAGGGCCCGGTGGTCTACGTGCCGGACGCCTCGCGCAGCGTGGGCGTGGCGCAGAGCCTGCTGTCTTCGGAACAGGCGGCGAAGTTCATCGCCGACATCGAGTCCGACTACGAGAAGGTGCGGCAACTGCACGCCAGCAAGAAGCAGGTGCCGCTGTGGCCGCTGGCCAAGGCGCGCGCCAACAAGACGGCCATCGACTGGTCGGCCTACACGCCGCCGCAGCCCAAGTTCATCGGCCGCCGCGTGTTCCGCAACTTCGACCTGGCCGAGCTGGCCAAGTACATCGACTGGGGCCCGTTCTTCCAGACCTGGGACCTGGCCGGCTCGTTCCCCGCCATCCTCAAGGACGAGATCGTGGGCAGCGAGGCGGTGCGCGTGCTGTCCGACGGCCAGCGCATGCTCAAGCGCCTGATCGAGGGCCGCTGGCTCACGGCCAACGCCGTCATGGGCCTGTGGCCGGCCAACAGCGTCAACGACGACGACATCCAGCTGTACACGGACGAGTCGCGCGAACAGGTCGCGCTCACCTGGTACGGCCTGCGCCAGCAGACCGAGAAGCAGGCGGTGGACGGCGTCATGCGCCCCAGCCGTTCGCTGGCGGACTTCGTGGCGCCCAGGGGCGTGGCGCGCGACTACGTGGGCGCGTTCGCCGTCACGGCGGGCATCGGTGCCGACGTCAAGGAGCAGTACTTCCTCAAGGACCACGACGACTACTCGGCCATCATGCTCAAGGCCCTCGCCGACCGTCTGGCCGAGGCCTTCGCCGAATGCCTGCACCATCGCGTGCGCCTGGACCTGTGGGGTTACGCCGCGGGCGAGCAGCTGTCCAACGAGGACCTGATCGCCGAGAAGTACCGGGGCATCCGCCCCGCGCCCGGCTACCCGGCCTGTCCCGATCACAGCGTCAAGGGCGACCTGTTCCACCTGCTGCAGGCGGAAGAGATCGGCATGGGCCTGACCGAGAGCATGGCCATGACGCCGGCGGCCAGCGTGAGCGGCTTCTACCTCAGCCATCCGGACAGCAAGTATTTCAACGTCGGCCGCATCGGCCGCGACCAGCTGGAAGACCAGGCGCGCCGCCGCGGCGCGGAAACGGCACAGCTCGAGCGGCTGCTCGCGCCGAACCTCTGACGCGCGGCGGCACCGTCGCGCGTCGGCGCGGTCCGACCCCATCCCCTAGCGGCGGCCGATAGCGCGCGGCTCTCGAGGCCTGGATGCTGGCGCATGGCCTGGCAAGACTTCGTGCCCCTGTGGCTGCGGCGAGCAGCGCGTCCGGCCCAGCCGCTGTACCAGGCTGTGCAGCTGTGGAGCGAGGCCGGCGGCATGCGCATGAGCGCGGCCATGTCCTTCTACGGCATCCTCAGCCTGGCGCCGCTGCTGGTGGTGATGGTCGGCATCCTCGGCTGGTGGATGGACCGGCAGGTGCTCACGTCGACGCTGGTTTCGCAGATCGGCGCGATCGTCGGCCCGCAGGGCGCCGCCGCCGTCCAGCAGGCGCTGGCCAGCGCCCAGCAGCCGTCCGAAGGCATCGTGGCCACGGCCATCGGTTTCGGCGTCCTGCTGTTCGGTGCGACGGGCGTGTTCGGCGAATTGCAGGAAGCCTTCGCGCGCGTGTGGGCCGACGGCGGCCCCGCTCCCAAGCCCAGCTGGTGGCACTCGGCCACGCTGAGGCTGCGGGGCGTGGCGTACATCCTCGCGTTCGGGTTCCTGCTGCTGGTGTCGCTGGTGGCATCGACGCTGATCACCGTGTTCTCCGGCTGGCTGGGCCAGTACTTCCTGCTGGAGACGCTGCTGCGGGTGGTGAACGAAGCGGTGGCGTTCGCGCTGTGCACAGCGCTGTTCGTCTCGTTGATGCGGCTGAGCGCGGGGCCCAAGCCGAGGCTGCGGTTCCTGGTGCTGGGGGCGGTGATGGGCGCGATCCTGTTCAGCGTCGGGCGGCAGTTGCTGGCGCTTTACCTCGCGACAGCGGCCGTGGTGTCGGCTTATGGCGCGGCGGGGTCGCTGGTGGTGCTGCTGATGTGGATCTACTTCTCCTCGGGCGTGCTGCTGTTCTCGGCGAGCTGCGCGAAGGCGGCGCAGGAGACGTGGAAGCGCAACACCGGGCAGTACGCGGAAGAACAGCCGCCGCTGCGGCCTAACGGGTATCCGCACCTGCGGGCGGTGGGTGGGACGCGGGTCGCGTCCTCGCGGCCGGTTCGCCGCGACGCGCGGTACCGCTGAACAAGCGATCGAGACGATAGGCGCAAGGACCTTGCGCCTTGGCGTCAGCCTGCATGCCAACAAGACTCCTGGCCTTTTCAGCAGTGACAGGAGTATTTCATGCAGAGATCCAAGACCTGTGCGCGCCGCGTGGTGCTTGCGGTTTTTCTTTCTATCGCCGGCCTGGTCGCATGTGGTGCTGGTGGAGGAAGCGGCGGGGAAATCGCCGGCCCTGATGTGCCCGACACGCCCTCGGTACCGCCGCCCCCACCGGCGCCACTCGTCTTCAGCGGCCTGCCGGATTTCGCCTCGGCCAGCGGTGTTCTGGGTCAGCCAGGCTTCGTCACCAGTGCCAGCGGAGCACCCTCCGCGACGAGGTTTTCGGAGCCCATGGGGCTGGCGGTTTCGGACTTGGGAAGCGTGTTCGTGGCGGATGCCGCCAATCGCCGGGTGCTGGTCTTCAGGGAGTTTCCCCGCAACCTCGGCCAACCAGCCGATTTCGCGCTTGGCCAGCCGGATCTGGTCAGCAATGATTACTTCGCGCGCGACGACTTCGATGAGCCGGTGTCGGTCTCGGTTGCCAACGGAATGGTCGCGGTGGCGGACCGATCGGCCAATCGCGTTCTGATCTACGACCGCGTGCCGACCGATGGGAACGCGCGGCCCGCCTTCGTGGTGGGGCAGCCGAGCATGGACGACAACGTCGACGCGTGCGATGCCTCCACGCTTCTGACGCCGTCCGCGGTGCAGATCACGCCCGACGGCAAGCTGGTCGTCGCGGATACGGGCCACTCGCGCGTGCTGATCTGGAAAAGCGTTCCCACCGCGGATGGCGTCGCCGCTGACGTCGTTCTGGGCCAGCCGGGTTTCGAAGATTGCGATCGGAACGCCGGCGGGACGACGCCCAGCCGTGATGGGATGGACGAGCCCGAGGCGCTCTGGAGCGATGGCACGAGGCTGGCCGTCGCCGATACGTTCAACGACCGGGTCCTGCTCTGGGACCTGGTCCTGATGTCCTCCCCGACGGGCCAGCTGCCGCACCGCGTGCTGGGCCAGCCCGGATTCGATACGGCACCGGTCAACGCGCCGCCGACGGCGGACAACCTGAGGAGGCCCCGGGGCGTGGCTTCCAATGGAACGCACCTCGCCGTCAGCGACAACAGCAACAACCGCGTGCTGCTCTGGGACGCCTGGCCTTCGCAAGACCACCAGCCAGCCAAGAACGTTCTCGGCCAGAAGGATATGACGCGCGACCTAGAAAATGACGGTGCTCTGGACCCGACCGCCGAGACGCTGGATGGGCCGATGGGCGCGGCGTTCCATCAGAACAAGCTGCTCGTCGTTGATCGCGACAACAACCGCGTACTGATCTACGCGTCTCCCTGAGGCGCCGCGCTTCTTCAGGCTGGCTCGAAGCCCGGTGCATGCAACGGCGCCGGGTTTTTTCTTGGGTCAGTCGGCGAATCCTCTCCGGTACTGCACCGCCTCCGCCACATGCCCCACCTCGATGCGCTCGCATCCCGCCAGATCGGCGATCGTCCGTGCCACCTTCAGCACGCGATGCGTGGCCCGAGCGCTCCAGGCGAGCCGCGCGGCGGCATGGTCGAGGAACGTCGCGGCGGCGCCGTCCAGGCCCGCATGCGCATCCACCTCGGCACCTTGCAGCGAGTGGTTCGACTTGCCCTGGCGGGCCTGCGCGCGCTCGCGCGCGGCGATGCAGCGCTCGCGCACCCTTGCCGTTGATTCACCCACAGGCGCCTGCAGCAGCTCCTGCGGCGCGAGCGCCGGCACTTCCACATGCAGGTCGATCCGATCCAGCAACGGCCCGGACAGCTTGCCCTGATACCGCGCCACCTGGTCCGGCGTGCAGCGGCAGTTGCGCCGCGGCGCGCCCAGCCAGCCGCAGGGACAGGGATTCATCGCCGCGATCAGCTGGAACGCCGCGGGAAACTCCGCGCGACGCCCCGCGCGCGAGATCGTGATGTGCCCCGTCTCCAGCGGCTCGCGCAGCGCCTCCAGCGCGGCTCTCGGGAACTCCGGCAGTTCGTCCAGGAACAGCACGCCGCGATGCGCGAGCGAGATCTCGCCGGGCCGAGGCGGCGATCCGCCGCCCACCAGGGCCGCCGCACTCGCCGAATGGTGCGGGCTGCAGGTCGGCCGCTGCGCCCAGCGCTCCAGGCTGAAGCGGCCGCCCAGGCTGGCCAGCGCCGCGCTCTCCAATGCCTCGCGAACCTCCATCGGCGGCAGCAGCCCGGCGAATCTCTGCGCCAGCATGGACTTGCCCGAACCGGGCGGCCCCACCAGCAAAATGCTGTGCCCGCCGGCCGCCGCGATCTCCAATGCGCGCTTGGCGGCGCCCTGCCCCTTCACGTCCGACAGGTCGGCACAAGCCGCGCTGACCACGGGAGGACGCGTCTCCACGCGCACCCAGCCCTCGCCCGGCTCCGCCGGCTCCCCGGCCTGAAGCTGGCCCACCACATCCATCAAGTGCTGCGCCCGCCACACGCGCGCGCCCGGCACCAGCGCTGCTTCCTCCGCGCTGCCGGGAGGCAGCACCAGTTGTGCGGCAGTTCCGCCTTCGTGCAGCGCCAGGCTCATGGCCAGCGCGCCGCGCACCGGCCGCAGCTCGCCTGATAGCGACAGCTCCCCGGCGAATTCGTAGTCCGCCAACCGCGCGCCGTCGAGCTGCGCGCTCGCCGCCAGGATGCCCAGCGCGATCGGCAGGTCGAAGCGGCCGGAATCCTTGTGTCGGCGAACAAAAAGGTTGTGAAGTCCTCTGAAGGAACACGTAAGTGGTTGTCGCCACTGAACATTTCAGGACCGCAGGAAAGTTCCTGTACACAATTTGCTCGTGAAGTGCGGCGTTGCGTCCGGCGACCTCACCGCACAAATAGAGCTGAAGCAGATGAGCAATTCACTCAGGCGGGAAAGTCAGCAAAGCAGCCCCAAGGGTGTTGAGGAATCGCCGGACGATGGGCGCAGGCCAATCAGTCGTGCGCATTCCGCCGGCGAATTCGATCCACAACGGTCGCCTCATGGTTTGCCGACGTCGGAATCCGCTCATCGAACGAGATGTCCTGAAGGGGAAAGTCGGCACTCGAACAAGGCTTCTTCAGCCCGATGCGATCCACGACGGTTTCCTCGTGGTTCACCGAAAGCGGAACCGTCTCCTCAATCTCGTCCTGGTAGGAACAACCCCCAGGCGACACGCGAACCCCACGCCTGGTCTGAGCTGCTTGCCATCCCCGGTCAACGAAGATCCGCGAATACCATTCAAGAAGCTCCGAGTCTGGTAGGAGTTCATCGTCGGCCAGGCCGAACTCCTGCGCCAAGCCGCGGCGCCACTCGGCAAAGGAAATTGACAATGGCCGTGGATCGCGAAGTGCATCCGGGTAGTCCGAGTAACCCGCGCAGCGACAGAGTCCATCGAGCGCTCTGACGTGCAAGACGAGGGCCATCTCTTTGACTATCTTTGCTAGCTTCTTCAGGTTCTGCAGGTGAAGCCAGACGGGTGCTTGCATCGGCTTACTGCCGTACTGCGGCTCGTGGGTCATGCGGAGTCCTTCGCTGTATCGTGCGCATGTGCAGCACTGACGCTGTCGACCTGCATTGCAGGTGCAAGTACTTTCTCGCGGCGAAGCATGAAGTGACAAGGACCTGAGGCCAATTCGCTCTTCAGGCCGACTCACTGGAGCAGCCGAACGAGGCTCGACCTAAGTCCGCCAGTTGGTCAGGCTCACTTTTCGATCTCGGTTACGGAATTGCCTGTGGCGCCGAACTGGCTGCCCCAGCGCAGCTCCGGGTCGTACTCGACGCCACTATCCCGCTCGAAGGTCCACTCGTCCGCGCCGTCGGGGGTGGCGCAGTAGACGAACTTCTCGCTCTCCCTGGTGACCTTCAGCTGCATGGGGATAGTGCCTCCCAGCATGCGCGTGAGGGTGTCGCCCACGTGCACATCGTTCAGTTTCACTGCCTTCATCGTCGCTCCGTCATCGCCGCACTGTTTGACTGAAATTTGGACCCAGAGTAGCTAAGCATTTCCTCTGAGCAGGTGCACTCCATCGCCGACTTGCACCAAGAGGTGCGGATCGAAGCGCTTGTTTTCCATGGCTCCCGTGCTGAGTGGATACCCCATTGGATTGCAGATGACCGTGCACTCGCGCACGGCGTTTGGGTCACGCACCGCGTAAGCGCAGGAGTCATGCGTGTGACCGTGGATCCACAGATCCGCCTTCGCGATGGTCTGGTTCGGGAGGTCCACCGCGAATCCTGGCGTCAGGCGGTCGTTGGCGAACCGCGGCGCAACCGAATTTCGATGCGGGAGGTGGTGGGTCACGACCACCGTCGGCCCTTCGAACGGCTCGTCCAGTGCGGATTCGAGCCACGCTCGGCTCCGGTTATGACGCTGGAGCACATGTAGGGGTGTGAGACGCTCTGCCTCGTATCCGCCGTCTCCTCGCACACGCCCCGCGTTGATTGCCCGGCAGTCCATGAGCCCGGCGACGTAGTCGTTCATCGCCAGCTGCTGTGCGGCTCCACTGCCGAAGTACTGGAAGTCCGTCCAGAGGGAGCAGCCCAGAAACCGTACGCCGTCAAGTACGACCCGGTCGTCCTCCAGGAACTCGATGCCGGCCTTCGCTGCCTCCCCGCGAATGTCTTCCAGGGTCTTGTCCCAGTGGCCGCGATAGAACTCGTGATTGCCGGCGACGTACACGGTCGGCTTCCCGCGTAGGTGGCGCGCTGCCCACCCGACTCCTGACGCACCCGTGTGAATGTCGCCGGCGAGCACGACAACGTCGGCAGCAGCCAGAGCTTCCGGTCGAGGTGTCCATTCGAGGAACTCGTTATGCAGGTCTGAAAGCACATGGATCTTCACGTATCGCTCCGTCAGGCGCCTGTGCTGATCAGAAAGCATTCCGCCCGCATTGCCTGGATCGGCGGTATAGCTCGGCCTCGAGCAGCCGCACCCACTCGCCGTTCGTGAAACCGGAACACCCGGATCTGATCATCGGCCCATGCTCGCCATCGCCGACGTGCAGATACTGCAGGACATTCACGATGTGCGCAGTGCACATCTGGCTCAAGCGGATCGGCGTCCCGTCGGCGCGGATCCAAAGCGGGGTCTGGATGGCAATCTTCCATTCAGAGGAGCCGCGAATCTCGCTGCCCTCCGACACATCAGGAGGCGAGATCCCGCGGCGCGACGACGCAAAGCGTCACCGTGACGCCGCTGGGCCCGTGAGCGGGATCCGCCGGAACGAAGGTGCTTCCATCAAAAACGGCGGAGGTACTCGTCAATGCACTCCGGACGGTCGCCAGGCCGTAGGCGCCGATTGAAGCTCACTGCCGTGATTTCGGCATCCGCGCGGGATATTCCCGGATGGAGGCGGCCACACCGGGGCGCCGATACTCACCGATAAGCACAGTCATGTCTCAATTCGTCTCGGCTGGCTTCGCCGCGGGTAGGTCCAATCGCACCTGAAGAGAGAACTGGTCCTCTCATATCAATCCCTTGCGAACATGGCGATGTGGATTCGAACCGGGAGCAGCTAGCCCGAAATGGAATCCGGCGAGTCGTAGAACATGGGCAGGTGCGCATGCAACTGGCGCAGGTCCCAGTACTCGGGGTAGTGCCTTGCAAGAGCGCTCGCTTGCCGCCGCAAGTCGTCCGGCAGGTCCGGCCACGTCTGAGGCGACTGCAGCTTCGCGAGAAACTCTCGCGTGTGGAGAATGGCGCGCGTTCTTTCATAGGGCGTAGTCATGCGGGAATCTCCAGGGCTCCACAGGTCTATGAGAGTTGAAGTGCAGCCACCCGTTCGCCCGCCGGTCTGCAATGGAGCAAAGTCCGTCGAGCGCCCTGCTGTGCAGAACGACAGCAACGGCCTTGACGAGCTTGGCGAGCTTCTTCAGGTTCGCTAGATGAAGCCAAAGGTCCGCCCGAGCCGACCCGGTATCGTCCACAAGAGCACTCGTCACGGTCCCTCCTGAATACATTTCGCCTTCCACGCGAATGTGTCGTGCAGCGGCATGAAGGAGCAAGCCCTTCAACCGGAAATCGAAGTTCAGGTGATCACTGTCGAACGAACTGTGCAGGGCGCTGATCTGCGGGCCTCTACTCGTAAGGACTTGGTGACCGGACCGGCCTTGGCGTGCATCTGGGCTGCGATGCACACGCTGCCGATAGAACCTCTATTTGCGCTGCAAGGGAACGCGGCCGCAACTGTCGTTCTGATCGTCCTAGAAGAATGCGCCGCTACCCCTTTCTGCAAGCCCGTGAATGTGCTCAGGGTTGCGCAAAACCGAGGTGAATCGGCTCAAGTGCTCATGGCTCGGTCCACCTTCATCCGGAAGTAGCCGGCGGTCCTGGGTGTTTCGGCATCTTCAACCGACTGCTGGCAGTACACGAGCCGGCAGCCGTCGTCCCCATACCTCTTGGCGAGCCGAGATTTAATGTGGGGCTCGGACATGCCGCATTGTTCGAACCCGGCGATTTCGAGCGCAACTTGGCGCCGCAGCTGCGCAAACATGGCTTTCTGCGCCCATTTCACCGCAGCTTCTGTGGACTGAAAGCCCGCCCAGCTCTGCTCGGTAAATCCGTCGACCCACATAGTGGCTCGGTAGCCGGAGGTGCGCCGCCCCATGTCCGTTTCGAAGGCGACGCTGATTGCGACCCGGGTCACCTCCCTTGGCGCTTTCGGATTGCCACCGCTGATGCGCTTCACTTCCTTTTTCACTACAGCTCCTCCTTTGTTTCAGGTGAGCTGGATAGCCACGGCTAGAGATCTCGTTGCGTGGTATACGAAATCCGAACGGCTGACGCGACTCCAGCCGAGACGAGGAGACGGCCTCCGGTGGAGTGAGCGCACGCCATCTTGATGGCGATGCAAGCGACCGCGAGTCTTGGTCGTCGCAGCGAAGCAGGCCCTGAATCGCAACCCGCGGATCGCGACTTGCCGCTTCAGATCGGCTGCCCGATCAGGCCCTCTCGTACCGAGTCTCCTCCTCCATGCCGGCAGGGCCAGTTAAATTTCGAACGCAGAGCCGTCCTGTTTGAAGAGGCTCCTCAGCTTCCGTAGGGCGTCGTAGCCAAGCCGCGGGCCAGCACGTATCAGCCGGGGGTCAGGTCGGCGGACCGGGTAAAGACTAAACGTCTGGGCTGGCAAGAAAGGGCGCGAGTGGACAAGCCGAGCGCAGAGAGCGGAGTCATCGTGAACGCTCCGAGGATGTGACCTTCGTCCTCGGCGTGCCGCAGATGGGGGGCTAGATTGCGACCTCCACGCGTTTGCCAAAGGAGGCCACCATGCAAACCGTTCACGAAAAGACGCTTCTCTTCGCCGAGTTCATTGCATCAGACACCAGGCACTGGATCCGCTTCGTGCCCGCGTTGCCAGCACAGGCAGCCTACTACTACGACGCTCACCTCGGCGGGGGCATCCTGCATCGGTTCTTGTTGCACCTGACGAAACAAGGAAGCCCCCATCAGCCTTCCTGCCGTGTTGTGCTCGAGGTGGGCAGTCACGCCTCAAGTGAACGCGGCTTGATGTTCGATGTGGCGTCCACCGCGCGTGAGATTCCGATTGAGCTGTCCGGCTTGAGCTTCGCTGCGGCAAAGTGGCCCGCGAGAATGGACCTGCTGGTGCGGAAAGCTCAAAGAATTGCGGTGACCTGCGCGGATAAGTACGGCCCCCCGCCACCGACGATGCCGGTCTACGTTCACTAGCAACCTATGGATGAAGTCGAGGGGGCACGCCCGGATTCAAGACCCTAACCCCGCGCGTGAAGCGCTCTCGACTTGACTAGAGGAGGGCCCCCCTGAAGTCGCACTTTCTATCGCGACACTTCCCACTTCACGGGATCAGGCTTTAGCCTAGTTACATCCAGGCCGTTGGCGGCCGCCAGCTGCACGTTTGCGGGCGTCCCGAGCGCAACCGGCATGAATCTGCTGCGTGTCTAGGCTTTGCGTCGCAGACTGGGCAGCACGACAGGAGAAGCGCATGCCCGAGAGCACAGACGATGACGATCTAAGCCGTCAAGCGAAGCGGTTGAAGGCCAGATTCTTCGAGGCAATCTGGAGCGGGACCGAGTGGCTGTCTGCCGACCAAATAGTGCAGCGTGCTGCTGGCACAGGATCGGCAGTGTCCGCCGTCCTGCTCTCCAAGTGGGAGCAAGAGCGTCGCCTGTTTGGCCTCGAGAAGGCCGGAGTGAAGGTCTATCCGGCCTACGCGTTCGACAGCCATTTCACCCCGCTTCCGGCGCTGGCGGCAGTCTTAGGCATCCTCGGCGAGGGTTCCCCGCTTGGGCCGGCAGCATTCTTCGAAAGCACCTCTGGGTTTCTGGAGGGCAGGAGACCTCGTGAAGTGCTGGCCCAAGAACCGCAAAGAGTCATCGCGAAGGCGCGCGATGAGCGCGACTCGCAGGATTACTGCGGGTGATGGCCATTTCAAAGCATGCGCGAGCGCCTTGAAAACAGCATCAGCCGCGAGGCTGACTGGGGGACCGACGAGATGATCCGCAAGCGCGAGCTGCTGGAGTCAGCCGCTTTTGCCACTCGCCTGGGATGTACCCGGCAGGCGCTAGGCAAGGCCTTGGCTGCGCGGCGTGTGTTTTTCGTCGAGCACCAGGGGACGAGGTACTTCCCCGCCTTCTACGCGGACAAGCGCTACGACCGGCGACATCTCGGAGCGATCACGAAGCTGCTGGTGACCTGCCTGGCGGCGCGAAGCTGCAGTTCTTCCTGAACCCCAAGGGATCGCTCAGCAAGCGAACACCCCTTCAAGCGCTCGAGCGCGGCCAACTGGCGGATGTGAAAGCGGCCGCCGAAGGCTTTGTGCAGGGATAACGCTCTGCCGAATACCCGCCTAGACCTCGGGGGGGCGGTTTTTGGCCGAAAGCAGACATATCTGAAGCGCCCGCTCACGGCGACCGCCGGAGCCACGTGCCGTGATATGCGGCGCGCGGCCTCCTACTGAGTTTCTGGCGGCAAAGGATCCAACAGGTCCTTCCGTCTGTAGTGAACGAGCCCGAGAGCAGTCTTCTGGGCTTCAAATAGCCTGACGTCGCCTTTCTCCATCGACAGCACGCGCGACGTTTCAGCGCACCTCCGGAAATACTCCGACTCCCGCGCCCCTTCGGCGTTGAGAAGCGCCTCCGAAGCGCGAATGGTCGTCGACGTTTTGGGCCACACCCTTATGTTCCCGCCTCTCTTGTACATCGAGCCGTGCTTCGTCAACGCGACGCATTCGTAGCAGTAGCGGGTCTTCTTGTCGGGCAGCACGTCGATAACAAGAACGGAGTCGAATGCCTTTCCTCCTTGTCGCTCGATCTCGATGCAATCGCCGGGCTTGAACGGCGCGTGGAACATCGCATCTTGCCGCTGCACTTCCTCGAGACAAGCTTCCAGCAGTCTTACTATGCTCTGAGCGTGATCGACCGCGCGATGTCGGACCTGCACCTCGAGCGGGCAATCACGGCGGCCCTGCGTCGCTTCGAAGAACTCGTCGTACTTGCGTCGCAGTTCCGTCCGCGCCCGTCGGTGGTAGGTCTTCAGGCGCGCTAGCTGCTCGCCATGCGTTAGGGGGTTTCGGGGGTACATGCCCCACAGTGCCGCCTTCCCGATGCACCCGTCAAGCTCGATTCAGCGGACCGATAGCCCGGCGGGAAAGGTCTGCTTCCGACCCAAAGCAGACCTCCCGGCCTACGAGTAGGCGCCTAGAGGGGGCATGGGCGGCGGAACCGTCAGGGGAGCTTGTGACCGCCCGGCCGTCTCAATAGGTTGCTCGGCCACCTGAGAGATCAAATACCGCACCGGTGCTGAAGGTGCAGGACCCGGAACACAACCACGACACCAGTTCCGCAACCTCGGAGCTTTCGCCCAGCCGACCCATCGGGCTCTTGCCGACCATGGTTGCGACGTGTGCCGGGCTCATCTGGTCGAGCAGCGCCGTCCGCACCGCCGCCGGCGCGATCGCATTCACCAGAACACCGGTCTGCGCAAGCTCCTTGCCGATCGACTTGGTGAGCGCGATCACTCCGGCCTTGGCGGCGCTGTAGGCGGAGAAATTGGCCGTGCCTTCCTTGCCCGCGAGCGACGCGATGTTGACGATGCGGCCGCGCCCGGCAGCGCGCATGGCCGGGATGACGGCGCGGCAGACCTCGTAGAGGCCCACCAGGTTCACGTCGACGATGTGCTTCCACTCGGCTGGCGCGTACTCGTCCAGCGGCAGCGTGCGGCCGGAAAACCCGGCATTGTTGATGACGAAGTCCAGCTTGCCGTGCCGGGCTAGCAGGCGCGCCAGTGCGCGGTCGACGGTGCCGCCATCGGTGACGTCCACCACGTCGTACCCGAAGCGCGGGTCCTCGCCCTGGACGCGGTCCCACACCACTACCGTGGCGCCGCTCTGCGAGAGATGGTCCGCGATCGCCGAACCGATGCCGCCTACGCCGCCCGTGACGAGTGCGACGCAGCCCTGGTAATTGAAGGAAGCCTTGGAGTACATGCAAGTGTCAGCCGAAGACGAAGTTCGGCAGCCAGGTGATGATGACGGGAAGCGCGGCGCAGATGACGAGGCCCAGGGCCTGCAGCGCGATGAAGGGCGGCGTGGAGGCGTAGATCTCGCGCATCGTCACGTCGGGCGGTACCACGCTCTTCAGGTAGAAGAGGTTGTAGCCGAACGGCGGTGTCAAGTACGACATCTCCAGGTTGATGATCAGCAACGCGCCGTAGTACAGCGGGCTGTAGCCAAGCTGGGTGATGATGGGCACGAAGATCGGGGTGGTCAGGAAGATGATGCCGACCGGGTCCATCACGGTGCCGAGCAGGAAGATGATGACCATCATGATCGACAGCACCGCCACGGGCGGAATGTCCATGTCGACCAGCAGGCTCTGCACCAGCTTGTCGCCGCCGATGCCGGCGTAGACCGAAACGAACATCAGCGAGCTGAGCGCGATCCACAGGATCATGGTCGTCGCCTTCAGCGTCTCGTTGCTGGCCGACTTGATCATCCCGGCGTTCAGGTTGCCCCGTGACCAGGCCAGCACCATGCTGCCCAGGGCGCCCACGGCGGCCGCTTCGGTAGGGCCGGCGATCCCGAGGAACATCACGCCCAGCACCGCCATCACTAGCAGGATCGCGGGTGCGACGCCCACGATGCTGGACACCTTCTCGCGCCAGCCGATCGCCGCGCGTTCCTCCGCCGACAGCGCCGGACCGGCGTCCTTGTCGAACCAGCAGCGCACCAGCACGTAGACGATGAACAGCAGCGCCAGCAGCAGGCCGGGCATCACCCCGGCCAGGAAGATCTGGCCGATCGAGACGTTGGCCAGGCCGCTGTACACGATCCCCAGCACGCTGGGCGGGATCAGCTGGCCGAGCGCGCCGCCGGCCAGGATGACGCCCATCGACATCTTCCGGTCGTAGCCGCGGCTCAGCATCGCGGGCAGCGCCAGCGTGCCCATCGCCATCACGCCCACGGCGCTGACGCCGCTCATGGCTGCGATGAGCGTGCAGGCGAGCACCGTGCCGACCGCCAGGCCGCCTCGCAACGGCCCGAACAGCATGTGGATCGCGCGATAGAGGCTGTCGGCGATGCCGCACTTGCTCAGGATGCTGGCCATGAACATGAAGAACGGGATCGACACCAGCGTGTTGTTGAAGATCGCGCCCTTGATGTGGCCGGACAGGAGGTGGAGCGCCATCGGACCCCACTCGATGAAGCCGACCACCACGGCCACCGTGCCGAGCGCGAACGCCAGGGGGACGCCGGCGAAGATCAGGCCGAACAGGCTGCCGAACAGGGCCGGCGTCAGGACCATCACGCTCATGGCTGGACTCCGGCAGTGGGCTCGGCGGCGAACTCGCGCACGATCATGACCAGCGCCTGCAGCAGCATCAAGGCGGCGGCCAGCGGCGCGGCGCACAGCACCGGGAAGATGAAGGGAGCCCAAGCGCTTTCGGCGCGCTCCAGGTGGATGCTGGCGTCGAACGCGGTGTCGGCGCTGATGTACAGCAGCACGCCCAGGTAGAACATGACGATCACCAGCGACAGGACGTTCGCGAAGCGCCTGCCGCGGGCCTTCAGGCCGTGGAGCAGCACATCCACACGAACATGGCCGTCGTGCAGCAGCGTATAGCCGCCCCCGAGCAGGAAGTAGAACCCGAACAGGATCTGCACCGACTCGTTCACCCAGATCGTGGGGCTGTTGAAGACATAGCGCATCACCACTTCGTACATGGTGATGAGGATGCTCACCACGATCAGCAGCGCGACCCAGCGCCCCACTGCATCGTTGATGCGGTCGATCATGCTGTCGCCCCTCACTTGGCCTGGTAGCCGAGCTTCTGCAGGTGCTTCAGCTGCGACGCGAGCTTCTCGGCGTACAGCGGCGACTCCGCCGCGTACTTGTCCTTCATGACGGCCAGGCGCGCCTCTTCCATCTTCCGCATTTCGGCTTCCGGCCACTGCACCAGCTTCACGCCGGACTTGGCGAGCTTCTCCGTCAGTTCCTTTTCTTCCGCCACGGCCGAACGCTGGTACTCATCGCTCGCCTTCTTCAGCGCCGCTTCCATCTTCGGCTTCAGGTCGGCGGGCAGCTTGTTCCAGGAGGCCTGGTTGACGATCCAGTCGGAGGTGCCGCCACCCGAATACGAGGGCAGCGCCACGTACTTGGCGACCTCGTGCAGGCCCAGGCCGTAGTTCACCGGCATGGTCGTGAACTCGAGGCCGTCGATCACCCCGCGCTGCAGCGCCTGGTAGACCTCTTCGCCGGGCATGGCCACCACGGAGGCGCCGAGCCTGGTGAAGCTGTCGGCCGCCAGGCCGGCCGCGCGCAGCTTCATGCCCTTCATGTCGGCGACGCCCTTGATCTCCTTCTTGGACCAGATCTGCTCGCCCAGCAGCGCCGTCACGCCCAGGAAGTGCATGTTGTGCTTGGCGACGATCTTGCGCATCAGGTCGGCGCCGCCGCCCTCGTAGAACCAGGTCACGCCCTGCATCGGGTGCACTTCGGCGGGCCACTCGTTCACCGCCTTGAGCGCCGGCTCCTTGCCGCTGTAGTACACGAGGTAGGTGTGGCCCATGTCCAGCGTGCCGCGGCTCACGGCCTCCGGCACCTGGCCGCTGCCCATCAGCATGCCGGCCGGGAAGGTCTTGATCTCGACGCGGCCGCCGGTCTCCTGCTTCACGTGCTTCGCGAAGTTCTCGACCAGGTTCTTGTACTCGGTGGTGCCGGCGCTCGCGACGGTCTGCAGGCGCCAGGTGATCTCGGCGGCATGCGCTGCGCAAGCCGCAGTCCAGCCGACGAGGGCCATGGACAGGGCGAGCAGGGACTTGGTCAGGGGGGTGTTCATCGGTGTGTCTCCAGGAATGGCTGGCGCTGCGCCGGCGTGCCGGCGCGCTCTCTCGAATGGATCCGGTTCAGGCGGCCAGGGGCGTGGCCGTTCGGGTTGCGGTCTCGACGGAGTTGCCGATGTCGGACACGGTGGCGCGCTGGACGTCGCGTTTCCAGCGCAGGTCGTCGAACTCGGTGCCGCGGTGCATCGTGCAGCGGTTGTCCCACATCACGAGGTCGTTCTGCCGCCAGCGGTGCGTGTACACGAACTCGCGCCGGGTGGCGTGCGCGGTCAGCTCCTCCAGCAACTGCTTCGATTCCTCCTGCGGCAGGCCGATGATGTGGCCGGCGTGCGAAGCGAGGTACAGGGAGCGGCGGCCGGTCTCCGGCAGCGTGCGCACCAGCACCTGCTTGACCGGCGGCAGCTCGGCGCGTTCCTCGTCGGAGAAGTCGGTGTAGCCGATCTTGGCGCGGGATACGAAGATCGAGTGCTCGACCAGCAGGTCCTGGATGCGGCGCTGCATCGCCGCGGGCAGCGCATCCCAGGCGGCGCGCAGGTCGGCGAACTCGGTGTGGCCGCCGATCGGCGCGATGGTGCGTCCATACAGCAGCGAGGCGATGGCGGGCACGTGACGGAAGGAGCTGTCCGTGTGCCAGAGGCGGTTGCCCAGCTGGAACATGCGCTGGCGGCTCTTCTCGCCCCACGGCTGGTTGTTGTGGTCCAGGTTCGAGACATCGGCCAGGTCCTGGCGGATGCGCAGCTTGCCGGAGTCGGTCCGCCCCGCCTTGATGCTCACTTCCAGGGGGCCGAACAGCGTTGCGAAGCCTATGTGCTGCTCGTGGGTCAGCTGCTGGTCCGGAAACACCAGGACGGCGTACTTCCAGAAGGCTTCCTTGATCGCCTGCTGGTCCTGGACGGACAGCGGCTTCGACAGGTCGACGTCGCCGACTTCAGCGGCGAACCGCTCGTTCACGGGGTAGATCTTTATGGCCATTGGCGTCTCCTCAGGGGGTGATCTTCAGCTTGCCGACGAGGTCTTTGAACACCTGGTTGTCGCGCGCCATCACCGCCTTGAAGTCGGCGTCGTCGGCGTACACGTAGCCCAGGTTCAGCTGCTTGAGCGTGGCCTGCAGCTCCGGCTCCCGGGCGATGGCGGCGACCGCGGTCTTCAGCGTGCTCACCACTTCCGGCGGCAGGTTCTTCGGGCCCATGATCCCGCGCCAGGTGCCGATGGACAGCGGGATGTTCCTTTCCTTCAGCGTCGGCACGTTCTTGAACTCGTCCAGGCGCTTGTCCGCCATCACGGCCAGGATCTTCAGCTTGCCCGAGGCGACGTGCGCGGAGACTTCCGCCGGGCTGGCCGTGACCGCGTCGATCTGGCCGCCCAGGAGCGACAGGATCGCGGGCGCAGCGCCCTGGTAGGGCACCCGGTTGAACTTCACGCCGGCCTTGTCCTCGAAGGCGGCCGCGGCCAGGTCATAGATCGTGCCGTTGCCGGAGGTGCCCATGTTCATCTTGCCCGGCTCCTTGCGGGCGACGGCCATCAGGTCTTCCAGGCTGTTGATCGGCGAGTCGCTGCGCACCACCAGCGCGGCCGGATCGGCATTCAGCTGCGCGATCGGCGTGACGTCTTCGTACGTGCGGTTGAACAGGTTGAGATGCGGCAGGATGACCATCTCCACCGTCACGACCGCGAGCGTGTAGCCGTCCGGCTTGGCACCGATCATGTGCTGCCAGCCGATGCTGCCGCTGGCGCCGGCCTTGTTCAGGACGACGACGCCTTTGGGGAAGTGCTTCTGCGAAGCCTTGGCGAACGCACGCGCCACGGCATCCGTGCCGCCACCGGCCTGGAAGGGCACCACCAGTTCGATGGGCCGTTCGGGGTATGCCGCGGCGTGGGTGAAAGACGGCAGCACGCTCACGGCAGCGGCCATCAGAGCCGTGAGCAGCTTGCGGCGGTTCTGGATCATGTCTGTCTCCTCGGCGGAAAAATGGGATGTCGGCGCTAGCGGATGAACTGGTCGACGAAGTCGGCGCCCAGGCCGCACTTCGCGTAGTGCGCGCGGCACATGTCGATCTTGGTGAAGACGTCCTCGTAGCCGGTCTGCTTGCCGTACGGGTCGACGTAGATCATGGCGCCGGTGATGTGGAACAACGTGATCATCTCGGTGACGTCCTCCGGCACGACCAGCGTGTGGGTCTCGCCGGGCGGCTCGAACACGTAGCCGCCTTCGTTGGCCACCCAGTCGTGCTCCAGGTAGTGCCAGCGGCCCCGCACGACATACCCGTGCACCGGCGCCGGATGGCGATGGCGGCTGAGGACCCCGGACTTGCGCACGCGCAGCAGGTTCACCCAGTAGCCCTGGACCGTGTTCAGCAGCAGGGGGCGGAACCAGACGTTCTCCATCTGCGGAACCCACACGCGCTCGTCCTCGGGCAGCACCGAGGGCACCACGACCTCGGCGGAAGCCTCCGTCGGGAAGGGCAGCTGGTAGGGCATGCGGGACATGTCCAGTCCGCCGGCGCGCGACGGCGCGCGTGATTCGAGGGTTTCAGTCATGGCAACTTTCGGGAAGGAAGGATCAGGAGACGAGGTACCCGCCGTCGACCGGCAACACCACGCCCGTCACGAAGGCGGCGGCCGACGAGCACAGGAACATCACGGGCCCGGCGAGGTCCTCGGGGCGGCCCCAGCGGCCCATCGGTGTGCGGGACAGGACCGCCGCACTGCGCGCGGCGTCGTCCTGCAGCGCCTGCGTGAGCGGCGTGGCGATCCAGCCGGGCGCCACTGCATTGACGCGCACGCCCTTCGGCGCCCACGCGATCGCCAGGCTCTTGGTCAGTTGCGCGATGCCACCCTTGCTGGCGCTGTAGGCCGGCACCAGGCCGCCGCCGAAGAAGCTGAGCATCGAGGCGACGTTCACCACGCTGCCGCGGGTCTGCTCCAGCAGCGGGCGGGCGGCGGAGGCCACGCGCATCGCCCCGGTCAGGTTGATGGCGATCACCTTGGCGAAAACCTCGGGGTCGTGCTCTTCACCGCGGCGGATCACGCCGGCGGCGTTGACCAGCACGTCGAGCCGATCGAGGCGGCCGACCACCTTGTCCACCGCTTCCGCGTCGCTCACATCCAGGGTCTCGACCCGCAGGCCCTGGTGGTCCGCGTCGGCCGGCAGGCCGGCCGCGGTGACGGCCGCGCCCGCGCGGCGGAAGGCGTGCGCCACTTCCAGACCGATCCCGCTGGTGCCGCCGGTGACGAGGACCGAGCGGCCGCTGAAGTCGAACTGCATCGGGCGTCCCGCGCTCAGTAGCCCGCGGCCTTGACGGCCTGCGAGTGGGGGCCGAACACCGGGCCTTCGCCCGCAACGGTGGTGCGGCGCAGGACGCGGCGATGGCGGGTCATGTCATAGCGCTCCGCCTTGTGCAGCGTCGTGCGGTTGTCCCACACCACCAGGTCGCCCTTCTTCCAGGTGTGAAAGTAGCAGAACTCGGGACGCGCGATGTGTTCGATCAACTGGGCGTGCAGCGCCTGGCCTTCTTCCAGCGACATGCCGCTGATCTCGTTGCCTGCGTTCGCCGTGATGTACAGCGAGCGGCGGCCACCGGCGTCGAGATGCACGCGCACGAGCGGGTGGCTGACCGGCGGGACCGCGTTCTTCTCGAAGTTCGACAGCGGCGGCAGGCTGCCGTAGACGCGGCGGCCGTGCTCGTACGAATGCACCATGTGCAGCGGCTCGATCCTGGCCTTCATCGCGGGTGATAGTGCTTCGTAGGCGGCGACCATGCTGGAAAACCCGGTGCGGCCGCCTTCGGCGGTCGCGGGCAGCACTTCGATGCCGTACAGCAGCGACGCGTAGGAGGGGATGTAGCGGTAGGAACTGTCGGTGTGCCAGAGGGCGTTGACCTTCTGGAAGATGACTCGGTGGTCGGTGTCCGGCAGGTGCTCACCTTCGGCGGAAACGTTGGCGACGTTGTAGACCGTGGGGGCTGCAACGGTCTTGTTCTCTTCTGGGAAATCCTCCAGGGGACCCCACAGCTTCGAGAAGGCGATCTGTTGCGCCTCGGTGAGGTCCTGATCTCGGAAACACAGCACGCCGTACTGGTTCAGCGCTTCCTTCATGCGCGAGATCAGTTCCGCGCTGACCGGCCCCGCGAGGTCCAGACCGAGCACTTCGGCGCCGAGGGCGGCCCCCAGAGGTCTGATCGTGTATTGCTGCGCTGCGGCGGCGCGTTCGAGGACTTGCGACATGTTTTCCCTTGAGTTCGGAGTGGCGGGTAAGTTGGTGTCTCGCTGGAACCTAACTGGTATGCCAGGCAATGTACACGCAGCAAATCCCGCCGGGGCTGGGGAATACCCGGCAAACAAAAAGGGGACGCCGCGGCGTCCCCTTGGGTGTGAGAGGCCCCTCGCTCTCAGGTGCCGGGCAGGGTCTCCCTGGTGAACTGCACGAGATGGTCGATCAGGCGGTCAGATGCGTCGGCCGCCTGATCGGCGTCGCCGCTGGCGATCGCACGGATGACCTCGAGATGCAGGCCGGCGGTCACCGCGAACACGCCGCCCTCGCCGAGGTGATAGAACCAGAATCGACGCGACACCGAGTGCAGCGGCCCCGCGAGGCTCATCGCGACGGAGTTGCGGGCAGAGCGGCCGAGCCAGATGTTCAGCTGCGCGTCCTGACGGAGGAATTCGCGCACGTCACCCTTGGCCACCGCTTGTTCGGTCAGGGCGGCGAGCTCGGCGATGTTCTGCCGCTCCGCAGGAGTCGCGCGCTTCGCGGAAGCACGGGCGAGCAGCCGGTCGATCTCACGGCGTGTTTCCAGCACTTCGAGCTGCAGGCGCACGTCGACCGCGGTCACCACCACGCCGCTGCGGGGAATGATCTGCACGAGGTTCTCCCGCGCCAGCTGCAGGAGGGCCTCGCGGATCGGCGTCGTGCCGATGCCCAGGCGCCGACTCAGGATCGCCTCGGAGACGACCTCCCCCGGTGCCAGTTCGAGCGTGACGATCATCTCCTCGAGCCGCCGATACGCTTCCTGCGTCAGGGTCTTGATCGGCGCTTCGACCTGCTGCTTCGGCGTCGTCCCAGGTCGCCCTGCCTTCGACTCGATGGCTCCTACGACGACGGACTTCTTGGTACTCACTAATGCTCCTGTACGACCCGGCGCAGGTCGCGGGCGTGACTATAGCTACAACGCAACGCTGCACGGAACCGAGCCAATGGATCGAAGGTCGCGACCGCCATGATTCATGGCTCAAGCATTGAACGGTCGGCTGCATCGACGCCAGGCGGATAATCCGGGGGCGGCTTTGTGCACCTCATGGGCGTCTGAGGAAACTCCTTCCAGACCGAAGTCCGCTTCTGGCCGAGGCTGTGTGGAAACGCGCTGACAGGGATCGCGGAGACGGATCCATACAGCGGTGCCTGCCCAGCCGAAGCGCGTCGGAAGGGCCTCAGCCCCGCATCAGAGCCATTGCTTCGATCATCTTCGGCATACCGAAGATGTTCAGCACTCTCTGTAAGCGCCAATTCTTGCCCGCGCCGCTGAGCCACCCGCTGCTTGGAGGCCGGGCGGCTCCGGCGCCGTTTACTGCAGACTTCTGCCTGCCCGTAACCAATCCGGGCCTGAGCGCGATCAATCTCCGTGGCCACGTAGAGGCGCCGAGGCGCCGACGCCCGCCGTGGCCCTTCGATCCTTTCGCAGACGATCCAGCGCATGAGCCGCTGGCGTTCAGGCCTCGCAGGGCGGCACATAGCGCCTCAGAGCCTCGACATCGCCGCCTTGCAGCAACGTGAAGGGGACGGCAAGCGCGCCCGAGACCAGCCTTGCATGACGTAATTCCGCATCTTGTAGCTCGGCGATGTCGTGGTCGCCCGGCGCTTTACCGTCTCGCTGCTGGATTCTGGCCGCAATCGCACGCGGTTCGTCCACGAGACAAACGACGCGATCAATACCGAGCGACCTGAACACGTCGTCGGACACTGACCGTATCTGGCCGAGCCCATCGCGCATCGCAAAGTGGCCGTCCAGCAGGATCGGCATGGTCCCCACCTGCATTCGCAAGGTGTGGAACCCGCGAATGAGCAGCCTCTGGTTGCCATCGACATCAGCAACGAGTTTTCCTGCCGAAGCAATTGCTTGTGAGCGCCCGCGTCGGATGATCTCGCTGGCGGTGACATGCAGGCAGCCAGCGAGCCGCGCGACCTGAGAACAGCAACTGCTCTTGCCAACCCCGTGCACCCCGCCGACAAAGACGACCGTCAACGCGGCGCCCCCAACAAGGCACGCACCTTCGCCTTCTCGGTATCCGACAGGTACCGAAATGACTGTGGCGGTCGGAAAGACGCCCCGAACACCTTCTTCGGGAGCACGCCCAAGCCCAGGTCCACTCGTTCGCCCAGGCGGATCGCGACGCCTTGCTCCTTTCCTTCTAGATAGTCGGACAGCGCCTGCCGTGTGATGCCACCCCCCTCGACCGCAGCGACCTGCCAGAGCGCCGTCTTGGAGGCCCGCACTACGCCGGCGACTTGCACGATAGCGGCCAGCCGTTGCTCGGGAGAGGTGGCGTACACAACGAGGGTCTCGATCGACCGCGTGGGCCAGACCCGCCTAAATTCCAGGTTCTTCTCGCCCGACATGATCTTGTGGACGTGGACGGGATGGACCGAGATCAGCGCGACATCACCGTCAAAGGCGAACGATGTCTTCGAAACTGTCATGGGAAATTTTCGTAATGCTCTGCGGGTGACCGCCGAGGATTCGGCGTGCCAACAATTCTTCGAGAGGCAAAGCGCGAGACAGGTGTCGCACGAAGCGGAACAGGATCACCCTCGTAGGGGCGCTTGCCATCTTTTGGATCTCGGGGAGCGAATACACCGTGCGCCGCTTCACGCGTGCGACGATCGCCTCGGCATCGTCGAGGGTCTCGTAGGTCTCTACGACCCCGATGCTGGTCAACGCGTGCTCGTCCACCGATCGGTAGAAAAGCAAGACGTCGCCCGGGTTCATCGCCCTGGTCTGCGCTTTCGACAGGTAAGCCATTTTGATGGCATTCCCCGCAAAGTTCTCATGCTGGAAGAGGTGTTTCTGCCGAGTCGATGTTCCGTCGAAATCCGGGAACAGGATGTCGTGGTATTCGGGCCGGATTGGCACGACATACGCCGAAACGGATGGGTCGTGACGGAAGTGCGGGAAGTACGAGCGGAGGTATTCGAAGGGCGGAACCGTCGCCTGAGGTGGGTGAACGGGGTGATGCTTCAGATAGACCGCGTCGCGGCGTCCGCCTGCGGGATGGTGGCCGACCTGCTCGAATCCGAAGTCGGCGAGCAGCTCGAAAAGGAAGTAGTGGCGCTCCTCGTCACCGTGGATGAAGATGTTCTGCAGGCGATTCGCGCTTGCGTACTTGAACGCGGCCTTCAGGAAAAGTTCACCGACCTTACGGCCGCGGGAGGACTCCCCCACTTTGAAGGTGGAGAGCTTGAGCGCCGCTCCTTCGAGCGTAACGCCCTCCGCGATTCGCTCGTGATCCTGGCGCTGAAAAATGCAGATGCCTCCTAGCCGGTCCTGCGACTCCCAGTGCACCCAGGCTCGACAGCCCTCTTCAGCCTTGCGCAGGAACCACCGGTCGAAGTCGTAGCTCTCGCGCAGGCTGTCGAAGAACGGGGACGTTAGCAGGGGCGTCAGCTGGTAGAGGGGGACCTCCTCGATGTTCGGCAGCCTGACGCCGACCGTCTCGTGTAGGCGCAGCAGCAGGTCTTCAGCTGTCTGGATCGTGAAGACGCGGTCGAGAAGCCCTCTAGCCTTTGCCTTGTCGTGGATATGCCGGTCCTCGGTGACGAGGGCTGAGGCCGCATGCAGCGAAAGCGCGTATAGGATTTCGTTGTCAGCGGCGTCGTTGCGCTTGGTGCCGGGTGTGTTCCAGGGACACACCGGCCGGTGTTCCAGCTTCGTGTACTGGCGCAGCCGCTGCAGCGTGCGCGCGCGGCGGGCACCATCCTTATCCTCCTCGATGTCCTCGATCGACGCCGGGTGGTAGACCAGCACATGCTTGTTTGCCGTCGCCAACCTGACGAAATTGGCCAGGCTGTCGCGCAGAGGAATGGCCGAATCCTCGAGTGGGATCAAGACATTGGTGTCAAGCAGGAATTGCATGCGCTGGCGTGGAGGTACTGCTCACGCAAGACGACCGCAACCGCCGGGCCGCCGCGTTGGACCCTCCACAATTGTCTAAGTAATTGCAGCCTCCGCTGAGCATGGTAGAGCATCCGACGACGCCGGTCTGTGGCTCGAGAGACCGAACCTGATCGGACCCACGGGCCCCCGAGCTAGGCCGCTCATCGCCCGAATGCAGCGTGACCGCTGCGTCTTTGCGACAGTCCGTCCGCGCGACCAACGTGCTATCCAAAAACAGTCCTGAAGGCGCGGAACGTCGCTAGGCCGAATAAAACAGCAGTGATCACGTCGAACAGGGCGTCTATCCAATACTGCTGGCTGAGCCAATTGGCGAACTTGTAGCGCCTAGTGGTCTGAAATCCAGCTTCAACCTCGCCGAAGTAGCAAGCCCACATCGCATTCTTGTTCACAATGGCAAGGAGCACCTGCAGCCCAACCCCTACGCAGTAGGCGGCGACGAGGGGCCCAAGCACCGGTGACGCGGCGAGCTTGGCCGAGAGCTTCTCGTTCGTGAGCAGTACAAGCGGCGCTCCAACTCCAAAGGCCACGAACCAGGTTCGTAGCGTCTTGGAATAGTCCTCGTAGGCTTTATAGACCTCCATCCCGCTTTCCTCCTCTTCTTTTCAGTTGAGGATAGCGGGCAGCGACGGAGTGTCAATCCGGCGATGCCGCTCACGACCCAAGCTGCCATCGGCGCTGCTGCAGGCGACGGCTCAACCGGCGGCCCGCGAGTATCGTGTGGTCTCGGAGCGGCACCTCATGTCGAACACGCTCGAACCCCTGATCCGCGATTCGGTCGCCCATGTCGGTAAGGGGCGCCCCTATCCCGAGGTGACGTCGTGTCCACGGCTTCCCGTCTGGGAAGTAGCCAACCATCGAGGTCTGTTGATCTGCACCCGGGACCGAAGTGGCATGGAGTGGGTGCGCCTCACAGATGCCGGGGAGGCGTTGCTGCGCAAGACGAGGTCCGAAGCAGCCTGACGCGCTGCGGGTGGCTGCGCCGAAGAAAACTAAGCCGCTCGTCAGTCGAGTTTGATGTTGGCCGACTTCATCAGCGCCGACCAGCGCCTGTTCTCCTTCGCGATGATGGACTGCGCCCGCAGGAAAGGGCAGCGGTCAGTCGTCCAGACTGGCGGTCTTGCTCATCGCCTTCTCGCGCGCCGCGTCGCGCAGGTGGAGGCGAATGAAGTCCGCAGCGGCCTCGCGCTGCCCCGACAGCAACAGCTCGATGAGGGTCTTGTGCTCGCGGCAGCGCCGCGCCGCCGCCTCCCGGTTCACAGCTTTGCGGTATTCCATCAAGCGTCGCAGACGGTTGATCCGCTTGAGCGACTCGACGATGAACATAGCCTCGTAGGCTGTGCGTCACGACAGGAGTTCTCGATGAAGCTGTCGGGTCTGTGCCTTCTGATTCAATTCATTCCCGCCGCAATGGATGCTCAAGCCATTCCCAACGGAACTGCCCATGACGTGGAGCTCAGGCCCAGCCCGGCCGTGACGATTCAGCACGTAGAAGGCGAATTTCGTGGCGTAGCTATCGAGTGCGCGGTTCGGTCGCCGGCGATGAAGAACGGGAAGCCGGTTCCACACGGATTCAGCAGCCCTTCCTGTTCCAGATGGAATAAGGCTTCGACCCTCCTCGTCCAGCGAGGCGCAGTCCTGCGCTGCCTGTCGGATCCCTGCGCATCCCGCGCCGTGCGGACACGCCGGCGATGGCGTCCGGCGTAGCCTTGGTTGCTTGCCAAGACAGAAGGACAGCCATGACAGTCATTGCAGGCATCCCCCGGATCGAGCGCCTCCTGCGGGAGGCCGCAGGGCTCGACATCGACAAGAGCGACCTGCGGCGCCACGAGGAGTTCGTCAACCGCAAGGTCCACGACCTGCTGCAGCGCGGTTGTGCGATCGCCAAGGCCAACGGGCGCGACGTGGTGCTGCCGAGCGACCTTCCGGTCACCGGTGGCCTGCAGCATTGCATCCATGAATTCCGCGCGCTGGACCAGGATGTCGAAGTCCGGGCCATCCTCGACCAGCTCGCGAAGCTGCCGCCGCTCGAGCTCGCCT
>JAEWBU010000108.1 GCA_023390985.1 Pseudomonadota bacterium
AAACCGTGCTGCGGGAGAACAACATCAAGCCGAAAAACACCTGCAGCTGAGCGGCTGACGGCCCGGAGGAGAAGAACATGATGGAGCGCAATCGCGCGTCCGCCGCGGTGCTGGCGATCGCCCTGGCCGGGGTCTGCGGATCCGCGGCGGCCCAGGGACCCGCGCCGCTCGCGCCGGCCGCGGAGCCGGTGTTCGCGATCCGCGGCTTCCAGGTCGGCGGCGAGAACCCGCTGCCGGCGTCGGACACGGCGCGCGTCCTGGCGCCCTACGTGCGCAACGACTCCACCCTATCCAGCCTGCAGGAGGCCACGGCGGCGCTGGAGAACGCGCTGCGCGAGCGCGGCTACGGCCTGCACCGCGTGGCGCTGCCGCCGCAGGAAGTGGGCGGCGGCACGGTGCGGCTGGAGGTGGTGCGTTTCACCGTGTCCAAGGTGGCGATCGAGGGCGCCCAGATCTACGGCGAGGACAACATCCGCCGCACGGTGCCCGAGCTGCGGGAAGGCGAGACGCCCAACTTCAAGCGGCTGGCGGTGCAGACGGCCATCGCCAACGAGAATCCGAACAAGCAGCTGCAGTTGGGGCTGCGCGAGGCCGCGGAGCCGGACCGCATCGACGCCACGGTCACGGTGAAGGAAAGCCGGCCGTGGAGCTTCGCGGTCAATGCGTCCAACACCGGATCGGAATCGACCGGCCGCGACCGGCTGACGGTCGCGGGCAGCCACACCAACCTGTTCGACCGCGACCACCAGTTCACCGGCGCGTACACCACCTCGATCGAGCGGACCGACGACGTGCGCCAGCTGGGCCTGGCCTACAAGGTGCCGCTCTACGAACTCGGCGGCGTGGTCGGCGCCAGCTACACCCGTTCCGACGTGGTCGGCGACTTCGGCGCCTTCACCAGCACCGGCGCGGGCCACACCGCCGGCCTGAGCTACACGCACTACCTGCCGCCGCAGGGCGGCCGCCGCAGCTACGTGAGCCTCGCGCTGGAGGACAAGGTCTTCAAGGCGACGCGCATCAACGACCTGCTGCTGCCCGGCGCGCTCGACCGCCGCAGCCGGCCGGTGGTGCTGGGCTACAACGCCCGCACCGAGAGCAACTCCGCCGTGTGGGGCTACGACATCGCGGTGGCCGTCAACCTCGGCGGCGGCCGGGCCAACGACCTGGCGTCGTACCGCAGCGAGGACCCGCGCGTCGAGACGACGCGCTGGAAGGCGGTGCGCGGCGGCTTCAGCTGGGCGTCGCCGCTGGGGCAGGGCGGCTGGCTGTTCGCCGCCCAGGCGCAGTACCAGTACAGCCCCGACGTGCTCATCGCCGGCGAGCAGTTCGGCCTCGGCGGCTACGGCTCGGTGCGCGGCACCGGCATCGAGCGGCCGCTGTCGGCCGACAAGGGCCTGGCCGGCACGCTGGAAGTCTCGACGCCTGAGTTGGCGCCGGGCTTGCGCCTGTTCGGTTTCACCGACGCGGGCCAGCTCTGGAACAACGATCCGGATGGCCTGGCCAAGCTCTCCAGCGACCGCCTGGCGAGCGTGGGCGCGGGGCTGCGGTTCAGCCGCGGGCCGGTGGTCGCGTCCATCGAATACGGCCGGCTGGTCACCGGCAGCAGGGTTTCGCGCGCGCTGAACACGGCCGCGCCCGAACGCGGCGATGATCGGGTGTACTTGAACCTCGGCATCCGCTTCTGACTCCGACCCGCATGGCCTCCCCACCTCCTTCCGGCGCATCCCCGCAATCGATCACCCTGCATGGCCGCTCGCGCGTGCTGGAGATCGGCTTTTCCGACGGCCGCCAGTTCCGCATCCCGTTCGAGCTGATGCGCGTGTACTCGCCGTCGGCCGAAGTGCAGGGCCACGGCCCCGGTCAGGAAGTGCTGCAGACCGGCAAGCGCGAAGTGGAGATCGTGGCGCTCGATCCGGTCGGCAACTACGCGGTGCAGCCGCGCTTTTCCGACGGCCACGAGAGCGGCATCTTCTCCTGGGACTACCTGTACTTCCTGGGTTCGCAGCAGGACCAGCTGTGGGCCGACTACCAGCGGCGCCTGTCCGAGGCCGGCGTGGACCGCGACGCGCCGATGGCGCCCGCCGGTGGCCACGTCCACGGCGCCGGTTGCAAACACTGACATCCCTCGCGGGGATCGGGCCCCGCGGCATGCGATTGCCCTACCATGGCGGCATGAGCAGCACCCATTTCGGCTACCAGACCGTCGACGAGCAGGAGAAGGCTCGCAAGGTCCGCGGCGTCTTCGATTCGGTCGCGCCGCGCTACGACCTGATGAACGATCTCATGTCGATGGGCCTGCATCGGGTCTGGAAGGCCTACACGGTGATGGTGGCCAACGTGCAGCCGGGCCAGCAGGTGCTGGACATCGCCGGGGGCACCGGCGACCTGGCCCGCGCGTTCGCCCGCAAGGTCGGCCCCACCGGCACCGTGCTGCACACCGACATCAACGAGGCGATGCTGCGCACCGGCCGCGACCGGCTGATCGACGAAGGCGTGGTCCTGCCCACGATGGTGTGCGACGCCGAGAAGCTGCCGTTCGCAAGCAGCCGCTTCGACCTGGTGACCGTGGCGTTCGGCCTGCGCAACATGACGCACAAGGACGCGGCGCTCGCCGAGATGAACCGCGTGCTCAGGCCGGGCGGCAAGCTGCTGGTGCTGGAGTTCTCGCGCGTGGCGCAGCCGCTGACGCGCGCCTACGACTGGTACTCGTTCCAGGTGCTGCCGCGGCTGGGCCAGGCGGTGGCGGGCGACGGCGACAGCTACCGCTACCTGGCCGAATCGATCCGCATGCATCCGGGGCAGGAAGAGCTCAAGACCCTCATGAAGAAAGCCGGTTTCGGCCACGTGGACTATCACAACCTGACGGGGGGCGTGGTCGCCCTGCATGTTGGAATCAAGTGCTGACGCCCCATCTGGGGAAGAACCGAACCTGAGCAGGAACAAGGAAGGACCGATCATGAAGCTGTGGACCGCCGTTCTCGCCGCCACGCTGGTACTGGCCAGCGTCGACGCCGATGCCGCACGCCGCCTGGGCGGCGGCAGTTCGATCGGCAGGCAATCGGGCAACGTGACGCAGCGCGAGGCCGCGCGTCCCGCGCAGCCGCCCGCCAACAACGCGGCGCAGCAGCAACAGGCCGGCCAGCCGGCGCAGGCGCAGGCGCAGCAGGCCCGCCCGGGGCAGCCC
>JAEWBU010000176.1 GCA_023390985.1 Pseudomonadota bacterium
GGCTGCTGGAGGAGATGCGGCACCTGGTGCGCGGCGACGGCCCGGAAGGCGGCACGCTGCGGCGCGAGATCGCGGTGCTCTATCGCAGCAACGCGCAGAGCCGGGTGATCGAGACGGCGCTCTTCAATGCCGGCGTGCCGTACCGCGTGTACGGCGGCTTGCGCTTCTTCGAGCGGGCCGAGATCAAGCATGCGCTGGCCTACCTGCGCCTGCTGGAGAACCCGAACGACGACACCAGTTTCCTGCGGGTGGTGAACTTCCCGCCGCGCGGCATCGGCGCGCGGAGCATCGAGCAGCTGCAGGACGCGGCGCGCGCGGCCGGCTGCTCGCTGCACGACGCGGTGAGCGCCACCACCGGCAAGGCCGGGGCCAACCTCGGCGCGTTCGTCGCCAAGATCGACGTGCTGCGCGAGCAGACGCAGAACCTGAGCCTGCGCGAGATCATCGAGCTGGTGCTGCAGCACTCCGGCCTCATCGAGCACTACCGCGCCGAGCGCGACGGCAGCGAGCGCATCGAGAACCTGGAGGAACTGGCCAGCGCGGCGGAGAGCTTCGTGATGCAGGAAGGGTTCGGCCGCGATGCGGTGGCGCTGCCCGTCGATGAACTCTCGCAATCGCCGGTGAGCCAGGGCCTCGACCCCAACCAGCCGCTGCTGAACGAGCCCGCGCCCGACTACGTGCCGCCGGATGCCGAGACGGGCGAGACGCTGTCGCCGCTCGCGGCCTTCCTCACGCACGCGGCGCTGGAGTCCGGCGACAACCAGGCGCAGGCGGGCCAGGACGCGGTGCAGCTGATGACTGTGCATTCGGCCAAGGGCCTGGAGTTCGACGTGGTGTTCGTCACCGGGCTGGAGGAAGGCCTGTTCCCCAGCGAGCGGTCGCTCTCCGACCACGACGGCCTGGAGGAAGAGCGCCGGCTGGCCTACGTGGCGATCACGCGGGCCCGCAAGCGGCTCTACCTCAGCTATTCGCAGACGCGCCTCTTGCACGGCCAGACCCGCTACAACGTCCGCAGCCGCTTCTTCGACGAGCTGCCCGAGCACGCGCTCAAGTGGCTCACGCCGAAGAACCAGAACTTCGGCGGCTCGGCGTTCGGCTTCGGCGCGGGCTACGGCTCGACGCGTCAGGGCGGCGGCGGTGGCGGTGGCGGCTGGAGCAGCGAGAAGTTCGCCAGCCCGCCGGTGCCGGTGCAGAAGGCCGCGCCTTCGCACGGCCTCAGGCCGGGCCTGCAGGTGTTCCACACCAAGTTCGGCGAAGGCACGGTGGTGTCGATCGAAGGGCAGGGCGACGACGCGCGGGCGCAGGTGAAGTTCAACCGGCACGGCGTGAAGTGGCTGGCGCTGTCGGTGGCCAAGCTGACCCCGGTGACCTGACGCATCCGGCGGTGGATACTGATCCGTAAGTGAGGCTCCCTCACTTACGGAGTCGATCCATGAAGCTGATGCCTGTCCTCGCCGCGCTGGCCCTCGTGGCGGCAACCGCCCAGGCCGCCGACACGCCCGGCAGCAATCCCGCCGTGCCCACGCCCAGCACCGCCGAGCGCCTGGCCAGCGCGCGCAAGGCCATCGAGGCCAAGGACTGGAGCGCGGCGCTGCGCGAGCTCAGCGCCGCCGAGCGCGAGGAGCCGCGAAATGCCGACGTGCAGAACCTGCTCGGCTACTCGTACCGCAAGCGCGCCAATCCCGACCTGCCGAAGGCGATCAGCCACTACCAGGCCGCGCTGCGCCTGGACCCGCGGCACAAGGGCGCGCACGAGTACCTGGGCGAGGCCTGGCTCATGGACGGCAAGCCCGCCGAGGCCGAGAAGCACCTCGCCGAGCTGGAGAAGATCTGCGGCGGCAAGGGCTGCGAGGAGTACCAGGACCTGGCGAAGGCGATCGCCGGGCACAAGGCCCAACGATAAGTACGCTTATCATCCGCGCAATGTCATCCCCGCGGAGGCGGGGATCCAGTGCGTCCTCTTGGCGCCGCGAAGGCGGAAGCACTGGATTCCCGCCTCCGCGGGAATGACGGGCAATACCGCAGGAGGCCCGCCGCCATGAACGCCCCCGAAACCCTGTCGCGCTGGACCCGCCCGGAGTCCAGCCGCATCCCCTTCTGGGCCTACACCGACGCCCAGCTCTACCGGCAGGAACTGGACAAGGTCTTCTACGGACCGCACTGGTGCTACGTCGGCCTCGAAGTCGAGATCCCCAACGTCGGCGACTACAAGCTCAGCTGGGTCGGCGAGCGCCAGGTGATCATGGTGCGCGACCGTGTCGCGCCCAGGGATCGCGGCACCGATCCCGGCATCCGCGTCGTCGAGAACCGCTGCGCCCACCGCGGCGTGCGCTTCTGCCAGCAGCCGCACGGCAATGCCCGCAGCTTCGTCTGCCCGTACCACCAGTGGACCTACAAGCTCAATGGCGAGCTCGCGGGCCTGCCGTTCAAGGACGGCGTGAAGGATGGCGATTGCGTCAACGGCGGCATGCCGGCCGACTTCGACCTCAAGGCCAACGGCCTCACGCGCCTGCGCGTGCAGGTGCTGCACGGCCTGGTGTTCGCCACGTTCAGCGAGGAGGCCGAGCCGCTCGAGGACTACCTCGGCCCCAAGGTGATGCCGTGGCTGGACCGCATCTTCAAGGGGCGCCAGCTCACGCTGCTGGGCTACAACCGCCAGCGCATCCCGGGCAACTGGAAACTGATGATGGAGAACATCAAGGACCCGTACCACCCGGGCCTGCTCCACACCTGGTTCGTCACCTTCGGGCTGTGGCGCGCCGACCAGAAGAGCCGCATGGTGATGGACGACCACGGCCGCCACGCGGTGATGGTCTCGCGCCGCAACGACGGCGGCGAGAACAGGACGGTGACCGAGGGCGTGACTTCGTTCAAGGCCAACATGGTGCTGAACGACGACCGCCTGCTGGACGTGGTGCCGGAGCCGTGGTGGAAGGTGCCCGATCCTTCGAACCCGGGCGCGGACATCATGCCGACCGTCACCATGATCACGCTGTTCCCCAGCCTGATCATCCAGCAGCAGGTCAACTCGCTGTCCACGCGCCACATCGTGCCGCGGGGCGAGGGCGAGTTCGATTTCGTCTGGACCCACTTCGGCTTCGCCGACGACACGCCCGAGATGCAGCGCCGCCGCCTGCGCCAGGCCAACCTGTTCGGCCCGGCGGGCTTCGTCAGCGCCGATGACGGCGAGGTGATCGAGTTCAGCCAGGACGGCTTCCGCCAGTGGGGCGAGGACGGCAGCACACTGTGCGAGCTGGGCGGCACCGGCACCGGCGGCACCGAGCACATGGTCACCGAGACGCTGATCCGCTCGATGTACGCCTACTGGCGCAAGGTGATGGGCGTATGAGCGACACGAGCGGGAAGCTGATGCTGCAGCTGGAGATCGACCAGCTCAACGCCGACTACGCCGCGGCGCTCGACGAGCGCCGGTTCGACGACTGGCCCGGTTTCTTCCTGGAGGACGGCCAGTACATCGTGCAGGCGCGCGAGAACTTCGACCGCGGGCTGCCGCTGGCGCTGATCGCGCTGGAGAGCCGCGGGATGATGAAGGACCGCGTGTACGGGGTCACGCAGACCATCTACCACCGGCCGTACTACACGCGCCATGTGGTGGGCCCGGCCCGGGTGCTGCCGGTTCTGGACGGTGACGAAAGGGGCCTGGTTCGGGCCCAGTCGAACTACGCGGTCTTCCGCACCCGGCCGGGTGATTCCAGCGAGGTCTACAACGTCGGCCGCTACATCGACGAGATCGTCCGCACGGCGGACGGCCTTCGCCTTCGCAGCCGGCGCTGCATCTACGACAGCGAGATGGTGTTGAACTCGCTGATCTACCCGATTTAGCGGTTCGGTTCCGTCGCCTTGTTGCCGATGTAGCCGCCGGCGGCCGCGCCGCCCAGCGTGCCCAGCGGGCCGCCGCACACCGAGTTGCCCACCACGCCGCCGACGGCGGCACCGCCGATCGTGCCGGCGGTCTGGCGGTCCATGGAGCCGCAGCCCGTGAGGCCGATCATCGTGACAGCGGCGATGGCCGCGAGGATGGTCTTCATACGTTCACCTTTTGTCTCTTCACGACCGCTGGAGGCGCGGCCTGCCTGTGCCTTGAATTGTGGAAAACAGCCCGTCGGGGGACTGTAGGAAGGCCAAGACAGGGGCTGTCGGCACCCCCCGTGCTCTCGTGCCAGCGCAATCGCGTAAGGACGAGTCAGAGCGTGCGGTTGCGGGCCAGCGGTGGATTGGCCGCGAAATAGCGCGTGATGCCCCGCATCAATGCATCAGCCAGCTGCTCCTGGTAGGAATCACTGCGCAGCTTGGCTTCCTCTTCCGGATTGCTGATGAATGCGGTTTCCACCAGCACGCTGGGGATGTCGGGCGCCTTGAGCACCGCGAAGCCCGCCTGTTCGACGTTCTTCTTGTGCAACCGGCCGACGTTGCCGATCTCGCCCAGCAGCACGCCGCCGAGCTTCAGGCTGTCGTTGATCTGCGCCGTCGTGCTCATGTCCAGCAGCGCTCGCGCCACGTGCTGGTCCTGCGAGCGCACGTTCACGCCGCCGACCAGGTCGGCGCGGTTCTCCTTGTCGGCCATCCAGCGCGCGGCCGAACTCGAGGCGCCGTTGTGGCTCAGCGCGAAGACGCTGGCGCCCCGTGCCGTCGGCGTGATGAAGGCGTCGGCGTGGATGCTGACGAACAGGTCGGCCTGCACGCGCCGGGCCTTCTGCACCCGCACGTGCAGCGGCACGAAGAAGTCGGCGTCGCGCGTGAGGAAGGCGCGCATCGGGCTGCCGTTGACGCTGGTGGCGTTGATGCGGTCGCGCAGGCGGTGCGCCACCTGCAGCACCACGTCCTTCTCGCGCGTGCCGTTGGGGCCGATGGCGCCGGGGTCCTCGCCGCCGTGGCCGGGATCGAGCGCGATGATGATCAGCCGGTCGGTCTTGGCCGCGACCGCGGGCGGCACGGGTGGACCGGCGTCGCTGCGGCCGCGCATCCCCGGCTCGCTCTGGCGCGCGATCAGCTCGCCGAGCGGATCGCCCGCAGGCGGGGGCGCCGCACCGGCGCTGTCGCGCAGGCGCTGCGCGATCAGCTCCTCCAGCGGGTCGGTCGGCTGCATCGGATGCAGGTCCAGCACCAGCCGGTGCCGGTAGGCCGCGATCGGCGGCAGCGTGAACACCTGCGGCAGCGCCTGCTGCTTGAGGTCGATGACCAGCCGCACCACGTTCGGCGCGTTCTGGCCGACGCGGATGCCGGCGATGTAGGGGTCGTCGGCCTGCACCTTGGCCACCAGCTCGCGCAGTGCCGGGTTGAGCTCGATGCCCTCGATGTCCACCGCCAGCCGCGGAGGGCTGGTGACGACGATCTGCCGGGAGACGAGCAGCGAATCCGATTCGATGGTGACGCGCGTGTAGTCCGGCGCCGGCCACACGCGCACCGCGACGATGGTGGCGCCGCGCGCGATCTGCGCCGCGCCCAGCAGCAGCACCAGCGTCCCGCCGCGCAGCAGGCCGCGGCGGTTCATGCGGCGAGCTCCCGGCCGATGTCGGAGCCGGGAGCGACGCGGACGCTGCGCACGCCGTCCGGATCGACCGAGAGATGCAATGTGAGGTCGGCCACGGGCAGCAGCCCGGCGGCCTTCTCCGGCCACTCGGCCAGCTTCAGGCCGGGCTGGTCGAACACGTCGCGAAAGCCCGCGTCCTCCCATT
The DNA here is from genome assembly GCA_023390985.1 of Pseudomonadota bacterium. GTDB lineage: Bacteria > Pseudomonadota > Gammaproteobacteria > Burkholderiales > Burkholderiaceae_C > Ramlibacter. The sequence continues at coordinate 5,697 of JAEWBU010000176.1, forward strand.
CGCGCGGGTCGTCGAAGCGGTAGAAGTCGAAGTGCCAGACCGGGAACGAGCGCGCCTCGTGCGGCTCGACCAGGGTGTAGGTCGGGCTCTTGATGCGGCCGGCGACGCCCAGGGCACGCAGCAGGTGCCGCACGAAGGTGGTCTTGCCCGCGCCCAGGTCGCCGTGCAGCGCGATGAAGGCCCGGCCCAGCGCGGGCCGTGCGGCCAGGCTCTCGGCGAAGGCGCGGGTGTCGTCCTCGCTGGTCCAGCGCAGCGCGGCCCCGCGGCCCGGCAGTGGGTCGCTTCCTACAATCGGCGGGTGAGTGGGCGCTGCGGTCAGATCGACGGTCCTTCGCTGGTGGCATCCATCGGCCGGTGGGGCCGCGAGCTCGGATTCTCCCAAATCGGCGTGGCCGGCGTGGACCTGTCTTCGGCCGAACCGGGGCTTCTCGGATGGCTCGAAAGAGGCTTCCACGGCGAGATGGCCTACATGCAGGCCCACGGCCTGAAGCGCGCGCGGCCCGCGGAACTGGTACCCGGCACGCTCTCCGTGATCACCGCTCGCATGGACTACTTGCCCGGCGCCACGCCCGAAGGCTGGCAGGCGATCGAATGGGATCGCCTGTCCCGTCCGCTCGAGGGCGCGGTCTCGGTCTATGCCCGCGGCCGGGATTACCACAAGGTCGTGCGCGGCCGGCTGCAGAAACTGGCGGAGCGCATCGCGGCGGAGATCGGCCCGTTCGGCCATCGCGCGTTCACCGATTCGGCGCCGGTGCTGGAGGCGGAACTGGCGGCGCGCAGCGGGCAGGGCTGGCGCGGCAAGCACACCCTGATCCTCAGCCGCGAGGCCGGCTCGATGTTCTTCCTGGGCGAGATCTACATCGACCTGGAACTGCCGGCCAGCGAGCCGGTGACGGCGCACTGCGGCAGCTGCCGCGCCTGCATGGATGTCTGCCCCACGGCGGCGATCGTCGGCGAGCAGCGGCTGGATGCGCGGCGGTGCATCTCCTACCTGACGATCGAGCACGCCGGGCCGATCCCGCTGGAGCTGCGACCGCTCATGGGCAACCGCATCTACGGCTGCGACGACTGCCAGCTGGCCTGCCCCTGGAACAAGTACGCGCGCCGCAGCCCGCTGCCCGACTTCGACGAGCGCGCGGGCTTCAGCGGTTCGACGCTGGCCGGTCTCCTGGGCTGGAGCGAGGCGGAGTTCCTGCGCCGCACCGAGGGCTCGCCGATCCGCCGCATCGGCCACGAGCGCTGGCTGCGCAACATCGCCGTGGCGGCGGGCAACGCCCTGCGGTCGCGGGACGATGAGGAATTGCGAGCGGCGTTGCGGCGGGTCCTGGAGCATCCGAGCGAACTGGTGCGCGAGCACGTGGCATGGGCGTTGGCTGCTGAGACACGCTGATCGCCGCGGAGTTTCATCTCCGTCATTCCCGCGGAGGCGGGAATCCAGAGCTTCCGCGTTCAGTGGCGCTCTATGGAGATGGAAGCACTGGATCCCCGCCTCCGCGGGGATGACGGGCATTCAGCTACCGCAAAACTCCGAGCGCGAACGTCAGGCTGGCCACGCCGAGCAGCGTCGACAGCGTCACCAGCCCCGCCACGTACGACCCGTTGTAGCCCATCCGCGATGCCAGCACGTAAGCGCTGGAAGCGGTGGGCAGGGCCGAGAACGCGAGCAGCACCGCGGCCTGCGCCGCATCGAGCTTGAACAGCAGCACCAGCCCCGCCGCCACGAGAGGCAGCAGCAGGTGCCGGATCGCGAGCACCGACACGGTCAGCGTGCGCGCCTGCGCCAGGCTGCCGAACTGCATGCCCGCGCCCGCCGCCATCAGGCCGAGCGCGAGCGAGCTGCCGCCGATGCGATTCACCGTCGGCTCCAGCCAGGTCGGCACGGAGAGGCCGAGCAGGTTGGCGGCGAGCGCCGTGCCGGTCGCGATGATCAGCGGGTTGCGCGCCAGCGCCGCGAGGAAGCCCGTCTTCGAATGCCGTGCCATCGGCCACACCGCGCCGATGTTGAACAGCGGAACGCACACGCCGATCAGCACCGCGATCAGCTGCAGGCCCTGCGCGCCCGCCAGCCGCTCGGCCAGCGCCAGGCCGATGAAGGAATTGAAGCGGAACGCGATCTGCGCCGCCGCCGCATGCTCGCGCCGGTCGACCAGCTTCCGCAGCCCGGGCAGATGGGGAATGGCATACGCCATCGCGATGCCCGAGATGCCGAGCAGCAGCCCGGCGCCGATCAGGCCGGAGGCGGCGTCCAGGTCGAGCGGCGCCCGCACGATGGACTGGAACAGCAGGATGGGAAACAGAACGTAGTACACGAGGCTCTCGACCTGCTCCCAGACGGTGCGGTCGAGGGCGGTGTATCGGCAGATCAGGTAACCGGTCGCGATGAGCGAGAAGTCGGGAAAGAGAAGGCGGGCGAACTCCACCGTTCGAGCATAGCCGTTGCGGGTTCTCCCTTATGCGTAATCCGCAGTCTTGTGATGCAAGGACTTTCGGTAGGATTCGCGGTTTCATCGCCGACGAAACACAAGGAGAGATCGATGCAACGCCGTGACTGGATCGCCTTCGCCGCCGCTGCCCTGTCGGCAGCCGCCGCGGGCCCCCTGCTGGCCCAGGGTTATCCGAACAAGCCCGTCAAGCTGGTGGTGCCGTTCGCGCCGGGCGGCACGACCGACATCATCGCCCGCGTGATGTCCGAGCCCCTGGGCAAGAACCTGGGCCAGAACGTCATCGTGGAGAACAAGGCCGGCGGCGGCGGCGTCATCGGCGCCACCGAGACGATGCGCGCCACGCCGGACGGCTACTCGCTGGGCGTCGCCACCGTGTCCACCACCGCGGCGAACCCGGCGATCAACCCGAAGATCCCGTACAACCCGACCACGGACTTCACCCCGATCATCAACATCGCGGCGACGCCCAACATCATCGCGGTGAATCCCAACTTCCCGGCCAAGGACTACAAGTCCTTCATCGCGGAACTGAAGAAGAGCCCGGGCAAGTACTCCTACTCCTCCTCCGGCACCGGCGGCATCGGCCACCTGCAGATGGAGCTGTTCAAGGCGATGTCGGGCACCTTCGTGATCCACATCCCGTACCGCGGCGCGGGCCCGGCGCTGAACGACACCGTGGCCGGCCAGGTGCCGATGATCTTCGACAACCTGCCCTCGGCGCTGCCCTTCATCAAGGACGGCCGCCTGGTGCCGATCGTGGTGGCCGCGCCCCAGCGCCTGAAGGAACTGCCGAACGTGCCCACCTTCAAGGAAGTGGGCCTGGAGCCGGTGAACCGCATGGCCTACTACGGCATCCTCGGCCCCAAGGGCCTGCCCAAGGAAGTGGTCGACAAGGTCCACGCCGCCGCCGTCAAGTCGCTGCAGGAGCCGGCGGTGCGCAAGCGCATCGAGGACACCGGTTCGCTGATCATCGCCAACACGCCCGACGAGTTCGCCCAGCAGATCAAGGCGGAGTACGACGTCTACAAGAAGGTCGTCGACAGCGCCAAGCTGAAGCTCGACTGAGGCCGGCCGCTCGCAGCGAATGCCCGCCGCGACCGCCAACCGCAGCAAGCCGCCCCCGGGCGGCTTGTTCGCTTCCATCGACGACTTCATCGACGCGCTCTGGCTCGAGGAGGGCCTGTCGCGCAACACGCTGGCCGCCTACCGGCGCGACCTGACGCTGTACGCGCGCTGGCTGCAGGCCCGCGGCGGCAGCCTGGAGGCGACGGCCAGGCACGATCTGCAGGCCTACTTCGCCGCGCGCCACTCCGTCACCAAGGCCAGCACGGCCAACCGGCGCCTCACCGTTTTCAAGCGCTACTTCCGCTGGGCCCTGCGCGAGCGCCGCATCACCGAAGACCCGACGCTGCAGCTGGAGCCCGCCAAGCGCGCTCCGCGCATGCCCAAGACGCTGACCGAGTCGCAGGTCGAGGCGCTGCTCGCCGCGCCCGACGTCGACACGCCGCTGGGCCTGCGCGACCGCACCATGCTGGAACTCATCTACGCCAGCGGGCTGCGCGTCAGCGAGCTGGTGACGCTGAAGGTGATCCACCTGAGCATGGCCGACCACGTGGTTCGCGTGATGGGCAAGGGCGGCAAGGAGCGGCTGGTGCCGTTCGGCCAGCACGCGCGCGACTGGATCGAGCGCTACCTGGCGCAGGCCAGGAGCGAGATCCTGGGCGGCCGGCAGACCGAGGACCTGTTCGTCACCGCGCGCGGCCACGGCATGACGCGCGCGATGTTCTGGGTGCTGGTGCGCAAGTACGCCAAGGCGGCGGGCGTCACCGCGCCGCTGTCGCCGCACACGCTGCGGCACGCCTTCGCCACCCACCTGCTGAACCACGGCGCCGACCTGCGGGCGGTGCAGATGCTGCTGGGCCACGCCGACATCTCCACCACCACCATCTACACCCACGTGGCGCGCGAGCGCCTGCGCCAGCTGCACGGGCAGCACCATCCGCGGGGCTGAGCGCACTGCGCCGGCACCGCGCAAAGGCGACCGACGCCTGCCTTGCGTGTCATCGACGAATGACTTTCATCGTTCCTTTGCGTTTGCCTTAGGCGCAAACATCAGGTCCCTCTGGAAACTGGATCTGACGCATGGAACATCTCGAAGGTAGCTCAAGGGGGCGTCGTGGAGTGGCGCTGCTCTGCTTGCTGGTATCCGCCTGTGGGGGCGGAAGCGATTCACGGTCGCCCGTCTCCGCTCCGCCGGCGACCTCCCCCGCACCGGCACCGGTCCCAGTGCCCGCACCCGCCCCCGTGCCGCCTCCACCTGCCGTGCAGTGGGGCATCTTCCGGCCTGCATCTCAGGTGATCGGACAGGGTTCCTTCGAGGCCAGGGTGATCGATCCAGATGCGGCCGTGTCACTGAATCGCCCGCAAGGGGCGGTGGCAGTTTCCGCGGCGGGTGACTTGTACGTGGTCGAAACGCCCAATGACCGGCGCCTCAACATCTTCATCGACTACCAGAACTCGCCCATCGGCAGCGCGCCTGATTTCAGTATGAGTTTCAGCGAGCCGCTCAACTCTGCATCCATAAGCGGTGGAAAGCTCTTTCTCCCGGGATACGACAGCGTGCTGTACTACGACGCCGTTCCCGCGACCCTACCCAACCCGATCAGCAATTTCGTTGGCAATAGGTCGAGAGGTTGCTTTGCGCGCGATGTCGCGAGCGCAACGTCCGCTCAGCTGACCCCTGACAACCGGCTCGTGGTCGCGGACCACGAAAACCACCGAGTTCTGATCTATGACCAACTCCCCAATCACCTCGGTCAGGAAACGCTGCCGTCAGTTGTGATTGGTCAAACCGATGTCGCCTCGTGCCAACCTGGTACAGGGTCGTCTTCTTTGAACTATCCCAAAGCCGCTTGGACCGACGGGACGAGATTGATCGTCGCCGACACGGGCAACCATCGCGTGCTGATCTGGGACAGCCTGCCAACGGGTCAAGCCGCGCCGGCACATCACGTCATCGGGCAGCAGACCATGCGAGGAGACCAGCCCAATGCCGGGCAGATTCTTCCATCCGAGTACACGTTGTTCTCACCTGCATCGGTAGACGTCAGTGAAACTGGGCAACTGGCTGTTGCAGATACCGGAAACAATCGCGTCTTGATCTGGGACCGCATTCCGCGAACCGACGGGCAACCGGCCAACCATGTGATCGGGCAACCGAATTTCTTGACCGGAGACCAGAACGCCGGCGATGGACTCCTGACTCCTGGGAACAAGACGTTGAGCGTGCCGACCGGCGTGAAGTTCGACGGACGCAAGCTCATCGTCACGGACACGATGAACTTCCGAGTACTCGTCTGGCGCGCTCTCGACTGAACTTTTGATCCGGCGCCCTTGCTTCGAGATCATTCGTAGGCGCCAGCGTTCGCGCGGCTTCCCCCAGCGCTAGTTGCCGCCCGGGCGGGGCTGATAACCTTGGGCGCTTTCTCCCCTGAAGTTCCCGAGATTTCCTCCATGTCCGCTTCCCGCCTGACCCGCCGCGGCGCCGTCGCCGCCGCGCTCGCCACCCTCGCACTGCCCGCAGCGTTCGCGCAGGCCGGCTGGCCGTCGAAACCCGTGCGCATCGTGGTCGCCTACCCGCCCGGCGGCGTCAGCGACGTGGTGGCGCGCGCGCTCGGCGAGCGCATGGCGACCACGCTGGGCCAGCCGGTGGTGATCGAGAACAAGGCCGGCGCCAGCGGCAGCATCGGCGTGGACGCGGTGGCCAAGTCCACCGACGGCCACACCTTCGGCTTCGCGGCGATCAGCCCGGTGGCGCTCAACCCGCACCTGGGCAAGTCGCCGTTCGATCCCGCCCGCGACATCGTGCCGGTGGCGAGCGTCATGTATTCGCCGGTGCTGCTGCTGGCCACCAGCGCCACGCAGGCCAAGGACATGAAGGAGCTGCTGGCCACCGCCAAGGCCCAGCCCGGCAGCGTGCGCTGGGCGACCTCGGGCCCGGCCTCGCTCGGCCACGTGATGCTGGAGCAGCTCAAGGCCGGCGCGAAGGTGGACATCACCCACATCCCCTACAAGGGCGGCGGCCAGCAGGTCACCGACGCGCTCAGCGGCCAGTTCGAGGTGCTCTCGACCAACGCCGGACCGGCCGTGGCGCAGCACGTCAAGTCGGGCAAGCTGCGCGTGCTGGCCGTCGGCGCGCCCAGGCGGCTGGACGCCTTCCCGAACGCGCCCACGCTCGAGGAGCTGGGTTTCCCCGCCGCCAACATGGATTCGCTGTTCGGCCTGGTCGCGCCGGCCGGCACGCCGCCGGCGGTGATCGAGCGGGTCAACGCCGAAGTGAACAGGGCGCTGGCGCATCCCGACCTGCGGGCGCGCCTGGTCGCCAGCGACAACGTGCCGACCGGTGGCAGCGCGGCCGAATTCGCCAAGCAGATCGCCAACGAGTCGGAGAACAACGCGCGCATCATCAAGGCCGCCAACATCCGGAGCGAGTGAGGACACCGACCATGCTGCAATTCGCCGACGTAGAAGCCGCCGCCCGCCGCCTCGAAGGCGTCGCGCACCGCACGCCCGTGCTCACCTCGCGCACGCTGGACGACGTGCTGGGCGCGCAGGCCTTCCTCAAGGCCGAGAACCTGCAGCGCATGGGCGCCTTCAAGTTCCGCGGCGGCTACAACGCGGTGAACTCGCTGACCGACGCCGAGCGCGCCCGCGGCGTGGTCGCGTTCTCCTCCGGCAACCATGCGCAGGCGGTGGCGCTGGCCGCGCGCCTGCACGCCTGCCGCGCCACCATCGTCATGCCGCACGACGCGCCGGCGCTCAAGATGCAGGCCACCCGCGGCTACGGCGCCGAGGTGGTGGTGTACGACCGCTACAAGGAAGATCGCGCGGCCATCGCGGCGCGGCTGGTGCAGGAGCAGGGCGCCAACCTGATCCCGCCCTTCGACGACCTGCGCGTGATGGCGGGGCAGGGCACGGCGGCGCTGGAACTGGTGCAGGACGTGGGCGCGCTCGACGCGCTGATCGTCTGCGCGGGCGGCGGCGGCTTCCTCTCCGGCTGCGCGGTCGCGGCGCACCACCTGCTGCCGAAGATCCGCATCTTCGGCGCCGAGCCGGAACGCGGCGACGACATGCGCCGCTCGCTGAAGGAAGGCCGCATCGTCAGCATCGACGTGCCGCGCACCATCTGCGACGGCCAGCAGACCACGGCGGTGGGCAAGCATCCGTTCGAGGTGATCCAGGCGCTGGTCGAGGACGTGCTGACGGTGCCCGATCCCGTCGTGGTGGAGGCTATGCGCTTCGCCTTCGAGCGGCTCAAGGTGGTGCTGGAGCCTTCCGGCGCCTGCGCCCTGGCGGCGCTGATGCACCACCGCGAGCGCTTCCGGGGCCTGCGCGTGGGCGTCACGCTCTCGGGCGGCAACGTCGGCGCGGACCGCTTCGTGGCGCTGCTCTCGGGCGCCGAAGCGGTGGACTGATCCGCGGCCGAACGCCTTGGAATCGACCGCCGCCCACTCCCCCGCGCGTTCCGCCTGGGCCATGCTGCTGGCCCTGATCTGCGGCTTCGCGCTCAGCCAGGCCTTCCGCACCGTGGCCGCCATCCTGGCGCCGCCGCTGCAGAAGGAGCTGGGCCTCACGCCGGGCCAGCTGGGCGTGTTCGCCGGCGTCTTCCACTTCGCGTTCGGCGGCCTGCAGCTCTTCATGGGCATGGGCATCGACGTGTGGGGGCCGCGGCGCACCGTGCTCACCGTGTTCCCGCTCGCCGTCGTCGGCTCGCTGGTCGCGGCCACGTCCGCCGGTTATCCGCAGCTGCTCGTCGGGCAGTTCCTCATCGGCGTGGGTTGCGCGCCGGCCTTCCTGGCCTGCACCGTGTTCATCTCGCGCCGGTTCGAGGCCGAGCGCTTCGCGGCCGTGAACGGCGCCGCGCTGGGCATAGGCTCGGTCGGCCTGCTCATCACCGGCACGCCGCTGGCCTGGATCGTCGAACAGGCTTCATGGCGCGCCGGCTTCTTCACGCTGGCGGCGCTGGCCGCATTGGCGTGGCTGGCCATCCTGCTGCTGGTGCACGAGTCGGCGGACACGCACCACGAGGCGCCGCCGGCCGGCATGCTGGCCGCGCTGCGCGGCTACGGCGAGCTGTTCGCGCTGCGCCACACCTGGGGCATCGTGGTGCTGGCCACCTTCACCTATGCCTCGTTCCTGGCGCTGCGCGGCCTCTGGCTGGGCCCGCTGCTGGTGGAGCGCCACGGCTTCAGCCTGGTGCAGGCCGGCAACGTGGCGCTGCTGGTGTCGGTGGTCGGCATGTTCGGGCCGCCGCTGTTCGGCCGGCTGGACCCGGGCGACCGGCTGCGCCGCCGCTGGATCATCGCCGGCACGCTGGTGGTGGCCGCGATGTTCGGCGCGATGGCCTTCCTGCGATCGGCGGCCGGCGACGTGATCGTGAGCACGGCGATGAGCCTGCTGGCCGGCTACATCGTGCTGCAGTACGCCGACGTGCGCAGCGCCTACCCGGCACGGATGACCGGCCGCGCGATGGCCGTGTTCACCATGGCCCTGTTCCTCGGCGTGGCGCTGATGCAGTGGGTGACCGGCCTGGTGGCCGAGGCCGCCCCGCGGTTCGGGGTGGAGACCTACGAAGCGGTGCTGGGCTCGATCGCGCTGCAGCTCGTGGCGGCGACGGTGGCGTTCAGGCTGCTGCCGGGGCCGCCTACGGGCGGGTCTCCCCGCTGAGCCAGAGCAGCTCCTCTTCCGAGAACCCCGCGCGCCGCCGCGCGCTTTCGTTGAACGGCGGCATCAACCGCGGCGCCGCGTAGCGCTGCGCGAGCACGCCGTAATGCGCGATCGGGTCCAGCCCTTCGCGCTCGCACAACCAGCGGTACCAGTGGTTGCCGATCGCCACGTGCCCGACCTCGTCGCGCAGGATCACGTCCAGGATCTCCACCGCGCGCAGGGCCGGCGGCGTGCCCACTTGCCGCAGCTTGCCCTGGATCTGCGGCGTGGCGTCCAGCCCGCGAGCCTCCAGCGTGCGCGGCACCAGGGCCATGCGGGCCACCACGTCGTCCGCGGTCTTCTCGCACATCTGCCACAGGTTGTCGTGGGCGGTGAAGTCGCCGTAGGCGTGGCCCAGCGAGGCCAGGTGCTCCTGCAGCAGCGAAAAGTGGAAGGCCTCTTCGGCCGCGACGCGCAGCCAGTCGAGGTGGAACTCGCGCGGCATGCCGTCGAAGCGCCACGCCGCGTCCAGCGCCAGGTTGATGGCGTTGAACTCGATGTGGGCGATGGCGTGCAGCAGCGCGGCCAGGCCTTCGGGCTTGGCGGGCGAGCGGCGCGGCACGCGGGCGGGGTGCACGAGCTCGGGCTTGTCGGGGCGGCCCGGGACCGGCGCATCGGTCGTCGGGCGCCGGCTCTCGACCGCGAGCCCTCCGGCGTCGCGGTGCAGCGCCCGGGCCAGCGCCACCTTGTCGTGGGGCCGCGCGGCGCACAGGGCCTGCAAGGCCAGGGTCCTCAGGGCCATCCCTACAATCCAACGGTCTTCATTTGAACGGTATTGTCCATGGCCCTCTACGAACTCGACGGCATCTCTCCCAAGCTCGGCCAGGGCGCGTGGGTCGCGGATTCGGCGCAGGTGATCGGCTCGGTGGAGCTCGGCGAGAACGCCAGCGTGTGGTTCGGCGCGGTGATCCGCGGCGACAGCGAGGCCATCCGCCTCGGCGACAACAGCAACGTCCAGGACCTGTCGGTGCTGCATGCCGACCCGGGCAAGCCGCTCACCATCGGCCGCGACGTCACCATCGGCCACCAGGTGATGCTGCATGGCTGCACCATCGGCGACAACACGCTCATCGGCATCCAGGCGGTGATCCTCAACGACGCCCGCATCGGCCGCAACTGCATCGTGGGCGCCGGCAGCGTGGTGACCGAAGGCAAGGAGTTCCCGGACAACTCGCTGATCATCGGCGCGCCGGCCAAGGTCGTCCGCACCCTGGACGACGAGGCCGCGAGGAAGCTGGCGCAGACCGCGCTGCACTACGTCGAGAACTCGCGCCGGTTCGACAAGGGCTTGAAGAAGATCGGCTGACCGCCATCTGATCCAGCTTTGGGCCCGCCCATTCCATGTCCGAGCTCCACAAGTTCCTTTTCGACGGCCTGCCGGTACGCGGCGCCCTGGTGCGCCTGACCGACGCCTGGACCGAGATCCTGGCGCGGCGCCAGGCCAACAGCACGACCGGCGCCTACCCGCCGCCCGTGGCTGAGCTGCTGGGCGAGATGGCCGCCGCCGGCGTGCTGATGCAGTCCAACATCAAGTTCAACGGCGCGCTGGTGCTGCAGATCTTCGGCGACGGACCGGTCAAGGTCGCGGTGGCCGAGGTGCAGCACGACCTGACGCTGCGCGCCACCGCCAAGGTGATCGGCGACGTGCAGCCCAGCGACGGCCTGCCCGAGCTGGTCAACGCCCACAACCACGGCCGCTGCGCCATCACGCTGGACCCGCGCGACAAGTTCCCGGGCCAGCAGCCCTACCAGGGCGTGGTGCCGCTGCACGGCGACCACCGCGAGAAGCTGGGCCGCCTGTCCGAGGTGCTGCAGCACTACATGCTGCAGTCCGAGCAGCTGGACACCACGCTGGTGCTGGCGGCCGACGGCAAGGTGGCGGCGGGGCTGCTGATCCAGCGGCTGCCGGTGCAGGGCGAGAAAAATCTCGAAGGCTCGATGGTGAGCAAGGCCAACGAGGACGAGATCGGCCTCAACGAGCACTACAACCGCATCGCCACGCTGGCTTCCACGCTCACGCGCGACGAACTGCTGGAACTGGACGCCGAGACGCTGCTGCGCCGCCTGTTCTGGGAAGAGCAGCTGCTACGGTTCCCGCCGCAGACGCCGCGCTTCGCCTGCACCTGCAGCCGCGAGCGCGTGGCCGGCATGATCCGCGGGCTGGGCCGGGAAGAGGCCGACAGCATCATCGCGGAGCAGGGGCAGATCGAAGTCGGCTGCGACTTCTGCGCGCAGCAGTACCGGTTCGACGCGGTGGACGCGGCGCAGCTGTTCACCTCGCCGGGGGACCAGCCGCCGGTGACGTCGGCGGTTCAATAGCCGTCATTCCCGCGAAGGCGGGAATCCAGTGCGTCCGCCTTCGAACTGCCGGAAGCCCTGGGTCCCCGCCTTCGCGGGGACGACGGATCACAGCTTCAAGCCGGTGAACAGCCGGTGCTCGCACTCCGGGTCGCTGCACTTCTCGCAGACCCATTTCCAGCGCGTTTCATCGTCGCCGCCGGCGGGCCGGTCGCCGACCAGCTCCAGCACCGGCGCGAGCGCGTTGCGCACGCGGTCCTCGCCGCTGCCGTACACCACGCGATAGGGCACGCCGGCCTTGGCGAGGTGCTCGCGCACCAGCGCATCGACGGGTTCGCGCGCCTGCGGGCCGTCGCGTTGCAGGCCGTCCGCGACCCAGGGGATGTCGAGGCCGGTCAGCAGCGTGAGGTCGTAGCCGCGCTGGCGCTCCAGGGCGAAGCGGTACAGCGGGTCGTCTTCGAACAGGATCGCGCCGTGGATCGCCACCATCAGCGCGGTGGTGTCGGCGATGACGATGCCGGCGCGGGCCGCGGCGTCATCCACGCGGCGTTCCTGCTCCCGCGCGATGGCCAGCTGTTCCTCGGGACGAGGCGCGCGGCCCTCGCGCACGCACCATTCGCGCAGCGCTTCGGCTACGGCTTCCGCGCGATGGCCACGATCGCGCAGCCGATCGGCGAGGGAGTGGGAGAGGGTGGTCTTGCCTGTGCTCTCGGCACCGAGAAGGGCGATCTTCATGCGGGCCGCGGCGCGAAGCCGCGCCTCACTTGCGCGAAACCGCGCCTCACTTGGGCGTGACGACGTTGACGAAGATTTCGTTGGGCTTGACCATGCCCAGCTCGGCGCGCGCCTTCTCCTCGACCATCTCCACGCCTTCCTTCAGGTCGCGCACTTCGTTGGCCAGCCGCTCGTTGGCCTGCTGGGCCTGGGCGTTGGCGGCCTTCTGCTGCTGCAGCTTGCGCTGCATCTCGCCCACGTTGCCCACGCTGCCCCGCCCGAACCACAGCTGCCCGTGGACCACGAGCAGCAGGGCGATGAGCAGGACAGGGACGACGCGGGCGCCCACGGCTCAGGCCTCCGACGGGCCGCCCCTAGGAGGCCTGGGCCCCCTCGGGGGGCAGTGCAGCGGCGAAGCCGCAAACGTGGGGGCCGACATTGCTTTATCGCAGGTTGTAGAACGCGGCGCGGCCGGGGTACTGGGCGATGTCGCCCAGGTCTTCCTCGATGCGCAGCAGCTGGTTGTACTTGGCCATGCGGTCCGAGCGCGACAGCGAGCCGGTCTTGATCTGGC
>JAEWBU010000209.1 GCA_023390985.1 Pseudomonadota bacterium
TTTTGCCATTTTTTCGCCTTCCGAAAAAAGAACTGACGATCACTCTCAAAACTGGTGCCCTTGGCGGGAATCGGACCCGCGACCTCTCCCTTACCAAGGGAGTGCTCTACCACTGAGCCACAAGGGCAGAAATTCTTCTCGCCGCAGCGCAATCAACCTGTGGAGCGGGTGGCGGGAATCGAACCCGCGTCATTAGCTTGGAAGGCTAAGGTTCTACCATTGAACTACACCCGCATCGGGCGAAGCTCATGACCCTGGCGGTGCCCACCGGACTCATCCGATGGCCTTCTTCGCTACCACTCGATCTCTTGCACATTTCGCCAACCTCTCAAAAAGAGGCTTGGTGGAGGAGGCTGGATTCGAACCAGCGTAGGCGTAAGCCAACAGATTTACAGTCTGCCCCCTTTAGCCACTCGGGCACCCCTCCGGCGAACCTCGAAATATACCATGGTTCGGCGACGCCGGCTCACTTCCTCAGCCGAAGAAGCCGGCGTACCCCCGTTCGGCCAGCCATTCGCGGGCCTGCGTGAAGTGCCCGCAGCCGAGGAAAGGCACCGGCGGCCGCGAGGCCGAGAGGGGCGACGGATGGTTGGCCTGCAGCACCAGCGCCTCGCGCCCGTGCTGCTCGGCCGTCGCGACGACCAGCCCGGCCTTGGCCTGCGCGTAGGCGCCCCACAGCAGGTAGACGCAAGGACTGGCGCGGCTCGCCACCTCGGCCAGCAGCGCGTCGGTCAGCGCCTCCCAGCCCTTCTTCGCATGGCTGCCCGGCTGGCCGTCCTCGACCGTGAGCACCGCGTTCAGCAGCAGCACGCCGTGCTCGGCCCAGCGCAGCAGCGAACCGTTGGCCGGCGCCGGGCCCGGCGCGCCGCAACCCAATTCCTTGTAGATGTTGCGCAGCGATGGCGGCAGTTTCACGCCGGGCGCCACCGAGAACGCCAAGCCTTCCGCCTGGCCGGGGCCGTGATAAGGGTCCTGGCCGAGGATGACCGCGTGCACCTCTCCAAGTGGCGTCGTTTCCAGCGCTCGCAAGGGCCGCGGCGGATAGATCACCGCGCCGTCGGCCATCCTCTGCCGCAGGAACGCCGTCAGTGCGCGGCCGGTCTCGCCCGCGAAGAAGCGGTCCACGACCGGTTGCCAGCCCGCGGCCAGCCTCAGCATGGACGGATCCCAGCCGAGCAGCCGATCCGGCGCCTCGTCCTGCAGCGGCAGGACGGTCTGGTCGCCGCTCACTCGCCGAACAGCGCGGCCAGCGCCTCGCCCGGCTCCGGCGCGCGCATGAACGCCTCGCCCACCAGGAAGGCGTGCACGCCCGCGTCCCGCATGCGCTTCACATCCGCCGGACCCAGGATGCCCGACTCGGTGACCAGCAGCCGGTCCTGCGGCACGTCCTCGAGCATGCCCAGCGTGGTGTCGAGCGAGACCTCGAAGCTGCGCAGGTTGCGGTTGTTGATGCCCACCAGCGGCGTCTTGAGCTTGAGCGCCCGCCGCAGCTCGTCCGCGTCGTGCACCTCCACCAGCACCGCCATGTCGAGGCTGCGAGCGATCTGTTCCAGTTCGGCCATCCGCCCGTCCTCGAGGCAGGCGGCGATGAGCAGGATGCAGTCGGCGCCCATCACGCGCGATTCGTACACCTGGTACGGATCGACCATGAAGTCCTTGCGCAGCACGGGAAGGTCGCACGACGCGCGGGCCTGCTTCAGGTAGTCGGGTTGGCCCTGGAAGAACTGGCGGTCCGTGAGCACCGAGAGGCAGGCCGCGCCGTGCTCGGCGTAGCTCTGCGCGATGTCGGCCGGGATGAAGTCCTGGCGCAGCACGCCCTTGCTGGGACTGGCCTTCTTGACCTCGGCGATCACCGCGCTCTTGCCTGCCGCGATCTTCCGGCGCAGCGCGCCTTCGAAGTCCCGCGTCAGCACGCGGCTTTCGGCGTCCGCGCGAATGGCTTCGAGCGGCATCTTCTTCCTGGCCGCCGCGATCTCCTCGCGCTTGACCGCGACGATCTTCTCAAGGATGTCGGCCATCGCTCAGCTGCCCAGTTGCTTCGACAGGTTCACCAGCTTGTCCAGGCGCGCCCTGGCCGCGCCCGAGGACAGCGCCTCGCGCGCGCGCTCGATGCCCGACCGGATGTCGCCCACCACGTTGGCCGCGTACAGCGCCACGCCGGCGTTGAAGATCACGATGTCCCGCGCTGCACCGGGCTTGTTGTCCAGCACGGACATGAGCATCGCGCGGGACTGCTCGGGCGTCTCCACCTTCAGCGCGCGGTTGCTCGCCATCGGCAGGCCGAAGTCCTCGGGATGGATCTCGTACTCGGAGACCTGGCCGTCCTTCAGCTCGCCCACCATGGTCGCGGCGCCCAGGCTCACTTCGTCCATGCCGTCGCGGCCGTAGACCACCAGCGCGTGATCGGCGTGCAGCCGCTGCAGCGCGCGCACCTGGATGCCGACCAGGTCCGGATGGAACACGCCCATCAGGATGTTGGGCGCACCGGCCGGATTGGTGAGCGGGCCCAGGATGTTGAAGATGGTGCGCACGCCCAGTTCCTTGCGCACCGGCGCGACGTTCTTCATCGCGGGATGGTGGTTGGGCGCGAACATGAAGCCGATGCCGACCTCCTGCACGCAGCGCGCGATGGCGTCGGGCGACAGGTTGATGTTCACGCCCAGGCTTTCCAGCACGTCGGCGCTGCCGGACTTGCTGCTGACGCTGCGCCCGCCGTGCTTGCTGACCTTGGCGCCCGCCGCCGCGGCCACGAACATCGCGCAGGTCGAGATGTTGAACGTGTGCGAACCGTCGCCGCCAGTGCCGACGATGTCGACCAGGTTCTTCTTGTCGGCGACGTGGACCTTGGTGGAGAACTCGCGCATCACCTCGGCCGCGGCCGTGATCTCGCCGATGGTTTCCTTCTTCACGCGCAGGCCGGTGATCAGCGCCGCCGTCATGACGGGCGACAGCTCGCCGCTCATGATCTGGCGCACGACGTTGAGCATCTCGTCGTGGAAGATCTCGCGGTGCTCGATGGTGCGCTGCAGCGCCTCCTGGGGGGTGATGGACATGAGCCTCTCCTCGGTCAGCGGGACGGATTGTCGGAAAGCGCCAGGCGGGCGCCGAACGCGATGAACATGAAACCGGCGGCGCGGTCCAGCCAGTGCATGCCGCGCTGCACGGCGCCGTGGCGCGCCATCCAGGCGGCCGCCAGCGCCCAGCCGGAATTCGCCGGGATGCTGTTGACGTTGAACAGCACGCCCAGCAGCACGAAGGCCATCGCCTTGTCCGGCGTTTCAGGCGCGATGAACTGCGGCACGAATGCGAGAAAGAAGATCGCCACCTTCGGGTTGAGCACGTTGGTCCAGAAGCCGCCGCGGAAGATCTTTCCGAGCGAGGCCGGCGGTTGCGCACGCGCCAGCGAGTCGAGGTCGGCGACCTCCTTCGGCGCGCGAGCCACCAGCAGCTTCACGCCCATGAAGAGGAGGTAGGCCGCGCCGATCCACTTGAGCACGGTGAACGCGGTGGCCGACGTGGCCAGGAGGGCGCCCACGCCCACGGCGGCGGCGAACACGTGGACGAAGCAGCCGGCCGTGATGCCCAGTCCCGCGACGATCCCGGCGCGCGCACCCGAGCGCAGCGCGTTCGTGACGATGTAGAGCACGTCCGGCCCTGGCGTCAGGTTAAGCAGCCAGCCGGCGGCGATGAAGAGCAGCAAGTGGTGCAGGTCCGGCATGGCGATGCCTCAGGCGCGGAAGAAGCGCCGGAACGCGCCGATGGCGCGGTCGATGCCGGCGGAGTCCACGTCCAGGTGGGTGGCGAAGCGCAGGCGATACAGGCCGGTCGCCAGCACGCCTTCCGACTTCAGTGCCTCGAGCAGCGCGGCGCCGCGCTCGCGCGCCGCACCGGTGAGGTCCACGAACACGATGTTGGTCTGCGGCGCTTCCACCTGCACGCCGTCGATGCCGGAGATGCCCTCGGCCAGCCGTGCGGCCAGCGCATGGTCCTGGGACAGTCGCGCCACGTGGTGGTCCAGCGCATGGGAGGCGGCGGCCGCCAGCACGCCGGCCTGGCGCATCGCGCCGCCGGCCATCTTGCGGATGCGGCGGGCGCGCGCGATCAGCTCCTTCGAGCCGCACAGGGCCGAACCGGCGGGCGCGCCCAGGCCCTTGCTGAAGCAGACCGAGACGGAATCGAAATGCCCGGCGATGGCGCGTGCGGCCGCATTCGCGTCACCGCCTTCGCTCGTCGCGACCGCCACGGCCGCATTGAACAGGCGCGCGCCGTCCAGGTGCGTCGCCAGCCCGTGCTTGCGAGCCAGCGCAGTGGCCTGCTCCAGGTACGCCATCGGCATCACCTTGCCGCCCAGCGTGTTCTCCAGCGCCAGCAGCCGAGTGCGGGCGAAGTGCGGGTCGTCCGGCTTGATGGCGGCCTCGATCGCATCGAGCGCCAGCGTGCCGTCGGCCTGGTGCTCCAGCGGCTGCGGCTGCACGCTGCCGAACACCGCGGCGCCGCCGCCTTCCCAGCGATAGCAGTGCTGGAACTGGCCCACGATGTACTCGTCGCCGCGCTGGCAGTGCGTCAGCACGCCGCACAGGTTGCTCTGGGTGCCCGTGGGCATGAAGAGGGCCGCCTCGAATCCGAGCAGAGACGCGATCTTGTCCTGCAGCGCATTGACGCTGGGATCGTCGCCGAACACGTCGTCGCCGAGCGGCGCGGCCATCATGGCTTCGCGCATCGCGGGCGTCGGCCGGGTGACGGTGTCGCTGCGCAGGTCGACGACGTTCCTCTCGCTCATTTCTGCTCCAGGAAGTTCTTCAGCATCGCGTGGCCGTGCTCGGTGAGGATGGACTCGGGGTGGAACTGCACGCCCTGGATCGGCAGCTCCCGATGCCGCACGCCCATGATCTCGCCGTCGTCGGTCCAGGCGGTGGTCTCCAGCTCGCGCGGGCAGGTGCCCTTCTCGATCGCCAGCGAGTGATAGCGGTTGACGGTGAAGCGCTCGGGCAGGTCGGCGAACACGCCCTGCCGCGTGGTCGTGATCACGCTGGTCTTGCCGTGCATCAGCTGCGCGGCGCGGATGATGTTGCCGCCGAACGCGGCACCGATGCTCTGGTGGCCGAGGCACACGCCCAGGATGGGCAGCTTGCCGGCGAAGTGCTGGATGGCGGCCACCGAGATCCCCGCTTCGGCCGGCGAACACGGCCCCGGCGAGATCACCAGCCGGTCCGGCGCGCGCGCGGCCACGCCCTCGATCGTGATCTCGTCATTGCGGAACACCTCCACCTGCGCACCCAGCTCGCCGAAGTACTGCACGAGGTTGTAGGTGAAGCTGTCGTAGTTGTCGATCATCAGGAGACGCATAGGACCCCCACGCTTGTCACTTCGTGTACTGCGCTGCCCCCCGAGGGGGCCTTCGCGCCTTGGAGCGGTCCGGCGGCGCTCATTCCAGGCCCTCCTCGACGAGCTCGGAAGCGCGCAGCAACGCGCGCGCCTTCGCTTCCGTTTCCTGCCATTCGAGCTCCGGCACCGAATCGGCGACCACGCCCGCCGCCGCCTGCACGTACAGCGTCTGGTCCTTGACGATGCCGGTGCGGATGGCGATGGCCACGTCCATGTCGCCCGCGTAGCTGAGGTAGCCGCAGGCGCCGCCGTACAGGCCGCGCTTGGTCGGCTCGAGCTGGTCGATCAGTTCCATCGCGTGCACCTTGGGCGCGCCCGTCAGCGTGCCGGCCGGGAACGTCGCCTTGAGCACGTCGATGCTGTCCATGCCTTCGTTGAGCAGGCCTTCGACGTTGCTCACGATGTGCATCACGTGGCTGTAACGTTCGACCGCGAACGCCTCCGTCACCTTCACGCTCCCGATCTTCGCGATGCGGCCGATGTCGTTGCGCGCCAGGTCGATCAGCATGACGTGCTCGGCGCGCTCCTTGGGATCGCTGACCAGTTCCTGCTCGACCACCTTGTCGCGCTCGACCGTCGCGCCGCGCGGGCGCGTGCCGGCCAGCGGGCGGATCGTCACCTTCTGGCCCTCTTCGACCTGCTCCTGCCGCACCAGGATCTCCGGCGAGGCGCCCACCACCTGGAAGTCGCCGAAGTCGTAGTAGTACATGTAGGGGCTCGGGTTCAGCGAACGCAGCGCGCGGTACAGCGACAGCGGCGACTCGGTGAAGCGCTTCTTGATGCGCTGCCCGACCTGCACCTGCATGAAGTCGCCGGCCGCGATCAGCTCCTTGGCGCGGTCCACCGCCTTCAGGTAGTCGGCCTTGGAGAACTCGCGCTCGGCCGGAAAGCTCTGGGTCTGCTTCACCTGCGGCGCGCTCACCGAGTACTTCAGCTGCTCCTTGAGTTCGCGCAGCCGCTTCTTCGCGTTGCTGTAGGCCTCGGCCCGCGCCGGGTCGGCGTAGACGATCAGGTAGAGCTTGCCCGACAGGTTGTCGATGACGGCCAGCTCCTCCGTCTGCAGCAGCAGGATGTCGGGGCAGCCCAGCGTGTCGGTCGGGCAGCTCTTCTCCAGCTTCTTCTCGATGTAGCGCACCACGTCGTAGCCGAAGTAGCCGGCCAGGCCGCCGCAGAAGCGCGGCAGGCCGGGGCGCAACGCCACCTTGAACCGCTTCTGGTATTCGCCGATGAAGTCCAGCGGGTTGCCCCGCACCCGCTCGACCACCTGGCCGTCGGTGACGACTTCGGTGGCCGCGTCGGCGCCGAAGCCCGTGGCGCGCAGCAGCGTGCGGGCGGGCAGGCCGATGAAGCTGTAGCGGCCGAAGCGCTCGCCGCCCACGACGGATTCGAGCAGGAAGCTGTGCTTGCCGTTGCCGCGGCCATGGGCCAGCTTGAGATAGAGCGACAGCGGTGTTTCGAGGTCCGCGAAGGCTTCCGCCATCAGCGGGATGCGGTTGAAGCCTTGCAGGGCCAGGCTCTTGAATTCGAGTTCGGTGATCACGGGTGAGCCTCCACAAGCTCATGCGGCAAAGGGCCGCTTGGATCGATCGGGATGTCCCGGGGCCGGGACGCGGGGCACGGGCTGCCCCGTGCAGATCAGGAGTGCACGTTGACTGGCTTGCGCCAGGGCCAGGCTCCCCGGCCGGAGCAACCTGTGATGGTGATGTGGTGGATGAACATCGCGGACGAGTGTAGCAAAGGCGACCTCGCGCGCGAAAACCCGGATTGGCCGGCTTCGTCCGCTGAACAACAATCCGCGCCGAAACGAACGAGCGTTCTTTTTTGGAGGAGACACAACGATGAAGGCACTTCGCTCCCTCTCATTCGGCTTCGCGGTCCTCGCGTGCGCCGCCGCGGTTCACGCCGAACCCTTGACGCTGTCGGGCGTCAAGTACGAGGACGCCGCCGACGTGCGCGGCGCGAAGCTGCAGCTCAACGGCGCGGGCGTCCGCTACAAGGCCGTGTTCAAGGTCTATGCCGCGGGCCTGTACCTGCCGAAGAAGGCGGGCACGACCGAGGAGGTGCTGGCCATGCCGGGCGCCAAGCGCGTGAGCGTCACCATGCTGCGCGAGGTCGACTCGTCCGAGCTGGGCAAGCTGTTCTCGCGCGGCATGGAGGACAACATGGACAAGTCGTCCTTCTCGAAGCTGGTGCCCGGCGTGATGCGCATGAGCCAGATCTTCAGCGAGCACAGGAAGCTCAACGCCGGCGAGACCTTCCAGATCGACTGGGTGCCCGGCACCGGCACGGTGGTCACGGTCAAGGGCGTGGCGCAGGGCGAGCCGTTCAAGGAGCCGGAGTTCTTCAATGCGCTGCTGCGCATCTGGCTGGGGCCGGTCCCGGCCGACTGGAAGCTGAAGGAAGCGCTCCTGGGCAAGCCGGCCGCCTAGATCAGGCGCCCGATCTCCGCCATCGAATCCACGTAGCCGTCGGCCTCCACCGAGGCGATCGGCTCGCCGTGGTTGTACCCGTAGCTGACCAGCACCACCGGACAACCGGCCGCGCGCGCGGCCGCGGCGTCGTTGCTGGAATCGCCCACGACCAGCGTGCGCTGCGGCGCCGATCCCAGCGCCGCGCAAGCGCGAAGGAACGGCAGCGGATCGGGCTTCTTGCGCTCGAACGCGTCTCCGCCGAACACCGCCTCGAAGTGGCCGGCCAGGCCCTTGCGCTCCAGCAGTTCGACGGCGAAGCGCGTCGGCTTGTTGGTGACGCAGGCGAGCCGCAGGCCTTCGCGCCGCAGCACGCGCAGGCCTTCCTCGACGCCGGGAAAGACATCCGAGTGCTTGCCGTTCACCGCGAGGTAGTGCCGCTGGTACGCGTCCCAGGCCGCCTCGTACAGCGCGGGCGATCCACCCACGGCCGCCAGCGCGGATCGGATCAGGTGCTCCGACCCCTTGCCCACCATCAGCTCGATGCGTGAAGCGTCGAGGGGCGGCAGCGACAACTCCGAGAGCGTTGCATCGAGGGCGACCGTGAAGTCGCCGAGCGTGTCCACCAGCGTGCCATCGAGATCGACGATGGCCGCCTGCAATCCGGGCGCGAGAGGCATGGAGGCAGTGTGCCTCAGGCCGGCACCGACTCCAGCCGGCTGCGCCCCCAGTGCCGGTGCCGCTGCATCGCCGCGATGAAGTCCTGGGCCAGCGGCACGCGGCCGGTCGGGTCGCCCTTGCCGATCAGCACGCCTTCGGCCGACGGCGTGTTCGCGTCCATGCCCAGCGTGCGCAGCAATTCCACGCCTTCGCCGATGACGCAGATCGGCTTGCAGTGCCGATACGCCTCCAGCACGAAGTGCACCGCGCGCCCGTTGGCCGCGAGCGCCTGCGCATGCGCCGCGCCGCCGGGCACCAGCACCGCGTCGAACTGCACCGACGAGGCCGTGAGGAAGCAGTAGTCCACCGGCAGCTGCTGCCCCGAGGAGGTGGACACCACGCCCAGGTGGTCCGCGACGATCTTCAGGTGGACCTGGTGCTCGGCCAGCGCCTGCTGCACGATCTTCAGCGCGCCGATCTCCACGCCGGCGGCCACCAGCACGGCCACGCGACGCGTCACCAGCGGGCTGCCGTTGGCCTCCATGCTGAGCGCGGGCGAAGACTCCGCCGGCGGCTTGCCGCGGAATTCGCGGAAGCCCGCACGTCCCGCCGCGGCCCTGGCGTCGGGAACCAGCCCGAGCGGATCGCCCACCTTGCGCGCCAGCCGCGCGTCCACGTGCGCGAGGTTGTCCACCACGCGCTGCCGGATCGCGGGCGTCTCCACGCGGGACAGCTCGTACTGGAAAGCGCACACGATGTGGTCCTTCTCCGCCGGGCTCTGGCTGTTCCAGAACAGCGTGGCCTGGCTGAAGTGGTCGTCGAAGCTGGAGCCCGGCCGGCGCACCTTGGACGCGTCCAGCGTTTCCGGATGGCTCTGGAAGCCCTGGTGCCCGCCGTCCACGCGGAACTCCGACCCGGTGCCCAGCGTGTTGGGCTCGTAGCTCACCTGGCCCTTCGGCAGCATCGAGCGGTGGGCGCCGTCGCGCTGGTGGTTGTGGAACGGACAGAGGCTGCGGTTGATCGGCAGCTCGTGGAAGTTGGCGCCGCCGAGGCGCGCCACCTGCGCATCCAGGTACGCGAACAGCCGGCCCTGCAGCAGGGGGTCGTTGCTGAAGTCGATGCCGGGCACCAGGTGGCCGGGATTGAAGGCCACCTGCTCGCTCTCGCCGAAGAAGTTGTCCGGGTTGCGATTGAGCACCAGCTTGCCGACCGGCTGCACCGGCACCAGCTCCTCGGGCACCAGCTTGGTGGGATCGAGCAGGTCGATGCCCAGCGCGTCGGCCTTGCCCTCCTCCACCAGCTGCACGCCCAGCTCCCACTCGGGGAAGTGGCCGCGCGCGATGGCGTCCCACAGGTCGCGCCGGTGGAAGTCCGGATCGCGGCCGGCGATCTTCTGCGCCTCGTCCCAGGCCAGCGCGTGGCGCCCGAGCTTGGGCTTCCAGTGGAACTTGACAAAGTGCGCGGCGCCGTGCGCGTTGATGAAGCGGAAGCTATGGACCCCGAAGAACTCCATCATCCGCCAGCTGCGCGGCAGCGCGCGGTCGGACATCAGCCACATCAGCGCGTGCATGCTCTCCGGCATCAGCGAGGCGAAGTCCCAGAAAGTGTCGTGCGCGCTGGAAGCCTGCGGCATGCCGTGGTGCGGCTCCGGCTTGAGCGCGTGGACCAGGTCCGGGAACTTGATCGCGTCCTGGATGAAGAACACGGGCGCGCTGGAACCCACCAGGTCGTAGTTGCCTTCGCGCGTGTAGAACTTCACCGAGAAACCGCGCAGGTCGCGCACGGTGTCGGCCGATCCGCGCTCGCCGGCGAAGCCGGAAAAGCGCACGAACACCGGCGTGCGCAGGCCCGCCTCCTGCAGGAAATCGGCCCGGGTGTACTGGCCGAACGACTTGTACAGCTCGAAGTAGCCGTGGGCACCGGCGCCGCGGGCGTTCACCACCCGCTCGGGAATGCGCTCGCGGTCGAAGTGCGTGAGCTTCTCGCGCAGCAGGAAATCCTCCAGCAGCGTCGGGCCGCGCGCGCCCGCGCGCAGCGAACCGTGGTTGTCGGGGACGACCACGCCTTGGGTGGTGGTCAGGAAGTTCTCGGGGGGCTGGCTGAAGCCCTCGAGCTGTTTCTGCTTGGCCGCGCCGGCATCGCCGGACCTTGATCTGCGCGTGGCGTCCGGTTTGGACTGAGCCATGGATTCTCCTGGGGGCGGCCTCCCGGCCCGTGGGCGGGAGCGCGCCGGTTCTTGTTCGGCTCAGGTCTCGAGGTCGAGCGCGGCTTCGATGGTGCCGGCCAGCACCGTCAACGCGAAGGCACCCGCGCCGCCCGCGGCGCACCACACCAGCCATTCCGGTACCGCGGCGATCATTTCCACCATGGTGCTGCTCCTTCGGTCAAAGACCCCGCATCGAAGGAAACCAGTGTGCCAAGCTCATGGTTAGTCAACCGTAGCCCGGCAGCGGGCGCGTTTGTCCGACGCGGGTGTCAGTGGGGGTAGGAACCGGACTACACGCGGCAACCCTTCCGTGGCGGCTCCTACAACCCCCGGCCCGCCGCTCCTACTGCCGCTGCTCGCGAGCCGCGGCAGGATGGCACCGAGCCATCCTTCCAGGGAGAAAACCGATGCCAGAACACAAGCCCGGCAACACGACCACGGTGCAAGGCGAGGACCAGCACCGGGTGCCTCGCGCGCCGCACGAGCGGGACGAATCCGCCGACGACCAGGCCGCCTCCGAGCCCTCCCAGAAGCGCGTCGCGCGCAAGGGGCGGGACGACACGGAGCGGGGCGTGGCCGACACCACCAAGGGCGCCGAGCTCGACGCGACCTACGACAAGCTGAGGGAAGACTTGCCGGACGGGGAGAAGAAGTTCAGACCCTGAAAACCGGAAGCCCTGGATCCCCGCCTTCGCTGGGATGACGAAGAAAACTAGCGCAGCGCCGCGCGCATCCCGTCGATGACGGCCTTGTAGTCCGGCTTGCCGAAAATCGCGCTGCCGGCCACGAAGGTGTCGGCGCCCGCGGCGGCCACGCGGGCGATGTTGTCGCCCTTGATGCCGCCGTCCACTTCCAGCCGGATGTCCCTGCCGCTCGCGTCGATGCGCTTGCGCGCCTCCTCGATCTTGCGCAGCGCCGAATCGATGAAGCTCTGGCCGCCGAAGCCCGGGTTGACGCTCATGATCAGGATCAGGTCGATGTCGTCGACCAGCCAATCGAGCACGTCCAGCGGCGCCGCCGGGTTGAACACCAGGCCGGCCTTGCAGCCGCGCGCCTTGATCGCCTGCACGCTGCGGTGCGCGTGCGCGGAAGCATCGGGGTGGAAGCTGATGTAGTCGGCGCCCGCTTCGGCGAACGCCTGCGCGATCGCGTCGACCGGCTGCACCATCAGGTGCACGTCCACCGGCACCGGCGTGCCGTCGGCGCGCCTGGCGTGGGGCTTGACCGCCGAACAGATCATGGGCCCGAAGGTGAGGTTGGGCACGTAATGGTTGTCCATCACGTCGAAGTGGATCCAGTCGGCGCCGGCTTCGATCACGTTGCGCACTTCCTCGCCCAGCCGGGCGAAGTCCGCGGAGAGGATGGAAGGGGCGATGCGAAAGGTCTTGCTCATTCCCGCGATTCTCGCAAATGCCCCCGGGTACCATCGCGCGATGGCGAAGTACCAGTTCCGCGTCGAGGTGGAGCCCGCATACCTGGCGGAGCAGTCGGCCCCCGAGCAGGGGGTGTTCACCTTCTCGTACACGATCACGATCACCAACGTCGGCGAGGTCGCGGCCCAGCTGATCTCGCGGCACTGGCTCATCACCGACTCGGCCGGCGCCGTCCAGGAGGTCAAGGGTCTGGGCGTGGTCGGCCACCAGCCGCTGCTGCAGCCCGGTCAGTCGTTCCAGTACACCAGCGGCTGCCGCCTGCCCACGCCCAGCGGGACCATGCAGGGCAGCTACTTCTGCGTGGCCGACGACGGCGAGCGTTTCGAGACCGAGATCGCGCCCTTCGTGCTGGAGGACGGCAGCCGCCGCGTGCTGCACTGAACGCGCCTCCCGCGCGCCCCAGCCACGGCTCAGCGCGCCGTCCTACAAGCTGAGCCACACCGTCGCTTCAGAATCCGCCCGCGAGGGACACGCATGGACGAATTCATGGCCATCTGGGGCCAGTGGCTCAGGCCTTCGGCGGGGCTGCCCACGGTGCAATGGTCCCTTCTGCTGGCGCTGGCCGCCGCGGCCGGGCACCTGGTGCAGCGCCACATGGGCCTGCCCAAGGTGGTGGGCTACTCCGCCGTGGGCGCCATCGCCGGGCTCGCCGGCTTCACGGGCGCCGCCTGGCCGCTGCAGGGCATCGGCCTCTTCCTGCTGGAGCTGGGCGTTTCGGTCGTGCTGTTCGAGACCGGCGGCCGCATCGCGCTGCGCTGGTTCCGCCACAACCCGATGGTGCTGCTGCAGAGCATGCTGGAGGCGGCGCTCACCTATGCCGCCGTCTACTTCGCGCTGCGCTGGATGGACGTGCGGCCTTCGGTCGCCGACGCACTCGCGCTGATCGCGATCGCCTCCTCGCCCGCGGTGCTCAGCCGCGTGGTCACCGACGTGCGCGCGGCCGGCCCGGTGACCGAACGGGCGATGGTGCTCACCAGCCTGGGCGCGCTGTACGCGATCACGCTGGTCGCCGCCCGCGCGGGCGTGATGCACCGCGAGGAGACCGACCTCATCGCCCTGCTCTACCCGGTGGCCGTCGTGCTCGGCCTGTCGGTGGCCGTGGGCGCGGCGCTCGCGCTGGTGCTGCGCCTCGCCCTGCTCTTCATGAGCCCGAACAGCGAGAACACCTCCATCCTGCTGATCGCCAGCATCGCCGCGGGCACCACGGTCGCGGCGCACCTGGGCGGGTCCGCGCCGCTGGCGGCCCTGCTCGCGGGCCTGCTGCTCAAGCAGCTCAATCCGCGGCCCTGGTCGTGGCCGCGCCAGCTCGGCACGGCGGCTTCGCTGCTCGTGATGCTCACGTTCGTGCTGGTGTCCGTGGTCGCGGCGCAGGCCGGGTGGCATCCGGCCGTGACGGGCGTCGTGCTGGCGCTGATCGGCGCGCGGGCGCTGGCCAAGCTCACCGGCGTGCTCGTCGCCAATCCGGGCAGCGGCACCAGCTGGCGGCAGGCGCTGTTGACCGGCTGGGCGATGTCGCCGATGTCCTCGATGGCGCTGCTGCTGGTGTCGCAGTTCGCCTCGGCCTCGCCCTCGCTGGGGCCGCGCATCGCCGCCATCGCGTTGCCGGCGATCCTGGTGATGGAGGTACTCGGCGCGGTGATCGCCACCTTCGTGCTGCACCGGGCCCGGGAGAGTTCGCAGCCCGACCCGACGACCGGCGCCGCGCCGGCGGGAGCGCAGCGTGCTTGAGGGCCTGCTGCCCGACCTCACGCCGGGCGGCGAGTCGCCCGAGGCGGCACCGACGCTGGAGCCGTTCAACGAGTCGGAGCCGCTCACCCTCGGCGTGGAGCTGGAGCTGCAGCTGGTCAACACCCACGACTACGACCTGGCGCCCTACTCCGACGAGATGCTGCGGCTGATGGCCAAGCTGGACCTGCCGGGCGCGGTCGTGCCGGAGATGACGTCCAGCATGATCGAGATCTCCACCGGCGTGTGCCATTCGGCCGCGCACGTGCTGGGCGAGCTCACGCAGCTGCGCGACGCGCTGGTGCGCAGCGCCGACAAGCTCAACATCGCGGTGGTGGGCGGCGGCACGCACCCCTTCCAGCAGTGGCACCAGCAGCGCATCTACGACAAGCCGCGCTTTCGCGAGCTGTCCGAGCTGTACGGCTACCTCTCCAAGCAGTTCACCATCTTCGGCCAGCACGTCCACGTCGGCTGCCCGGATGCCGACGCCTCACTGCTGATGCTGCACCGGATGTCGCGCTACATCCCGCACTTCATCGCGCTGTCGGCCTCGTCGCCGTACGTGCAGGGGCAGGACACGCAGTTCGATTCGGCGCGGCTGAACTCGGTGTTCGCCTTCCCCATGTCCGGCCGCGCGCCGTTCACGCTTTCGTGGCGGGAGTTCGAGGCGTTCTTCACCAGGACGACGCGTACCGGCGTGGTCAAGAGCATGAAGGACTTCTACTGGGACATCCGGCCCAAGCCCGAGTACGGAACCATCGAAATCCGGGTGTTCGACACCCCGCTGACCATCGAGCGCGCGGCCGCGCTGGCCGGCTTCGTGCAGGCGCTGGCCTCCTGGTTCCTCCAAGAGGATCCGTTCATGCCGGCCGAGGACGACTACATGGTCTACACCTACAACCGCTTCCAGGCCTGCCGCTTCGGGCTGGAGGCGGTGTACGTCGATCCGGTCAGCGGGCGCCACATGCCGCTGCGCGACCACATCCTGGCCACGCTGCGCCAGCTGGGGCCGCATGCGCAGCGGCTGGGCGCCGGCCCGGCCATCCAGCTGCTGGCCGAGGATGCCGAGCTGGGCACCAACGACGCGCGCTGGCTGCGGCAGCGGCAGGCACGCGAGCGACTGCTGGCCGAAGTGGTGCGGCAGGGCAGCGAGCGGTTCAAGGGAAGGCGGTAGAGCTGCTCGGCGCCGCCTATGCCGGGCGCCGCCGCCGTCCTACAGAGCCGTCGCCGCGCCACTTCGAGAATGCTTCGGGCACCAGGGGGTGCCACGCATCTGAAAGGGAGAAGTGGAATGGGAATCATCGGAACCATCGTGGTCGGTTTCATCGTCGGCCTGCTGGCCCGCGCCATCAAGCCGGGCAACGACCGCATGGGCCTGATCATGACGACGCTGCTGGGCATCGCCGGCGCCTTCCTGGCGCGCTATGCCGGCATGGCCATGGGCTGGTACTCGGAAGGCGAGCCGGCCGGCTGGATCGCCTCGATCATCGGCGCCGTCGTGCTGCTGGTGATCTACGGGATGCTGCGGGGCTCGCGCCACCGCGTCTGACGCCCCGACCCGGGCTCGGCGTTATCCTCGCCGGCCCATGGGTGAATTCGAGCTGATCGACCGGTTCTTCCGCCGCACGCGGGCGGCGTCCGCGCGCGTGCCGCTGGGCTTGGGGGATGACTGCGCGCTCATCGCGCCCGCGCCGGGCATGCAGCTGGCGGTCTCCTCCGACCTGCTGCTGGAGGGACGGCACTTCCTCTCCACCGTCGATCCGGCGCGGCTGGGGCACAAGGCGCTGGCCGTGAACCTGAGCGACCTGGCGGCCTGCGGTGCGCGGCCGCTGGGTTTCACGCTCGCGCTGGCGCTTCCCTCGGTCGATGCCGCATGGCTGGGAGGCTTTTCCCGCGGCCTCTTCGCGCTGGCCGACGAGCACGGCTGCGAACTGGTCGGCGGCGACACCACGCGCGGGCCGCTCGCGATCTGCATCACGGTGTTCGGCGAAGTCGCACCCGGGCAGGCCCTGCTGCGCAGTGGCGCGCGGGCGGGCGACGACCTGTACGTCAGCGGCACGGTGGGCGATGCGCGGCTGGCGCTGGAAGTCTTCCGTGGGTCGCTGTCCGTCGCGGCGCCTCTCTTCGAGTTGGCGCGCGATCGCATGGAACAGCCCACGCCGCGCGTGGCGCTGGGACAGGCGCTGCGCGGGATCGCCACCGCGGCGGTGGACGTGAGCGACGGCCTGCTGGGCGATCTGGGCCATGTGCTGCGCCAGTCGCGCGTCGGCGCGACGATCCAGGCGGACCTGGCGTTGCCGCTGCTCGCCTCGCGCATGAAGGCTGGCAGCCCCGTCGATCTGCCCGATGACGCCACCCAACTGGAATTCGTGCTGGCCGGCGGCGACGACTACGAGCTGCTGTTCACCGCGCCCGCTTCGCAGCGCGACGCGGTGGCCGCGGCGGCCGCTTCCTGCGCCACGCCCGTCACGCGCATCGGCCGCATCGACGCGCAACCCGGCATGCGCGTTCTCGACGGCGCGGGCCGCGAGGTCCCCGGCCGCTTCCTCTCGTTCGACCACTTCGCCTGAGTCTTTTCTTTTGTCCCGCCTCCGGCTTCTCGCCGCCCTCCTCCTGCTTCCTTCCGCGCTGCTGGCGCAGCAGCCGCGCACCTACACCGCGGTGGTGACGCACGTCAGCGACGGCGACACCGTGTGGGTGCGCCCGGCGCGCGGCGGCGCCCGCGTTCCGGTGCGCCTGCTCGACATCGACGCCCCCGAGATCTGCCAGCGCTCCGGCCAGCAGTCGCGCGACGCGCTCGCGCGCCAGGTGCTGCGACGAACGGTCACGGTCGAGGAGCGCGGCCGCGACGACTACGGCCGCGTGCTCGCCCGGCTGCACCGTTCGGGCCAGGACGTGGGCGAGCAGCTGGTTTCCGACGGCCACGCCTGGTCGTACCGCTTCCGCAACCAGCCCGGCCCGTACCAGGCGCAGGAAACGCAGGCGCGGCAGGCGCGGCGCGGGCTGTGGGCGGCCGCGCATCCGCTGGAGCCACGCGCTTTCCGTCGTCTCCACGGCCCCTGCGAAGACAAGCGCTAGCTACCATTGCCCCATGAGCTCCGTGATGCCGCCCCTCAATCCGCCGCTCGCACCCTCGCCTGTGCGGCCCGACTGGCGCTTCATGCTCTCGCATCCGGCGCACCTGATCGCGCTGGGATTCGGCAGCGGCCTGAGCCCGGTCGCGCCCGGCACGGTCGGCACGCTGTGGGCCTGGCTCTCGTTCCTGGTGCTCCAGGCCTGGCTGTCGCCGATGGCGCTGGCGGTCGTGGTGCTGGGCAGCGTGGTGGTCGGCTGGTGGGCCGCGACGGTGACGGTGGATCACATGCGGGTGCTGGACCCCGGCTCGATCGTGATCGACGAGATCATGTCGTTCTGGCTGGTGCTGTGGGTGCTGATGCCGGCGGGCTGGTTGGCGCAGCTGGCCGCCTTCGCGATCTTCCGCGTGCTCGATGCCGTCAAGCCCGGGCCGATAGGCTGGGCCGACGGCCTGTTCCACGGCTTCGGCTGGCGCGGCGGGCTGGGCATCATCTTCGACGACCTGGTGGCGG
The DNA here is from genome assembly GCA_023390985.1 of Pseudomonadota bacterium. Classification (GTDB taxonomy): domain Bacteria; phylum Pseudomonadota; class Gammaproteobacteria; order Burkholderiales; family Burkholderiaceae_C; genus Ramlibacter. The sequence continues at coordinate 17,405 of JAEWBU010000209.1, forward strand.
CGTTCTGCACGCTCTTCCTGCTGGCCTTGGCCAGCCGCTTCGCATGAAGGACGAGATCGCAAGCCTGTGCGCCGAACTGGCGCAGCTGCTGATGGAGCGTGGCTGGATGCTGGCGACGGCGGAGAGCTGCACCGGCGGCCAGATCTCCGGCGCCTGCACCGACCTGGCCGGTTCCAGCCAGTGGTTCGAGCGCGGCTTCGTCACCTACTCCAACGAAGCCAAGAGCGAGGCGCTGGGGGTCGATCCGGCGCAGATCGCGACCCACGGCGCGGTGAGCGAAGTGGTGGCCCGCGCGATGGCGTTCGGCGCGATCCGGCATTCGCACGCGCAGGTGAGCGTGGCCGTCACCGGCATCGCCGGCCCCACGGGCGGCAGCAAGGACAAACCGGTGGGCACGGTCTGGTTCGGCTTCTCGGTGGCTGGGCGGCTGCACAGCGAGATGCGGCGGTTCGACGGCGACCGGTTCGCCGTGCGCCAGGCGACCGTGAAGCACGCGCTGGAGCGCCTGCTGGCGCTGGTGCGCGCCGCCTGATCCCCCGTCATTCCCGCGGAGGCGGGAATCCAGGGCGTCCGCTTCAGCGGACTTCAGGGAAGCACTGGATCCCCGCCTCCGCGGGGATGACGAAGGACGGGCTGGCGCCCGAGCCGAGACTCTCCATCCTCTTGCGCATGCTCAGCACCGCGGCGTCCTTGCTCAGCAGCATCGCGCCTTCCTGTACCGCGAGGTCGATGAATTTCTGGTCGTCCGGGTCCTTGCAGGCGACCGGCGCCTTGGGCGCGCAATCGACAGGCGTGACGTGCCGGTCGAAGGCGGCCATCACGTCGGCCGCCGCCAGCCCGCGGAACGCCAGACGCGGCACGATCTGCGGGTAGGCCAGCACGCGCTCGAGCTCGTCGCGCATCGCGGCGGTCGCCAGCCAGCGAAGGCGGCCCGCGAGCAATTCCTCCTTCAACGGCAGCGCCGCTTCGTCGGCGAAGACGAAGACATCCAGCACGATGTTGGTGTCAAGCACCAGCGGCGTCATCGCTGGCGTTCGTTCTGTTTCGGGCCGAGCCCGCCACCATGTCGAAGCGGAACAGGCGGCATTCGATCGGGCCGTTCCACATCGGCACGCGGCGCGACTCCTTCAGCCGCATCCGCGATGGCAGCTTGAGGTCGGGCGTCAGCACCCAGGCGGTCCAGCCGGCGTAGTGCTTCTTCCAGTGGGTGGACAGCTGCGCGAAGAAATCCGCTTCGCCTTCGACCTGCGCGCGCTCGCGGCCGCGCTGCACGCGGCCCGCCACGCCGGCGGTCTCGATGCGCTCGCCGTACGGCGGATTGACCAGCATCACGCCCGGCGTGTCGGTGGGCGGCAGGCGTTGCAACGCGTCGCCGCCGCGCAATTGCACGGCCTGGCCGACGCCGGCGCGCTCGGCATTGCGACGCGCGAAGTCGACCATGCGGAAGGCGACGTCGCTGCCGAACACCGTGACGGACGCGGCGCGCTCGGCCGCGCGGGCCTCCTCCTTCAGCTGCGCCCAGACATGCGCCTGGTGCGGCAGCAGGCGCTCGAAGCCGAAAGCGCGGCGGATGCCGGGCGCGATGTTGCAGGCCACCTGCGCGGCCTCGACCGCGATGGTGCCGCTGCCGCAACAGGGGTCGTACAGCGGCACGTCGGCGCGCCAGCCGCTGGCGGCGATCATCGCGGCGGCTAGCGTTTCCTTCAGCGGCGCCTCGCCCTTGTCCTCGCGCCAGCCGCGCTTGAAGAGCGGCTCGCCCGAGGTGTCGATGTAGATCGTGCAGTGCGTGGACGTGAGGTGCGCGAACACGCGCACGTCGGGCCGCTGCGTGTCCACGTCGGGCCGCGCGCCCCCGCGGTCTCGGAAGCGGTCGGCCACCGCGTCCTTGATGCGCAGCGTGGCGAAGTTCAGGCTCTTGAGCGGGCTGTGCTGCGCCGTCACTTCCACCTTGAAGCTCTGGCGCGGCGTGAACCACGCCTGCCAGGCGATGGCGCCGGCGGCCTCGTAGAGGTCCTGCTCGGCGCGGTAGGGCGTGTGCGACAGCTGCGCCAGCACGCGCTGCGCGAGCCGGCTGTGCAGGTTCAGCCGCAGCGCCTCGCGCCACGAAGCGCGCACCACCACGCCGGCGCGGCCCACCAGCAGGTCGTCGCCGGCCAGGCCGGTGAGGCGATGCACCTCGTCGGCCAGCAGGTTCTCGACGCCGGCGGCACAGGGAAGAAAGAGTTGGAGCGTGGACAAGCGGTTCAGAGCGCCTTGCGCAGGTTGGCCGGCGCGATGCGGAGCGCCTCGCGGTACTTGGCGACGGTGCGGCGCGCGCACTCGATCCCCTGCTCCTTGAGCATCTCGGATATCTGGCTGTCCGACAGCGGCTTCTTCGTGTCTTCCGACGCGACGAACTGGCGGATGAGCGCGCGGACCGCGGTGGATGAGGCGTTCCCGCCGGTCTCGGTGCCCAGCGCCGAGCCGAAGAAGTACTTCAGCTCGAAGGTGCCGAACGGCGTGGACATGTACTTCGCCGTGGTCACGCGCGAGATGGTGGATTCGTGCAGGCCCAGCTCGTCGGCGATCTCGCGCAGCACCAGCGGCCGCATGGCCAGCTCGCCGTGCACGAAGAAGTTCTTCTGCCGCTCGACGATGGCGTTGGACACGCGCAGGATGGTGTCGAAGCGCTGCTGGATGTTCTTGATGAACCAGCGGGCCTCCTGCAGCCGCTGCTGCAGCGCCTGGTGGCCCTCGCCCTTGTGCGCCTTGAGCGCGCCGGCATAGACGTCGTGCACGCGCAGCCGCGGCATCACGTCGGGGTTGAGCTGCACGCGGAAGCGGAACTGGTTGCCGCGGCCGACCTTGCTGACCAGCACGTCGGGCACCACGATGTTGCGCTCCACGTTGACGAAGCGCCGGCCGGGCTTGGGCTCCAGCCGCGTGATCAGGCCGATGGCCGACTTGATGCAGGCGTCGGACTGCCCGCACAGCTGGGCCAGGCGCTTGACATCGCGCCGCGCCAGCAGGTCCATCGGATGGCGGCAGATCGCGAGGGCGGCTTCGCGTACTTCCTCGTCGCCGCCGCCCATGCGCGACTGCAGCTGCAGGGTCAGGCATTCCGCCAGCGAGCGCGCGCCCACGCCGACCGGCTCGAGGTGGTGCAGCAGGCGCAGGGCCACGGTGAAGCGGTGGACCAGTTCTTCCTGCTGCTCGTCCATCCCGGGCGCCAGGCCCGCGGCCAGGTCTTCCAGCGGGTCCTCGAGGTAGCCGTCGTCGTTGAGCGATTCGATCAGGAAGCGCAGCGCCGCCCGGTCTTCCTCCGCGAGCCGCAGCGCCAGCGCCTGGCGATGCAGGTGGTCCTGCAGCGATTCGTGGCCGTGGGCGAGATCGGCGGCGTCGACGTCTTCTTCGCCGCCCAGGTTGTTGCCGCGAGCCTTGGCTTCTCCGCCCCATTCGCCATCGTCGGGCACCAGCTCGGTGCTGCCGTCGCCGTCCCAGTCGCTCGGGCTCTCCACCGGTTCGGCCGGGGCTTCGGATTCGGTGGCGCTGCTGCTGGCGCGATCGGACTCGTATGACGAGAACTCCGCCGCGGCCTCATCGCGCTCGGACTCGGGCGGCGGCGTGTCGGCCTGGGCGAGCCCGAACTCCTCGCGCGGCGCCTCGTCCTGGGTGACTTCGAGGAAGGGGTTGTCGCCCAGCATCTGCTCGACTTCCTGCGACAGCTCCAGCGTCGACAGCTGCAGCAGCCGGATCGACTGCTGCAGCTGCGGCGTCAGCGCCAGGTGCTGCGAGACGCGAAGCGACAGGCCCTGCTTCATGGGTACTTCAGCACGCCGCGCTACATGCGGAAGTGCTCGCCGAGGTAGACCCGACGGACGTCCGCGTTGTTCACGATGTCGGCCGGCGTGCCCTGCGCCAGCACGTGGCCGTCGCTGATGATGTAGGCGTGGTCGCAGATGCCCAGCGTCTCGCGCACGTTGTGGTCGGTGATGAGCACGCCGATGCCGCGCGACTTGAGGAAGCCGATGATCCGCTGGATCTCGATCACCGCGATCGGGTCGATGCCGGCGAACGGCTCGTCCAGCAGGATGAAGCGCGGCTGCGTCGCGAGGGCGCGGGCGATCTCCACGCGCCGCCGCTCGCCGCCCGACAGCGCCACCGAAGGCGAGTCGCGCAGGTGGTCCACCCGCAGGTCGGCCAGCAGGGCGTCGAGCCGCTGCTCGATGGCCTCGCGCGAGAGCGGCCGGCCTTCTTCGTCGTGCTGCAGCTCCAGCACCGCGCGCACGTTCTCGGCCACGTTGAGCTTGCGGAAGATCGACGCTTCCTGCGGCAGGTACGACAGGCCCAGCCGCGAACGGCGGTGGATCGGCATGTGCTCGACCGGCCGGCCGTCGATGGAGATGGCGCCCGCGTCGGCGCGCACCAGGCCCACGATCATGTAGAACGACGTGGTCTTGCCGGCGCCGTTCGGGCCCAGCAGGCCGACGACTTCACCCTTGTCGACCGCCAGCGAAACGTCCTTGACCACCTTGCGGCTGCCGTAGGCCTTCTGCAGGTGCCTGGCCTCCAGCCGGCTGACCTGCGCGGGACCCGCTTCGGGCCGCAAGGCTTCCTGGGGATCGGCCCTCACCGCGCGTCCCCGCCCAGCGTCTGGCTGGGCCGCAGCTGCGCCGGCGGCGTGGCCGGACGCGGACCGCTGGCGGCTGCGGCGGGCGCCGACGCGGCGTCGCGC
>JAEWBU010000345.1 GCA_023390985.1 Pseudomonadota bacterium
CCCGGCCGCGCTGCTGGCCGGCGACATCGAACTGCCGCAGGAGCGGGCCCTCCTCGAGCGCGGCGCGGCGCTGCGGGCGCAGGTGCTGCTGGTGCCCCACCACGGCAGCCGCACCTCGTCCAGCGAAGCGTTCCTGGACGCGGTGCGCCCTCGCTGGGCGCTGGTGCAGGCCGGCTACCGCAACCGCTTCGGCCACCCGGCCGCGCCGGTGCTGGCGCGCTACGCCGAACGCGGCGCCGCAGTCGTCGCCACGGATCGCTGCGGCGCCGCCTGGTGGTCGTCGGCGCGGCCGGAGGCGATGCGCTGCGAGCGCGACGCCAACCGCCGGTACTGGCACCACCGGCTGCCGCCTTTCGCGCCTCATTGAAGAGCCTCGCTTCCCCCGTTCGGGCCCCTCGCCGCGCCCCTTCGCGGGCCCGGTTGTTGCTATCCTTTGCTGGACGGAGAAGGCCGCATGCATAGATTCGACGAGATGTTCCGGCAGCTGCCCGATTCGGGCCCGCTGCAGTTCCAGTCCCAGACGATGGGCGGGATGACGCAGTCCCAGATGCAGGGCGTGCGCGAGCATTACCAGCGCTACGCTTCCTGGCTGGAACGCCAGCCGACCGCCACCATGGCGGCGCGCCGCGAAGAGGCGGAGATGATCTTCCGCCGCGTCGGCATCACCTTCGCCGTGTACGGCGCCAAGGACGAGGACGGCGCCGGCACCGAACGGCTGATCCCGTTCGACCTGATCCCGCGGATCATCCCCGCGCACGAGTGGACCGAGATGGAGAAGGGCCTGATCCAGCGCGTGACGGCCCTCAACCGCTTCCTGCACGATGTCTACCACGAGCAGGAGATCCTCAAGGCCGGCGTGATCCCGGCTGACCAGGTGCTCAACAACGCCCAGTACCGTGAGGTGATGCGCGGCGTGTACGCGCCTCACCACGTCTACTCGCACATCGCCGGCGTCGACATCGTGCGCGCGCCCAACGCGCAGGGCGAGGGCGAGTACTACGTGCTGGAGGACAACCTGCGCGTGCCCAGCGGCGTGAGCTACATGCTGGAAGACCGCAAGATGATGATGCGGCTCTTCCCGGATCTCTTCAGCCAGTACCGCGTGGCGCCGGTGGCGCATTACCCCGACCTGCTGCTGGAGACGCTTCGCGCCTCGGCCCAGCCCGGCGCGCCCGATCCCACCGTCGTCGTGCTCACGCCCGGCATGTACAACAGCGCCTACTTCGAGCACGCGTTCCTCGCGCAGCAGATGGGCGTGGAGCTGGTCGAAGGGCAGGACCTGTTCGTCAAGGACCGCTACGTCTACATGCGCACCACGCGCGGCCCGCGCCGGGTGGACGTGATCTACCGCCGCGTGGACGACGACTTCCTCGACCCCGAGGTCTTCCGGCCCAACTCCACCCTCGGCTGCCCCGGCCTGGTGGACGCCTACAAGGCGGGCAACGTGACGATCTGCAATGCCATCGGCGCAGGCGTGGCGGACGACAAGTCGATCTATCCGTACGTGCCGAAGATGATCGAGTTCTACCTGGGCGAGAAGCCGATCCTCTCCAACGTGCCCACCTACATGTGCCGCAACCCGGAGGACCTCAAGTACGTGCTGGCCAATCTCAAGGACCTGGTGGTCAAGGAGGTCCATGGCGCCGGCGGCTACGGCATGCTGGTCGGGCCGGCCTCGACGCAGCAGGAGATCGAGGACTTCCGCCAGGCGATCGTCGCCAATCCGTCCGGCTACATCGCGCAGCCGACGCTGAGCCTGTCGTCCTGCCCCACCTTCGTGAACAGCGGCGTCGCGCCGCGGCACATCGACCTGCGGCCCTTCGTGCTGTCGGGCAAGCAGGTGCAGATGGTGCCCGGCGGGCTGACGCGCGTCGCGCTCAAGGAAGGCTCGCTCGTGGTCAACTCGTCCCAGGGTGGCGGCACCAAGGACACCTGGGTGCTGGAGGTGTGATGGGCCACCGCCGCGCACCCGTCATTCCCGCGAAGGCGGGAATCCAGTGCTTCCCTGCATTCAAGCCGCGCCCCCTGGATCCCCGCCTGCGCGGGGATGACGGAGAAGAACGCCATGCTCTCTAGAACTGCCGATCACCTCTTCTGGATGGCCCGCTACACCGAGCGTGCCGAGAACACCGCCCGCATGCTCGACGTGAACTACCAGACCTCGCTGCTGCCGCAATCCGCGGCGGTCGCGCAGGTCGGCTGGCAGGGCCTGCTGTCCATCAGCGAGCTGGTGCCCTCGTACACCGCCCGGCACGGCGAGATCGAGGCCTCGCGCGTCATGGAGTTCATGGTCAAGGACGAGAACAACCCTTCGTCCATCGTGTCGTGCCTGCGCGCCGCGCGCGAGAACGCCCGCGCCGTGCGCGGCTCGCTGACCACCGAGGCCTGGGAGACGCAGAACCAGACCTGGCTGGAAGTGAACCGCATGCTGCGCGCCGGCGACTTCGAACGCGATCCCGGCCAGTTCTTCGAATGGGTGAAGTTCCGCTCGCACCTGTCGCGCGGCGTGACGGTGGGAACCATGCTGATGGACGAGGCGCTGCAGTTCATGCGACTGGGCACCTTCCTCGAGCGCGCCGACAACACCGCGCGCCTGGTCGACGTGAAGTTCCATGCGGTGCAGAGCGATTTCTTCGGCGCCGCCACCGAGCAGGACCAGGAGTACGACTTCTACCACTGGAGCGCGATCCTGCGCAGCGTGTCCGGCTTCGAGATCTACCGCAAGGTGTACCGCGACGTGATCAAGCCCGAGCGCGTCGCGGACCTGCTGATCCTGCGTCCCGACATGCCGCGGTCGCTGCACGCCAGCATGAACGAGGTGGTGCACAACCTGCAGATGGTGGCCAACGACCAGTCGGCCGAGACCCAGCGCCGCGCCGGCAAGCTGCGCGCCGACCTGCAGTACGGCAGCATCGACGAGATCCTGGCCACCGGGCTGCACGCCTTCCTCACGCAGTTCCTCGACCGGGTCAACGAGCTGGGCATGCGCATCAGCCGCGACTTCCTGGTCCCCGCGACGCTTTGAAGCCCGGCGAGCTGGTCCGCGAGGGCGAGCGCCTGCTCGCGCGAGGCCAGCCGTTGCTGGCGCTTCCGCTCTACCACCGGCTCTACGAGGAAGCCACCGCGCGCGACCGGACCACGCTGCTGCACTACGGGATCTGCCTGGAAGCCGCCGGCCGGCTCGACGAGGCGGTGGAGCGCTACCGCGAAGCCGTGGTGCGCGAGCCGGGCTTCTTCGAGGCCCACGCCAGCCTGGCCGGCGTGCTGTGGCGGGTCGGCGAGTTCGAGCGGGCACTGGCCCATGCCCGCGCCGCGGTCGATCTCGCGCCCGAGCATCCGCAGTGCGTTCGCATGCTGGGCAGCGCGCTGCTGCAACTCAATCGCGTCGACGAGGCCGAGCGCGTGCTGCGCCGGGCGCTCAGCCTGGCGCCGACGCTGGCCGGCGCGCAGGTCGACCTCGCGTCCTGCCTGCTGCTCGCGGGGCGGCTGGAGGAAGGATGGTCCTGGTACGAAAAGCGCTGGAACGACACGGCGCGGATGCCGCGTCCGCCTTTCTGGCGGGCCGAGCTGGAGTGGCAAGGTCCGGACCAGCCTCTCCTGGGTCGGCGATTGCTGGTCTACGCCGAGCAGGGCCTGGGCGACGCGATCCAGTTCGCGCGCTATCTCCCGAAGTTGCAGGCGCTCGGCGCCCACGTGGTCTGCGCGGTGCCCGCGGCGCTGGTGCCGCTGGTCGAGAGCAGCTTCCGCGGCGTCGAATGCCTGCGGGCGGAGGGCGCGGTGCAAGCCGACCTGCATGTCGCGCTGCTCGACCTGCCCGCACGCCTGGGCACCACCACGCTGGGCGACATCCCGGCCGCGCCGCGCTACCTGCACGCGCCGGCCGATCGCGTGGCGCACTGGCGCGACCGGCTCGCGCCGTGGCAAGGCAGGTTCAGGATCGGCCTGGCCTGGAGCGGCACGCGGCGCCAGCTGAACAACCGAAACCGCGCGGTCGCCCTCAGCCATCTCGCGCCGCTGTTCGACCTGCCCGGCGTTCAGTGCTTCAGCCTGCAGCAGGCCGATGCCGGCCGCTATACCGATGTGCGGCCGACGCCGGAGCAGCTGGTGGACCTCACGCGCGAATGGCGCGACTTCGGCGACAGCGCGGCGATGGTGGAGCAGCTCGATCTCGTGGTGAGCGTCGACACGGCCACGGTGCATCTCGCCGGCGCGCTGGGGACGCCGGCCTTGGTGCTGCTCCCGCCCAATCCTGATTTCCGGTGGCTGCTCGACCGCGAGGATTCGCCCTGGTATCCGGGCCTGCGCCTGTTCCGCCGAGGAGCGGGGGAGTCGCGGCCCGCGCAGGTGGCGCGGGTGCTGCAGGCCGTGCGTGAGCAAATCCGTCATTCCCGCGAAGGCGGGAATCCAGTGCTTCCGTCTCCGCGGCGTTGAAGGCGCAAGCGCCGAGTCCGCGCCTGCGCGGGGACGACGGCCGGACTTACCATCGCGCTCGTCGAAGCCTGGAGGGCCTTGCCATGAGACTGCGCTCCGCCATCTTCCTGCTGATCTCGCACGGCCTGGTCGGCGTGCTCGGATTCGCCGTCGGGATCTACGCGTTGCCGCTGCTCATCGCGCCCGCGGCCCCTACGTCGGCGGAAGTGCAGGCCAGGGCGGAGCGGGCGCGCCACACGGCGCAGTTCCGGCGCGACCTCAAGGGCAGCGACGCGCTGCACTGGGGCGAGGGCCGGGTGACCGTGGGGCCGGACGCCGTGAGCCTGCTCGGCGAGATCGCGCCGGGGCCGGACTACAAGCTCTATCTCTCGCCGCGCTTCGTCGAGACCGAGGACGAGGTGATGGCGATCAAGGCGCAGATGCTTCGCGTGGGGGACGTGAAGACGTTCAGGAACTTCATCGTGCCGCTGCCGTCCGGGACCGACGTCGAGAAGTACGACACCGTGCTGGTGTGGTGCGAGACGT
>JAEWBU010000127.1 GCA_023390985.1 Pseudomonadota bacterium
GGTCAAGGACGGCGGGCGGGTGCAGGTGGCCGGCGGCGCCGCGGGAGCGGGCGCCGAAGGCCGGGCCGGCGCCGCGGCACGCGCTCCATGAACGTCTCGCGCCTGTTCATCCAGCGCCCCGTGGCCACGGCGCTGTGCATGCTGGCCATCGTGCTGGCGGGCCTGGTGGGGCTGCGCTTTCTGCCGCTGGCGGCGCTGCCGCAGGTGGACTACCCGACCATCCAGGTGCAGACGCTGTACCCCGGCGCCAGCCCCGAGGTGATGGCGCAGACGGTCACCGCGCCGCTGGAGCGCCAGTTCGGTCAGATGCCGGGGCTGGCGCGCATGAGTTCGACCAGCGCCTCCGGCCTTTCCATCGTCACGCTGCAGTTCGGCCTGGGCCTGGCGCTGGACGTCGCCGAGCAGCAGGTGCAGGCCGCGATCAACGCCGGCGCCTCGCTGCTGCCGGCCGACCTGCCCGCGCCGCCGGTCTACGCCAAGGTGAACCCGGCCGACGCGCCGGTGCTCACGCTGGCCATCACCTCGAAGGAGCTGCCGCTGCCCGACGTGCAGAACCTGGTCAACACGCGCCTGGCGCTCAAGATCAGCCAGGTGTCGGGCGTGGGCCTGGTCACGCTGGCGGGCGGCCAGCGTCCCGCCGTGCGCATCCAGGCAGACACGCGCGCGCTGGCCTCTTACGGCCTGACGCTGGACAACGTGCGCAGCACCATCAACGCCGCCAACGCCAACGGCGCCAAGGGCAGCATCGACGGTCCCACGCGCGCCTGGAGCATCAACGCCAACGACCAGCTGCTCACCGCGAAGGACTACTCGAACCTCGTGGTCGCCTTCCGCAACAACGCGCCGGTGCGCCTGGGCCAGGTGGCGCAGGTGGTGGAGAGCGCCGAGAACGTGAAGCTGGGCGCCTGGTCGGCGCTGGACGGCCAGCTGGAGCCTTCGATCATCCTGAACGTGCAGCGCCAGCCGGGCGCCAACGTCATCGCGACGGTCGATGCGATCAAGCAGCGCCTGCCGGAGCTCACCGCCGGGCTGCCGGCTTCGCTCCGGGTGGAGGTGCTGTCGGACCGCACCACCGGCATCCGTGCTTCGGTGCACCACGTGCAGCTGGAACTGGTGCTGGCCGTGGTGCTGGTGGTACTGGTGATCTTCGCCTTCCTGCACAGCCCGCGCGCCACGCTGATCGCCAGCCTCGCGGTGCCGATCTCGCTCGTCGGCACCTGCGGCGTGATGTACCTGCTGGGGTACAGCCTCAACAACCTGTCCTTGATGGCGCTGACCATCGCGACGGGCTTCGTGGTGGACGACGCGATCGTGATGATCGAGAACATCCAGCGCCACGTGGAGATGGGCAAGCGGCCGATGGAGGCCGCGATCGAGGGCGCCAGCGAGATCGGCTTCACCATCATCTCGCTGACGGTCTCGCTGATCGCGGTGCTGATCCCGCTGCTGTTCATGGGCGACGTGGTGGGGCGGCTCTTCCGCGAGTTCGCGGTGACGCTGGCGATCACCATCCTGATCTCGGCGGTGGTCTCGCTGACGCTGGTGCCGATGATGTCGGCGCGCTGGCTCAAGGCGCATCCGGGCGGGGAGGGCGCGGGCACCGGCACCGGCGCCAGGCTGGCGCGCCAGTTCGACCGGCTGATCGGCCTGTACGACCGCGGCCTGCAATGGGTGCTGAGGCGCCAGCGGTTCACGCTGCTGGTGGCGCTGGCGACCTTCGTGCTCACGGTGCTGCTCTACATCGCGATCCCCAAGGGCCTGTTCCCGACGCAGAACACGGGCCAGCTGCAGGCTCGCGTCGAAGCGCAGGAATCGATCTCCTACCCAGCGATGGCGAAGCTGCAGCAGGAAGTAGCGCGTGCGCTGATGGAGGATCCGGACGTGGTCAGCATCGCCAGCTTCGTCGGCGTGGACGCGGCCAACAACACCATGCTGCACACCGGCCGCATGCTGATCAACCTGGGCTCGAGCCGCGGCGGACAAGGCGAGCTGATGGAGCGGCTGCGCCAGCGCGCCGGCCGCGTCGCCGGCGCCACGCTCTACCTGCAGCCGGTGCAGGACCTCACCATCGATGCCGAATCGGGCCCGACCCAGTTCCGCTTCTCGCTGGAAGGCTCGGACACCGCCACCGTGAACGAGTGGGCCAACAAGCTGGTGGAGCGCATGCGCTCGCTGCCGCAGGTGCGCAACCCGGTCACCGACGCCGGCGCCAGCGGCGCGGCGGTGTACGTGGACATCGACCGCGACACCGCGGCGCGGCTGAACATCACCGCGGCCAGCATCGACGAGGCGCTGTACAGCGCCTTCGGCCAGCGCATCGTCTCGACCATCTTCACGCAGACCAACCAGTACCGCGTGATCCTGGAGGCGCGGCCGGACGCGGCGCCGACGCCGGACGCGCTGTCCGGCATCCAGCTGCGCACGTCCTCCGGCGATTCCACGCCGCTGTCGGCCGTCGCGCGCATCGTGGAGCGGCGCGCGCCGCTGCAGATCACGCACGTGTCGCAGTACCCGGCGGCGACGGTGGGCTTCGACACGGCGCAGGGCGTGTCGCTCGGCAAGGCGGTGGACGCGATCCGCGCCGCCGCGAAGGAAGCCGGGCTGCCGGCCAGCCTGAGCATGAGCTTCCTCGGCGCTTCGGGCGCCTACGAGGCATCGCTGACCAACCAGCTGTGGCTGATCCTGGCGGCGATCGTGTGCGTGTACATCGTGCTGGGCGTGCTGTACGAGAGCTACGTGCACCCGCTCACGATCCTCTCGACGCTGCCTTCGGCCGGCGTGGGCGCGCTGCTGGCGCTGATGCTGACCGGCAACGACCTGGGCGTGATCGGCATCATCGGCATCATCCTTCTCATCGGCATCGTGAAGAAGAACGCGATCATGATGATCGACTTCGCCATCGATGCGCAGCGCAACGAAGGCAAGCCGGCGCAGGAGGCGATCCACCAGGCGGCGCTGCTGCGCTTCCGCCCCATCCTGATGACCACGCTGGCGGCGCTGTTCGCGGCGGTGCCGCTGATGTTCGGCTGGGGCGAGGGCGCCGAGCTGCGCCGTCCGCTGGGCCTGGCGATCTTCGGCGGTCTGGTGGTGAGCCAGCTGCTGACGCTGTTCACGACCCCGGTGATCTATCTCGGGTTCGAGAAGATGGGGCACAGGTTCCGCAAGGCGGAAGCACGGGATTCCCGCCTCCGCGGGAATGACGGCGGGGCGGGGGCCTTGCGTTGAACCTCTCCGCCCCCTTCGTCCGCCGCCCCGTCGGCACCGTGCTGCTGACGCTCTGGATCGCGCTCGCCGGCATCGCGGCGTTCTTCCAGCTGCCGGTGGCCTCGCTGCCGCAGGTGGACTTCCCCGTCATCACGGTCAGCGCCAGCCTGCCGGGCGCCAGTCCCGACACCATGGCCACCAGTGTGGCGCAGCCGCTGGAGCGGCGGCTGGGCACGATCGCGGGCGTCAACGAGATGACGTCCAGCAGCGGCACGGGATCCACGCGGATCAACCTGCAGTTCGACCGCAACCGCAACATCGACGCCGCCGCGCGCGAGGTGCAGGCCGCGATCAACGCGTCGCGCGCCGACCTGCCGAGCAACCTGCGCAGCAACCCGACCTACCGCAAGGCCAATCCCTCGGCCGCGCCGGTGATGATCATGGCGCTGACCTCGCCGCGCCGCACGCCGGGCCAGATCTACGACGCCGTTTCCAACATCGTCTCGCAGAAGGTGGCCCAGGTGCAGGGCGTGGGCGACGTGGAACTGGGCGGCGGTTCGCAGCCCGCGGTGCGCGTGGAACTGAATCCGTTCGCGCTCAGCCGCTACGGCATCGCCACCGAGGACGTGCGCGCCGCGCTGCAGGCCGGCAGCGCCAACCGGCCCAAGGGCGACGTGCAGGACGCCGGCGGGCGCCGCCTGCAGATCTACACCAGCACGGGCAGCAGCGCGCCGGACGCGCAAGGCGTGATCTCCGTCGGCCAAGGCCGCCTGACGGCGGCCGACTACCGCGGCCTGGTGGTCGCGTGGCGCGACGGCGCGGCGGTGCGGCTCGGCGACATCGGGACCGTCAGCGACAGCGTGGAGAACGTCAACACGCTGGGCCTGTTCAACGGCGAGCCGGCCGTGGTGGTGCCGATCACGCTGCAGCCCGGCGCCAACGTGATCAAGACCGTGGAAGGCGTGCGCGCGCTGCTGCCCGAGTTGCAGGCGGCGCTGCCGCCGGACATCAAGCTGGTCATCGCCTCGGACCGCACGTATTCCATCCGCGCCTCGCTGCACGAGGTGGAGCTCACGCTGGCGATCGCCATCGCGCTGGTCGTGCTGGTGGTCAGCGTGTTCCTGCGCAGCGCGCGCGCCACGCTGATCCCGGCCGTGGCCACGGTGGTGTCGCTGCTCGGCACCTTCGCGGTGATGCTGGTCATGGGCTTCTCGCTCAACAACCTGAGCCTGATGGCGCTCACCGTCGCCACCGGCTTCGTGGTGGACGATGCCATCGTCGTGCTCGAGAACATCAGCCGCCACCTGGAGGCCGGCATGAACCGGTTCCAGGCCGCGCTGCTGGGCGCGCGCGAGGTGGGCTTCACCGTGCTGTCGATCAGCCTGTCGCTGGTCGCGGTGTTCATCCCGCTGCTGTTCATGGGCGGGCAGGTGGGGCGCCTCTTCCGCGAGTTCGCGGTGACGCTCTCGGCGGCGGTGATGATCTCGCTGCTGATCTCGCTGACCACCACGCCGATGCTGTGCGCCTGGCTGCTGCGGCCGGACAGCCAGAAGGACCGGCCCCAGGGCCGGCTGGCGCGCTGGGCCGAGCGCGGCTACGACGCCATGCACCGCGGCTACGCCTGGAGCCTGGACTGGGCGCTGCAGGCGCGCTGGCTGGTGCTGGCGATCCTGGTCGCGGTGATCGGGCTCAACGCCTGGCTGTTCGTGAAGATCCCCAAGGGCTTCTTCCCGCAGCAGGACACCGGCCAGATCGCCGGCGGCCTGCGCGCCGACCAGAGCATCTCGTTCCAGGCGATGCAGGAGAAGCTCAAGCAGCTGGTGGACATCACCCGCGCCGATCCCGCGGTCGACACGGTGGTGGCCTTCACCGGCGGCAGCCGCGCGGGCGGCGGCTTCATGTTCGTCACCCTCAAGCCCGCGGCGGAGCGCGCCTCGAACGAGCGGGCGCAGGCGGTCATCGCTCGCCTGCGGCCGCAGCTGCAGCAGGTGTCGGGCGTGAGCCTGTTCCTCAACCCGGTGCAGGACCTGCGCATGGGCGGGCGGCAGAGCAACTCGACCTACCAGTACACGCTCAAGAGCGACAACAACGAGGACCTCAAGCGCTGGGCCGCGCGCCTGGCGGACGCGATGAAGCGCCAGCCCGCGCTGGTGGACGTGGACACCGACCAGCAGGAGAACGGCGTGGAGCTGTTCGTCGAGGTGGACAAGGACAGCGCCGCGCGCCTGGGCATCAGCTCGCGCGACGTGGACAACGCGCTGTACAACGCGTTCGGCCAGCGCCAGGTGGCCACCATCTACGGCGAGCTGAACCAGTACCGCGTGATCCTGGGCGTGGCGCAGCGCTACACGCTCAGCCCGATGGCGCTGCGGGACATCTACGTGCCGGCCGCCGGCTCGGCGAGCACCACCGCGACCTCGAGCGCCGCCGCGGCCAGCACGGGCACGGTGGCCACGACGGCCACGATCAACCCGGCGCTGCGCGACCAGGCCACCGGATCGGCGCTGAGCGGCGGGGCGCGCAACATGGTGCCGCTGTCGGCGATCTCGCGGGTCGTCGAGCGGCCCACGGCCACCTCGGTCAACCACCAGGACGCGGAGCTGGCCACCACCATCTCGTACAACCTGGCCGAGGGCAGCACCATCGCCGACGGCCAGGCCGCCGTGCGCGCGGCCGAAGCCGAGATCGCGATGCCGACCAACGTGCGCGGCAGCTTCCAGGGCACGGCGCGGGCGGCGCAGGAGTCGCAGTCGCAGCAGCCGGTGCTGATCCTGGCGGCCATCGTCGTCATCTACATCGTGCTGGGCGTGCTGTACGAGAGCCTGGTGCACCCGGTCACGGTGCTGTCGACGCTGCCGTCGGCGGGCGTGGGCGCGGTGCTGGCCCTGATGCTGTTCAAGCTGGAGCTGTCGATCATGGCGCTGATCGGGCTGTTCCTCCTGATCGGCATCGTGAAGAAGAACGCGATCATGATCATCGACTTCGCGCTGGACGCGGAGCGCTCGCGCGGCCTGCCGCCGATGGCCGCGGTGCGCGAGGCCTGCCTGCTGCGGTTCCGCCCGATCCTGATGACCACGCTGGCCGCCGCCCTGGGCGCGCTGCCGCTCGCGATCGGCTTCGGCGAGGGCGCGGAACTGCGGCGTCCGCTCGGCATCGCCATCGTGGGCGGGCTGATCGCGAGCCAGCTGCTCACGCTGCTCACCACGCCGGTGGTGTACCTGCTGCTGGACAAGCTGCGCCGGCGCAGCCCGCACGAGCGCGAACTGGCGCGAAGCCATGTGCCGGAGGCGGCGTGAAGCTCCAAGAACAAGCCATGAGTCCTTCCTTCCTCACCCGACCCCTCTGCCTCGCCCTGGCGCTCGCCTTGTCCGCGTGCGCCGTCGGCCCGCGCTACGACGCGCCGCCGACGATCGCCACGCCCGTCGCCTTCAAGGAAGGGCAGGGCGAATGGATCAGGGCGACGCCTTCCGATGCGCTGGAGCGCGGCCCCTGGTGGCAGCTGTTCAACGACCCGGTGCTCAACGAGCTCGCCGGCCGCGTCGAGGTCTCCAACCAGAACGTGGCGGCCGCCGTCGCCGCCTATGCGCAGGCGCGCGCGCTCACCGCGCAGCAGCGCGCGGCGCTGTTCCCCGCGGTGAGCCTGGATG
>JAEWBU010000008.1 GCA_023390985.1 Pseudomonadota bacterium
CGGTCGGTGCGCAGCTGCTCGAAGCCGTCGCGGATGGCCTGCGGCGTCATCGACTGCAGCCAGAGGCGCCGCACCGGCTTGCCCAGCGCCTTGCCGCCGCCCGCGTACTGCTCGATCAGGCGGAAGATCAGTTCGCCCTCGCGGCCCGCGTCGCAGGCGTTGATCAGGTCGGTGACGTCCTTGCGCTTGGCCAGCCGGACCACCGCGTTCAGCCGCGTCTTGGTCTTGTCCACCGGCTTCAGGTCGAAGTGCGGCGGGATGACCGGCAGGTGGGCGAAGCTCCACTTGCCGCGCTTGACGTCGAATTCCTCGGGCGCCTGGATTTCCACCAGGTGGCCCACCGCACTCGTGACGACGTACCTGTCGTTCTCGAAGTGCTCATCGTGCTTGTCGAACTTGCCGACGCTGGGCGTCAGCGCGCGGACGATGTCCTGCGCGACCGACGGCTTCTCGGCAATGACCAGTGTTTTTCCCATGTTCCTACAATCCCGGGTCCTCACGCGTGCGCATGCGCGCGCACGCGTGTGTGCATATTCAACTTAGCAGAGTTTTTTCGATGCCAGCAAAAGCGGCCCAAGTCGGCGGGCGAAAAATCCAGACCCGCAAGTCGGGCATCCACGGCAAGGGCGTCTTCGCCGTGCAGGACATCGCGGAGGGCGAGACCATCATCGAGTACGTCGGCGAGGTCATCACCTGGAAGGAGGCGCAGCGGCGCCATCCCCACGATCCGAACGATCCCAACCACACGTTCTACTTCCACGTGGACGAGGAGCGGGTGATCGACGCGCTGTACGGGGGCAACTCCTCGCGCTGGATCAACCATTCCTGCGACCCCAACTGCGAGGCGGACGAGGACGAGGGCCGGGTCTTCATCAAGGCGCTGCGCAACATCAAGGCGGGCGAGGAGCTCAACTACGACTACGGCCTGATCATCGACGAGCCGTACACCAAGAAGCTCAAGGCCGAGTACCCCTGCTGGTGCGGCGCACGCAACTGCCGCGGCACCCTGCTGGCGCCCAAGCGCCGCCGCTGAGGCCGCCATGCGCTGGCCGGCCGAGGCGGTGTGGGAGCAGGTGGCGCCGCTGCTGCCCGGCTTCACGGTGGAGGTCCTGCCCGAGGTCGACTCCACCAACACCGAGCTGATGCGCCGGGCGCGAGCCGGGCGGATCGAGCCGGTGCTGCTGGTGGCTGAGCGGCAGATGGCCGGTCGTGGCCGACTGGGCCGCCAGTGGCAGAGCGGTGAAGGCGACGCGCTGACGTTCTCGCTCGGCCTGCCGCTGGCGCCGGCCGACTGGTCGGGGCTGTCGCTGGCCGTGGGCGCGGTGATCGCCGAGTCGCTGCACCCCGACATCCGCCTGAAGTGGCCGAACGACCTGTGGGTGGGCGGGCGCAAGCTGGCCGGTATCCTGATCGAGACCGCCGCCGTCACCGACCCCGGCGCGGGGCGCTACACGATCGTCGGCGTGGGCATCAACGTCGCCACGCCCGCCGGCGAGGGCTATTCGACCCCGCCGATCGGCCTGCGAGAACTGCTGCCCGAAGCGGGGCCGGGCGAAGCGCTCCTGCGCATCGCCGAGCCGCTGGTCGCCACGCTGCAGGCCTTCGAACAGCTCGGCTTCGGCCCCTTCCGCGCGCGGTTCGCGGCGCGTGACCTCCTCGCCGACCGCCCCGTGCGCCTCAGTGACGGCACGGAAGGCACGGCGCACGGCGTCGACGAGCGCGGCGCGCTGCTCGTGCATACTGCCGCGGGCATGAAGGCGGTCGCCAGCGCCGAGGTGAGCGTGCGGCCGGCCTGATCCGCTTCGTTTTTCCTTCTCCGATGCTGCGCCTCGCCGTCCTGTTGCTGCTGCTCGCCAACGGCCTGTACTACGCCTGGGCCGAGGGCTTGCTGCTGCAATTGGGCTTCGGGCCGCTGCCGCAGACCGAGCCGCACCGGATGGCCCAGCAGATCCGTCCCGAAGCCGTCCGCGTGCTGTCGCCGGAAGAGGCGCGGCAGCTGGTCGCGGGCGGCGCGGGGACCCGCTCCACCGAGTGCCTGCAAGCCGGTCCGATGGAAGACGCGGCGGTGCCAGCGCTGCGCCAGGCGCTCGCGTCCTGGCCGGCGGGCTCCTGGACGCTGGAGCCGGCGGTCGACCCCGGCCGCTGGATCGTCTACATGGGCAAGTACCCCGACGCCCAGAGCGTGGAGCGCAAGAAGGGCGAGCTGCGCCAGATCGGCGTGGCCTTCGAGGCGCTGTCCAATCCCGAGCTGGAGCCGGGCCTGTCGCTGGGCGGTTATCCGACGCAGGACGCCGCCAACCAGCAGTTGGAACGTCTGGCCGGGCGCGGCGTCCGCACCGCCCGCGTGGTGCAGGAACGCGCCGACCAGCGCGGCCAGCGCCTGACGCTGCCCGCGGTGGACGACGCGCTGCGCGCGCGCCTGGATGAATTGCGCGGCGCGCTCGGCGGTAGAACGCTGCGGGCCTGCCGCTGACGCTGAAATCAACCCAAGGAGACTTTCGCGATGAGCCTCAAGCTGTACTTCGCCCCCGGCGCCTGCTCGTTCGTGCCGCACACCCTGCTGGAGGCGGCCGGCGTGCCGTTCGAGCCGGTGATGGTCAAGCTGCACAAGGGGGAGCAGAACTCGCCCGAGTACCGCGCCATCAACCCGCGCGGCCAGGTGCCGGTGCTGGTGGACGGTGACGTGACGATCACTCAGATCCTGGCGATCGTCGGCTACCTGGACGCCCGCTTCCCCGAGCGCAACTTCCTGCCGCGCGACACGGTGGCGCGCGCGAAGACGATGGAGACGCTGGCCTGGATGAACAACACGGTGCACCCCACGTTCACCCACGTGTTCATGCCCTTCAAGTACAGCGACAAGCCCGAGGTGCAGGCGGAGATCAAGGCCTACGCGGCGCAGCTGTACCGGCCGATGCTGGCCGACATCGAGGCGCTGGCGCAGCAGGCCGCGAAGGACGGCCGGCCCTTCCTGGGCGGCCAGGATTTCGGGCCGCTGGATGCGTACTCCCTGACGCTGCTGCGCTGGGGCGGCTTCGCGGGCATCGACCCGGCGGGCTTCCCCGCGCTGTGGGCGCACGTGCAGAAGGTGGCGCAGTTGCCGGCGGTCGCGCGCGCGATCGAGCGCGAGCGCCTGCAGCTGAACGTCTACAAGGCGGCCTGAGTTTCTTCCGGCGCGGCCGTGAGCGTCGCGCCGATGAAGCGCACCACGGCGCGCGTGCCCGGCGGGTTGACGCCCGGGTGCGCGTCCTCCAGGCGGATCTCCGCGCCGTGCTGGCGCGCGATCTCCAGCACGATGGGCAGTCCCAGGCCCGAGCCGTCGACGTTGGTCCCGAGCGAGCGGTAGAACGGCTGGAACACCAGCTCGCGTTCCGCGGCGGGGATCCCGGGGCCGGAATCCTCCACCTGCAGCAGCACGACGCCGCCGATCGGATCGGCCAGCACGCGCGCCGTGATCACGCCGGGATGGGCCGGCGATGACGGCGTGTAGTTGATCGCGTTGTCCAGCAGGTTGCGGATCAGCTCCTTGAGCAGCGTCGGATTGCCGGTGACCGCGACGCCCGGCGCGCCGGGCATCGCGCCGTCGTAGCCCAGGTCGATGCGCCGTTCCATCGCACGCGGGACCATGTCGCGCACCGCCTCCTGCGTGATCTGCGCCAGGTCGCAGTCGTGGCGCGGCAGCGCGCGGCCGCTGCTCTCGGCGCGCGCCAGCGCCAGCAGCTGGTTGACCGTGTGCGTGGCCCGCACGCTGGAGCGGCCGATCTGCTTGAGCGACTGCTTCAGCTCGTCGGCGCTCGATCCTTCGCGCTGCGCCAGGTCGGCCTGCATGCGCAGGCCCGCCAGCGGCGTCTTCAGCTGGTGCGCCGCGTCGGCCAGGAAGCGCTTCTGCGTCGCGATGGAGTGTTTCAGGCGCGTGAGCAGGTCGTTCACCGAAGACACCAGCGGTGCCACCTCCAGCGGCACGGCGCGGTCGTCCAGCGGCGACAGGTCGTCCGGCTTGCGCGCGCGGATGCGCTCTTCCAGCTGCGACAGCGGCTTGATGCCGCGCACCAGCGCCAGCCACACCAGCAGCACCGCCAGCGGCAGGATCACGAACTGCGGGAGCATCACGCCCTTGATGATCTCGGTGGCCAGCACCGAGCGCTTCTCGCGCGTCTCGGCCACCTGCACCAGTGCCGGCTGCGCGCCGGGCAGGTCGACCTGCACCCAGGTGTAGGCCACCCGCACGTCCAGGCCGCGCATCTCGGCGTCGCGCAGGCGCACCTCACCGGGCGCCGGCGTCTCCTCCTCGGGCGGGGGCGGCAGGTCGCGGTCGCCGCTGAGCAGCTCGCCCTTCGGACCGCGCACCTGGTAGTAGACGTGGTCGGAGTCGTCGGCGCGCAGCAGCTCGCGCGCGGGCTGCGGCAGGTAGAACACGGTGCGCTGGTTCTGCACCTGCACCAGCTGCGCGAGCGCCTGCACGTTGTATTCGAGCGCGCGGTCGAACGGCTTGCCGGCGATGCTCTGAGCCACCAGCCAGGTGAGCGCCAGGCTGACCGGCCACAGCAGCAGCAGCGGCGTGAGCATCCAGTCGAGGATCTCGCCGAAGAGCGAGCGCTGCTCACGCTGGAAGATCTTCATGGCTTGCCGGGGCGCGTCAGCCCGGGATCTTCTCCAGGCAGTAACCCAGGCCGCGCACGGTCGCGATGCGGATGGGGCCCTTCTCGATCTTCTTGCGCAGGCGGTGGATGTAGACCTCGATCGCGTTGTTGCTCACTTCCTCGCCCCACTCGCACAGGCGCTCCACCAGCTGGTCCTTGCTGACCAGGCGGCCGGCGCGCTGCAACAGCACCTCGAGCAGGCCGAGTTCGCGCGCGGACAACTCGACCATCTTGCCGTCGATGGTGGCGACGCGGCCGGCCTGGTCGTATACCAGCGGACCGTGCTTGATCGTGCTGCTGGTGGCGCCCATGCCGCGCCGCGTGAGCGCGCGCACGCGCGCTTCCAGCTCCTGCAGCGAGAACGGCTTGGCCATGTAGTCGTCGGCGCCGTGGTCCAGGCCCTTGACGCGTTCCTCGATGCTGTCGGCGGCGGTGAGGATCAGCACGGGCATCGACGAGCCCCGGCCGCGCAGCTTGCGCAGCACCTCCAGGCCGTGCATGCGTGGCAGGCCCAGGTCGAGGATCAGGAGGTCGAACTCGTTGTTGGTCATCAGCGCGGCGTCGGCCTCGCTGCCGGTGGCGACGTGGTCCACCGCGGCGCCCGAGGCGCGCAGCGTGCGCAGCAGGCCGTCGGCCAGCACCTGGTCGTCTTCCGCGATGAGGATTCGCATCGCTGTCTCCTTCCGGTGGCGCCTCTCAAGGGCGCCCGGTGGTCCGGATTCTAGGCGCGCCGCCGGAGGGGAACGGCGCGCGGCGCGTTCAGCGGGGGTCGGTCGCCAGCAGCAGGTCCACCAGCCCGCGCAGCGACTGCTGCAGCCGCTTCATGCCGGCCGGATCGACCGCCAGGGTGGCCTCGTCCATGTACAGCTTGCGGTTGATCTCGACCTGGATGCTGTGGCGGTGGCGCGCCGGATCGCCATAGCGGCGCACCAGCTCGACGCCCTTGTACGGGTGGTTGTAGTCGACGCTGAAGCCCTGGCCGCGCAGGTACTCGCAGATCCGCTGCGAGAGCGCCGGGGCGGCCGTGGTGCCGTCTCGGTCGCCGACCACGAAATCGGCATGCGCCAGGCCCGGGAACTCGGTGGCGTGGCTGGCCGCGACCGCCGGCATGGAATGGCAGTTGAGGTGGATGCTGTAGCCGTGCCGCGCGTGGGCGCCGGCGATCGCCCGCTCCACCGCGGCGTGATAGGGCTTCCAGCAGCGCTCAATTCGCGCCTGGACCTCCTCGACCGTGAGGAGGCGGTCGTAGATCGGGAAGCCGTCGTCGGTGAACTTCCAGACCAGGCCCTTGCCCAGCCGAACCTTCGACAGCACGCGCGGATCGGTCGCCAGGGGCAGAGGCCATTCGCCGTCGATCAGGGTGGTGTCGACCTCGGTCAGGTCCCGGTTGGCGTCGAGGTAGGAGCGCGGAAAGTGCGCCTCGATCCAGGCCACGCCCAGGGCGGGCGCGAAGCCGTAGATCTTCTCCACGTGCGTGTCCTCGGCGCGCCTGAGCGTGCCCGCGTCGCACGAGGAGCGGAAATCCGCCGGGTAGACCGTGCCGCTGTGCGGCGAGTCCAGGACCAGCGGGGTGCGGCCCGGCACCACTGTCAGCATGGCCTCG
>JAEWBU010000009.1 GCA_023390985.1 Pseudomonadota bacterium
CATGTGGCAATGGTGCACCGAGATCGTGTTCGCCTGCCGCGTGGACACGCCGGCCACGATGGTGGCGACGTCCGCGCCCGCGGGCGCGGAGCCCAGGCCCTCGAAGCGGCAGTCGTCGGTGAAAAGTGAAGCGAGCCGCTCCCACTGCTTGGTGTCGATGAAGCGGCAGTAGCGTGCCTTGGTCTCGGCGATGGCGCGGGCGGCTGGCTCGTGCATGGAAGTCTCCTGGCGGTCGTTGACGCGGGAACGATCCGACCTATAATGGTCTTACCAATGATACAGGATGGACCGCCCACCATGTTCGAACGACTCGATACCGACTTCCCGGTCCACACGCCGCGGCCCGCCGACGCCCCCCAGGCGCTCGAGGGCATCCGGGTGGTCGATTTCAGCCATTTCCTGGCCGGTCCCTTCGCCACCATGATCCTGGGCGACATGGGCGCCGACGTGATCAAGGTGGAGTCGCCCGGCCGCGGCGACGAGTTCCGCCACTACCCGCCGGTGCCGGCCGAGACGCCGGCCCAGGGCGCGCCCTACGTCTGGGGCAACCGCAACAAGCGCAGCCTGGCGCTCAACCTGAAGAGCCCGGAAGGGGTGGCGGTGGTGAAGGAGCTGATCGCGCAGGCCGACGTGGTGTGCGAGAACTTCTCCACCGGCGTGATGGAACGCTTCGGCCTCGACTACGAGAGCGTGAAGAAGCTCAACCCGAAGATCATCTACTGCTCGGTGTCGGCCTACGGCCGCGAAGGCGCCTTCAAGGACCGGCTGGGGTTCGATCCGATCGCCCAGGCCGAGAGCGGCTTCATCTCCATGAACGGCTACCCCGACCGCCAGGGCGTCCGCACGCTATCGCCGGTGGTGGACATCAGCACGGCCATGATGGCCTGCAACGCCATCCTGGGCGCGCTGGTGGCGCGCGGCCGCACGGGCCAGGGACAGCAGATCGAGATCGCGCTGTTCGACAACGCGGTGCTGATGACCGGCTACGCGGCCATGCAGCACATGTACACCGGCGCCGTGCCGAGCCGCCACGGCAACACCAGCCCGGACACCTGCCCCTCGGGCGTGTTCATGAGCCAGGACAAGCCGTTCTACATCAACTGCGGCAACGACAAGATCTTCCACCGCCTCGCGGCCCAGGTGCTGGAGCGGCCGGACCTGGCCAACGACCCGGTCTACTCCGATCGCAACGGCCGCATGGGCAGGCGCGACGAGATCTTCAAGCTGCTGGAGGAGCTGTTCGTGCAGCACCCGTGGTCGTACTGGCAGCCGCGCATGCGCGCCGCGCAGATCCCCTGCGGCGAGGTGCGCAACGTGGGCGACGCGCTGCGCTCGCCCGAGGCCAGGGAGCGCAACCTGGTCACTCGCGTCGAGCATCCGCAGCTGGGCTGGATCCCCAACGTGCGCCTGCCCATCCTGTACTCGGGCACGCCGCTGGCCGATCCGCAGCCCGCGCCCGCCGTCGGCCAGCACACGCAGGAAGTGCTTGCCGAGGTGCTGGGCTACGACGAGGCGCGCATCGCGCAACTGCGGGCCTGCGGCGCGCTGGAGCCCGCCCCCGCGAAGAAGGCCGCGCACACGCCGGCCGAGGTCGCCGCCGGATGACGATGAAGGAGCTGTCCGCGCCGGCGCCGCGCAAGCTGCTGCACACCCGCCAGGTGCAGTGCACCGGCTGGGAGCGCGAGGACGGGCTCTTCGACATCGAGGGGCGCCTGTCCGACGTGCGCACGGTCGACCTGGACGGCAGGCGCGGCAACTTCCCGCGCAAGGCGGGCGAGCCGGTGCACCTGATCTCGCTGCGCATCACGATCGATCCGGGCTTCACCATCGTCGCGGCGGAGGCCTGCTCGCACCAGGTGCCGTACGCGGACTGCTTCGAGATCAATCCGGCTTATCAGCAGCTGGTCGGACTGCAGATCAAGGGCGGCTTCACCAAGGCGGTGAAGTCGCTGTTCGAAGGCGAGCAGGGCTGCACCCATCTCACCGAGTTGCTGGGGCCGATGGCGACGACGGCGTTCCAGACGCTGGGACCGGCGATGGAGCGTCGGCGGGTGGCGCGCGGGGAGCCGCTGGAGGATCCGAACTCGCTCAAACGCCTGATGGGCAGCTGCCATGGGCTGCGGCGGGGTGGGCAACCCGCTGTGATCCGGTGGGGCAACGCGGCCAAGTAGCCGTCATTCCCGCGAAGGCGGGAATCCAGTGCGTCCGCCTTCGCGGACTGCCGGAAGCTCTGGATCCCCGCCTCCGCGGGGATGACGGGACGGGGGCTGTTACTCCGGCTGCACGCCCTTCGCCTTCAACAGCGCCTGGAACCGCGCCCCTTCCTTGTCCACCAGCGCCCTGAACTGCTGCGGCGTGCTGTAGGCCGGCTCGTTGCCCGACTTCGACAGCGACTCGCGCAGCCCCGGCTCCGCCAGCGCCGTCTTCATCGCGCCGGTGAGCTTGGCCACCACCGGCTCCGGCGTCCCGGGCGGCGCCACCAGGCCGAAGAACACCTCGGTGGTCATCCCCGGATAGCCCTGTTCCGCCATCGTCGGCACATCCGGCAGATCCTTCTCGCGCTGCCGGCCGGTCACGGCCAGCGCCTTGAGCTTGCCCGCGCGCACCAGCTGGATGTTGGAAGAAAGCGCGTCGAACAGGAAATGGATGTTGCCCGACAGGATGGCGGCGGCCGATTCGGCGCCGCCCTTGAAGGGCACGTGCAGCGCATCGAAGCCGGCTTCCGCCTTCAGCAGCTCGGCCAGCAGGTGCAGGCTGCCGTTCATGCCGTTGGAGCCGAAGCTCAGCTTGCCCGGGTTGGCCTTGCCGTACGCGACCAGTTCCTTGACGTTGTTCACGCCGAGCGCAGGAGAGGCCACCAGGATGAAGCCCGAGGTCGTGGCCTGCGCCACCGGGATCAGCGTCTTCACGTCGTAGCCCGGGTTCTTGTAGAGGTAGGGCGAGATCGCCATCACGCTGTTGCCCACCCACACGAGCGTGTGGCCGTCGGCCGCGCGCACGGTCTGCGCCACCGAGAGCGTGCCGGAAGCGCCGGGGCGGTTCTCCACCACCACCGGCTGGCCGAGCAGCTTGGCCAGGCTCTCGCCGACCAGGCGGGCCGTGAGATCGGTGGTGCCGCCGGCGCCGGCGCCCACCAGGATCTTGATCGGCTTGGAAGGCCAGGCCTCCTGAGCGAACAGCGGGCGGGCGGCGAACGAGGCGCCCAGGGCGGCGCCGGCCGCGAGCAGCGTACGGCGGTGGAAGAGAGGACGGGGCATCGGCTTGTCTCCGGATTGACTTTGATCGGCCCGAACATTATATTGGTCAAACCATTCAGCACGCCACCTCAACGACCCCCATGAATTCTTCCGACGCGGCGCAGCTGGATCGCCTGCTCGCCGAACGCCACAGCTGCCGCAGCTTCCTTCCCCGAGCGGTGGACCGCTCCACCCTCGATTCCATCCTGCGCACGGCGCAGCGCGCGGCTTCCTGGTGCAACTCGCAGGCCTGGCAGGTGACCATCACCTCGGGCGAAGCCACCGAGCGGCTGCGCCGCAAGCTGGTCGCCGCCCAGACGGCGGGCGAGCCCGGCGGCAGCGACTTCCCCTTTCCTTCGGCCTACACCGGCCTCTACCTGGAGCGCCGCCGCGAATGCGGCTTCCAGCTCTACCAGGCGGTGGGCGTGGAGCGTGGCGACAAGGCGGGCTACGCGCGCCAGACGCTGGAGAACTTCCGCCTGTTCGGCGCGCCTCACGTTGCCATCCTCACCAGCGATCCGGGTCTCGGCGTGTACGGCGCCGTGGACGTGGGCGGCTACGTGCAGGTGCTGCTGCTCGCGATGCAGGCGCACGGCGTGGCCGCCATCGCGCAGGCCGCGCTCGCCAACCACAGCGCGCTGGTCAAGGGTGAGCTGGGAATCCCCGCGGAGCGCCCCATGGTCTGCGCGGTCTCGTTCGGCTACGAGGACACCGCGCATCCCGCCAACAGCTACCGCACGAGCCGCGCACCGCTGGAGCAGGCCGTGCGTTTCGTGAGCGCCTGAACCGGATGAAGACCCTTTCCGACCGCGGCATCGCCATCGTCGGCTACGCCGAGACCAAGCTGGAGCGCCGCAGCGGCCGCACGGCCCTCTCGCTCGCGGGCGAGGCGGTGGACCAGCTGCTGGCGCGCACCGGCGTCGAACGCAGCCGCATCGACGGCTTCGCCACCACGCTGGCCATGAGCGAAGGCGGCAACCCGTTCTACAGCAACCTGCTGGCCGAAGGCCTGGGCCTGTCGGTCACTTGGTGCCAGGCCACCGAAATCGGCGGCGCCTCCTCGCCCGGCAACATCGCGCGCGCGGCCGCGGCCATCCAGGCCGGGATGTGCGACATCGTGCTGTGCCTGGCGTCGGACGCGGTTTCCACCGTGGACCGTTCCGTGCAGTCCGGCCACCGCACCGAGTACGCCGACCCGGCCGGTTATGCCGGACCGCTGTCGGCCTTCGCGCTTCTCTCGAACCTGTACGACCAGCGCTACGGCCTGCCGCACGACGCGCTGGCCAAGCTGGCCGTCACGCAGCGCAAGGGCGCGCTGCTCAACGAGAATGCCTGCGAGGTGCTGCGCAAGCCGCTGACCGAGCGCGACTACCTCGAATCGAAAGTGGTCTCCAGTCCGCTGCGCATGCTGGACTGCGTGATGCGCTGCGACGGCGCCAGCGCGGTGCTGGTGATGTCGACCCGGCGTGCGAAGGAGATGGGCTTCAGGAAGCTGGTGCACCCGATCGCCTACGCCGAGCGCATCAACTTCGATCCGGCCGAAAGCTGCGGCGACATGCTCAGGAGCGGCTTCACCGACGTGGGCCCGCGCGCTTTCGCCAACGCCGGCTGGAAGCCCGCCGACGTGAAGATGCTGCACTGGTACGACGACTTCCTGATCGCGCTGATCCTGCAGTTCGAGCAGACCGGCTTCTGCGGGCCGGGCGAGGGCGGCGCCTTCGTCATGGCGCACGACCTCACCTACAGCGGCGAGCTGCCGCTCAACACCGGCGGCGGCCAGATCTCGGCGGGCCAGCCGGGCCTGGCCGGCGGCGGCGTCAACCTGGTCGAGTGCCTGCGCCAGATGTTCGGCGAGGCCGGCCGGCGCCAGGTGAGCGATGCGGGCAACGCCATGCTCACCGGCATCGGCGTGCTGCAGTACGCGCGCAACTGGGGCACCAGCTCGGTGATGCTGCTGGAGCGAAGCGAATGAGCCAGGCCACACCGCTGCCGGACGTCGGCGCGCCTTTCATCCAGGGCCTGCGCGACCGCAGGCTGATGCTGCAGTTCGACCGCCGCAACGGCCGCGCGCAGTTCTATCCGCGGCCGCAGAGCCTCTACGGCGAGAACGGCGTCGAGTGGCGACCCGCCAGCGGGCGCGGAACGATCTTCGCGTTGACCCTGAGCCAGGTCGCGCCGCCGCACCTGCAGGACGCCGTGCCTTATGCGATGGCGCTGGTGCAGCTGGAGGAAGGCCCGCGCATGCTGACCCGCGTGAACGCGCCGTACGACGGCCTTCGCATCGGCCAGCCGGTCACCGTCGACTGGGACCATCCCGACACGCGTTCCTTCCCCGTGTTCAAGCCGGCGGCCTGAGACCGCCCCTTTCGCTTTCCGCAGGAGACAAGCCAATGCAGACCCGCCGCCGCCTTCTGGCCGCCAGCGCCCTCGCGCTGTCCGCGCTCGCCCTGGGCACCGCCGCCCAGGCCCAGGCATTCCCGACACGGCCGATCAAGATCGTGGTGCCGTTCGCCGCCGGCGGCACGGGCGACGTGCTGGTGCGCTCGCTGCAGGAGCCGCTGCAGCGCCACCTGGGGCAGCCCATCATCGTGGAGAACCGGCTGGGCGCGAGCGGCACCATGGGCTCGTCGCACGTGAAGAATTCGCCGGCCGACGGCTACACGCTGCTGCAGGTGGGCAACTCCACGCTCAGCACGCCGCTGATGCAGAAGACGCCGGCCTACGACGCGCTGAAGGACTTCGCGCCGGTCGGCCTGATCGCCACCACGCCGATGGTGTTCCTGGTGCATCCGTCGGTGCCGGCCAACGACCTGAAGGGGCTCATCGACTACGCCCGCGCCAACCCCGGCAAGCTGGAGTTCTCCTCGGCCGGCCGCGGCTCGCTGGCCCACCTGGCCACCGAGTCGTTCAACCAGGCCGCCGGCCTGCAGATGGTCTTCGTGCCTTACCAGGGCGCCGCGCAGGCGGTGAATGCCGCGCTGGCGGGCGACGTGAAGATCGCGCTGACCACGCCGTCCGACGCGATCAACTCGTTCGTGAGCTCGGGCCGGCTGAAGATGATGGCCGTCTCCAGCGACAAGCGCAGCCCGCTGCTGCCCAACGTGCCCGCGATCAGCGAGTCGCTGCCCGGCTTCGCCGTCAACGCGTTCTTCGGCCTGGCCGCGCCGGCCGGCACGCCGCCGGACGTGGTCGCCAGGCTGAACGACGCGATCAACAAGTCGGTGGCCGAGCCCGCCATGCAGGCCAAGCTGAAGTCGCTGGGCATGTTCCCGAACCCAATGAGCGCCGCCGGCTTCAGCGACATGTTCCGCAAGGACCACGCCCTGTGGAGCAGCGTGATCGCCAAGGGCAGGATCGAGGCGGCGGAGTGAGCATGGCCCGCAACGGTGACTACTCGCCCGGGCGCATCGCCGACCGGATGCAGATCCAGGACTGCATCTACCGCTGGTGCCGCGCCGTCGACCGACTC
Organism: Pseudomonadota bacterium; assembly: GCA_023390985.1. GTDB lineage: Bacteria > Pseudomonadota > Gammaproteobacteria > Burkholderiales > Burkholderiaceae_C > Ramlibacter. The sequence goes on from JAEWBU010000009.1 coordinate 6,706, forward strand.
GACTACGAGGGCATGCGTGCCTCGTTCCATCCCGATGCGGTGGACAGGCACGGCGCCTTCGACGGTGACATCGACGGGCTGGTCGACTGGATCCGCGCTCGCCATGCGGCGATCCCGTTTTCCATGCACGCGGTGAGCAACATGCTGATCGAGTTCGCCGGTCCCGACCGCGCGCTGGTCGAGACCTACGTTCGCACCACGCAGCGCTACCCCGCCGAGGCGCGCCAGGCGCTCGACCAGCTCGCCGGCGGCCGCGCGGGCAGCGGCGACGGCGCCATGGACCTGCTCACCTGCTCGCGCTACGTCGACCGCTTCGAGCGGCGCAACGGCGAATGGAAGATCGCGCTGCGCACGCTGGTGGCGGACTGGAAGCAGTTCGTCGAGGTGCCGCCGGGCCAGCCGAAGCCGCCCGCCTCGCAGGAAGTGGGGCGGCGCAACGAGGACGATTTCATCTACCGCGAACGGCGGGAACTGGGGATCTCATGATGATGAACAGGAACAGCTTCCTGCGCGCCACGGCCGCCGCGATCCTGGCCTTCGCGGCCCTGCCGGCCCTGGCCGCGTATCCGGACAAGCCGATCACGCTGATCGTGCCCTACGCCCCCGGCGGCATGGGCACCAGCTTCGGCAACCTGGTGAGCGAGGCGCTGACGCCCGCGCTCGGCCAGCGCGTGGTCGTCGACTACAAGCCGGGCGCCAACGGGGCGCTGGGCGCGGGCTTCGTGGCCAAGGCGCCGGCCGACGGCTACACGCTGCTGATGGCGGTCAACAGCACCATGACCATCAATCCCAACCTGTACGCCAAGCTGCCGTTCGATCCGCTGAAGGACTTCACGCCGGTCTCCATGGTGTTCACCAACGCCAACGTGCTGGTGGTCAACGCCAACAGCCCGGTGAAGTCGGTGCAGGACCTGGTCGCCTACGCGAAGAAGAACGCGGGCAAGGTGAACTACGGCTCGGCCGGCAACGGTTCCACGCCGCACCTGTCGGGCGAGATGTTCCGCCTGCTCACCGGCGCGCCGGTGGTGCACGTGCCCTACCGCGGCGCCGGCCCGGCGATCGTGGACCTGCTCGGCGGCCAGCTCGACTTCGCCTTCGTCGACACCTCGGTGCTCACGCACGTGAAGGCCGGCAAGCTGCGCGCCCTGGCGGTCACCGGCAACAAGCGCCTGGGCGTGGCGCCCGAGCTGCCGACGATGCAGGAGGCCGGCGTCAAGGGCTTCTACGTGGACACGTGGTACAGCCTGGTCGCGCCGGCCGGCACGCCGCCCGACGTGATCAAGCGCCTGAGCACCGAGGCCGCCCGCATGCTGGCCGATCCGGCGGTGCGCGAGCGCATGCGCAGCATCGGCGTGGACCCGGCCGAGGAGGCCGGCGCGGAGCACCTGCAGAAGGTGATCCACAGCGATACCGAGCGCTGGAAGAAATTCCTCTCGACCACGAACATCCGGGTGGACTGAAGCCCGTGTCCTCCGTCGCCGCTTCCGAACCCAACGCCGTCGGGCCCGACACGTACCCGGTCGAGTCGCTGACCCTCCCCAACGTGCTGGCGCGGATCGCGGACCGCCTGCCGGACAAGGTCTACCTGACCGAGATCGCGACCGGCCGCCGCTTCACCTACCGCGAGTTCGACGCCTGGACCGACCGCATCGCGCGGGCGCTGCACGGCTTCGGCGTTCCGCGCGGCGGGCACACCGGCGTGCTGATGGGCAACTCCGCCGAGCACCTGGCGCTGTTCCACGCCATCGGCAAGCTGGGCGCCGTGTCGGTGCCGGTGAACACCGCCGCGCGCGGCGAGCTGCTGCGCTACTACCTGGGCCAGTCCGACTGCGAGACGGTGATCGTCGATGCGTCGCTGGCCGAGCGGCTGCAGGAGGTGCTGCCGCAGCTGCCGCTGGTGCGCCGCGTCATCGTGTTCCGCGCGCCGGGCGAGGCCGGCGGCATCGAGCCCGTGCGAGATGTCCAGGTCGCCGACTTCGGCGCGCTGGTGGACGCCGCGCGGCCCGGCCGCTTCGAACCCGGGCAGCCGGTCAAGGCCTCCGACCTGGTGCTGATCGCCTACACCTCCGGCACCACCGGGCCGTCCAAGGGCAGCATGCTCCCGCACGCCGCGGCGCTGACCTACGGCACCGGCGCGGCCGAGGCGCAGGGCTATCGCGAATCGGACGTGTTCTACGTCTGCCTGCCGCTCTTCCACAACAACGCGCTGCTGGCCGCTTCGATCGCGGCGCTGGTGTGCGGCGCGTCGGTGGCGATGTCGCGGCGCTTCTCGGTCTCCCGCTTCTGGCGGGAGATCCGCGAATCCAGGGCGACCATCACCAACTTCCTGGGCGCGATGTCGAGCTTCCTCTGGAGCCAGCCACCTTCGCCGGCGGACAGCGACCACTGCCTGCGGCTGGTGAGCATGGCGCCCACGCCGAAGTACGCGGCCGGGTTCGAGCAGCGCTTCGGCCTGCGCGCGATGAACAACTACGGCCTGTCCGACTACGGCATGGGCACCTCGTTCACGCAATGGGATCCGCGCGACAAGCTGGGCTCCATCGGCCGGCCGCGGCGCGGCATCCAGGTGCGCATCGTGGACGACCAGGATTTCGAAGTGCCCGACGGCGAGGTCGGCGAGATCGTGCTGCGCTACGACGAACCCTGGCGCGGCACGCTGGGCTATTACAAGATGCCCGAGGCCACGCTCAGCTCGCGCCGCAACCTGTGGTTCCACACCGGCGACCGCGGCGTGCGCGACCCGGACGGCTTCTTTTATTTCGTCGATCGCAAGAAGGACTGCATCCGCCGCCGGGGCGAGAACATCTCGGCGTTCGAGGTGGAGCAGATCATCGCGACGCATCCGTCCGTGGCCGACGCGGCGGTGTTCCCGATCGCGACCGCGCAGAACGACGAGGAAGTCGCCGCCGTCATCGTGGCCAAGCCCGGAACGCGGCTGGACGAAGTGCAGCTGGTCGACCACTGCCGGCTGAACATGGCGTACTTCATGGTGCCGCGCTACATCCAGTTCCGCGAATCGCTGCCCACCACCATGAGCCAGAAGGTCGAGAAGTTCCGGCTGCGGCAGGAGCTCGAGGGCGACCTGTCCCAGGCCTGGGACCGCGAAGCGGCCGGCATCGTGGTGGCCCGCTGACATGGCGAGCGCACCGGATCCCGGCCTCGCCATCGTCACCGGCGCCGCGCGCGGCATCGGGCTGGCGATCGCCACGCGTCTGTCCCGGCTCGGCTACCGCGTCATCGCGGTGGACCGCGACGCGGCCGTGCAGGACAGCGCGCGCGGCCACGAAGGCGAGGGCCATGTCCTCGACGTCACCGACGAGGCGGGTATCCAGGCGCTGGTCGCCCGCACGCTGGGGCGGCACGAACGCATCGACGTGCTGGTCAACAACGCCGGCTGGCATCCGCAGGTGGGGCGCGAGCAGCGCGGCTTCGAGCGCATCCCGGCCGCGCAGTGGGACGAGGTGCTGCGCGTCAACCTGACCAGCGCGTTCCTGTTCTGCCGCGAGGTCGTGCCGTCGATGCGGGCGCGCAAGCAGGGCCGCATCGTCAACATGAGCTCGCGCGCCGGCCGCATGCAGGTCCCGGGCGCGGGCGCCCACTACGCGGCCGCGAAGGCCGGCCTGATCGGCATGACGCGCATGCTGGCCGCCGAACTCGCGGCCGACGGCGTCACCGCCAACTGCATCGCGCCCGGCGTGGTGGAGACGCCGCTCACCGTGCAGGGCGACGAGGAACGGCGCGCCAAGCTCGGCAAGCACGTGCCGGTCGGCCGTGCGGGCCAGGTGGAGGAGATCGCGCACGCGGTCGAGTACCTGGTGTCGCCGCGCGCGGCCTTCGTCACCGGCACGGTGCTGGACGTCAACGGTGGAAGCTTCATGCCATGACGAAGCAACAACCCCGTCATTCCCGCGAAGGCGGGAATCCAGAGCGTCCGCCTTCGCGGACTGCCGGAAGCACTGGATCCCCGCCTCCGCGGGGATGACGAAGTGCGGAGGTTCAATGAGTAAGCCCCTCGAAGGACAAGTCGCCATCGTCACCGGCGCCGCGCGCGGGCTGGGGCGGGCGTACGCGCTGCGGCTGGCGAAGCTGGGCGCGGATGTGGTGATCTCCGACATCGACCTCGCGTCCGCTCGTGAATTCGGCGAGCAACTCGACGCGGACACCGTGATGGACGAAGTGCGCGCCCTCGGCCGCCGCAGCCTCGGCGTGCAGGGCGACCTGCGCAGTCGCGTTGCCGCGGAAGAGCTGGTCGCCCGCACGCTCGCCGAGTTCGGCCGCCTCGACATCCTGGTCAACAACGCCGGCGGCGCGTTCGCGCCCGTCGACCGCAGCAGCGCGTCGCAGGTGCCCGACGAGGACACCGACGCGATGCTGGACGTCAACTACCGCAGCATGCTGCACTGCTGCCAGGCCGCGATGCCGGCGCTGCGCGAGCGCGGCGGGACCATCGTCAACATCAGCACCATGGCGGCGCTCGACCCTTCGCGCACGCGCGGCCGCATGACGGCCTACGCCGTCGCCAAGAGCGCCGTGATCCAGTACACGCGCTACCTGGCCTACGAAGCCGGCCCCGAAGGCATCCGCGTCAATTGCATCGCGCCCGGCACCATGCTCACGCCGCGCATCCGGGCCCAGGCCGCCGCGCGCGGCATGCAGAGCGACAAGGAGCTGCAGCGCATCCCGCTGCGACGCTACGGCGTGGCCGAGGATTGCGCCAACGTGCTGGAGTTCCTGGTCACGCCGCTGTCGTCCTATGTCACCGGGCAATGCCTGTCGGTCTGCGGCGGGCAGGTGCTCACACCGTCCTGAGGAGTTGCGCTTGAGCAGCGAAAGAACCCTGCGCGGCCGCGTTGCCATCGTCGGCATCGGCGAGACCACGTACTACAAGCACGGCCAGTCGCCGGACGCCGAATTCAAGCTGGCGTTGAAGGCGATCCTCGCGGCCTGCAAGGATGCCGGCATCGACCCGCGCGAGATCGACGGCTTCGCCTCGTACAGCAACGACCGCACCGATCCATCGCGCCTGGCCGCGGCGCTGGGCACGAAGCAGCTGCGCTCGACCACGATGCAGTGGGGCGGGGGCGGTGGCGGCAACTGCGCGGCCGTGGCCAACGGCGCGGCGGCCGTGGCCTCGGGCCTGGCCGATTGCGTGATCGCGTTCCGCGCGCTGGCGCAGGGGCAGCACGGCCGCTTCGGCCAGTCGCCCACGGCGGCCACCATCTCCGGCGACATGGCGTGGCAGGCGCCCTACGGCGTGCTGGCGCCCGGGCAGAAATTCGCGATGAAGGCGCGCCGCTTCATGCACGACCACGGGGTCAGGCAGGAAGCGCTGCGCGCCATCGCGATGGCTTCTTACGAGCATGCGCAGCGCAACCCGCGCGCGGTGATGCACGGCAAGCCGCTCACCGAATCGAAGTACGACGACTCGCGCTGGATCGTCGAGCCCTTCCACCTGTTCGACTGCTGCATGGAGAACGACGGCGCCGCGGCCGTGCTCATGGTGCCGGCCGAGCGGGCCAAGGACTTCCCGAACCGCCCGGTGTACATCGTCGGCGCCGCCATGGGCTCGGATTCGCGCGCCGGCGCGGTGCCGCACAACGCGCCGCGCTATGCCAGCTCCAGCTTCACCACCGTCGCGCCCGACCTGTACCGCATGGCCGGCGTGTCGGCGAAAGACATCGGCGTGGTCCAGAGCTACGAGAACTTCACGGGCGGCGTGCTGATGGCCCTGGCCGAGCACGGCTTCTTCCATCCCGACGAGGCGAACGAATTCCTGCAACTCCCCAACCTGCTGGCGCCGAACGGCCGGCTGCCGCTCAACACCAGCGGGGGCAACCTGGCCGAGTGCTACATGCACGGCTTCGAGCTGGTGCTGGAAGCGGTGCGGCAGGTGCGCGGTACGTCCACCGCGCAGGCGCCGCGCAACGACCTCGCCCTGGTGATCGGCGGCCCGATGGTGACGCCCGTCAGCAACCTTCTGCTCGGATCGGAGGCCGTGCTGTGAACGAGACCCTCACCTACCTGCCCGCCGGCCTGCCGATCCCCGTGCCGGAGCCCGACGGCCTGTCGGCGCCGTACTGGCACGGCCTCCGCGAGAACCGCCTCCTGGTGCAGCGCTGCGGCGGCTGCGGCGGCTGGCAGTTCGGCCCGGAGTGGATCTGCCATCGCTGCCACCGGTTCGATCCCGAGTGGGTCGAGGTCGCGCCGCGCGGCCGCATCCACAGCTGGGAGCGCGTGTGGCATCCGGTGCACGCCTGCCTGAAGGACCATGGACCCTACCTGGTCGTGGTGGTCGAACTGCCGGACGCGGGCAACGTCCGCATGCTGGGCAACCTGCTGGGCGATCCGCTGCAGGAGGTGGTGATCGGCGCCGAGGTCGAAGGCGTCTTCGAGCATCACGCGCAGGCGAATCCGCCTTATTCCCTGATGCAGTGGCGTCCCGCCTGAACCTTCCTCCGATCCCCTTCGCGCTCATCGCCGCGCTCGGCCTGGGCCATGTCGCCTTCGTCGGCAACCGCTTCACCCTGACGCTGCACGCCGTGGCGCTGGGGGCGTCGCCGTTCCAGATCGGCACGCTCCTGGGCCTGGTGATGGTCGTGCCCATGTTCCTGGCGGTGCACATGGGCCGGTGGTCGGACCGTCTCGGTTATGCGCGCCTGGCCGCGGCGGGCCTGTCGTTGCTGCTGGCGGGTGGATTGATCGTCGGCGCCTGGCCGGCGCTGCCGGCGCTCTACGTCGCGGCCGTGTGCAGCGGCACCGGCTACATGCTCAGCCACGTGGCGGTGAACAACGCCATCGGCAAGGCCACGCCCGCCGGCCACATGACGGACGCTTTCTCGGTGATGGCGATGGGCTTCTCGATCTCGGGCCTGACCGGGCCGCTGGTCGCCGGCGTCGTCATCGACCACGCGGGCCATCGCTTCGCCTTCCTGCTGCTGTGTGTGTCCACGATCGCGAGCCTGCTGCTGTTGCGCTGCGCCGGCCGGCGCTACCCGGCGGAATCGGCGACGGGCGGGGAGCAGGCGCGCGCGCGTGTCGCCGACCTGCTGCAGCACCCGCCGCTGCGCAAGGTGCTGGCGGTCAGCGCGCTGATCGCGATGGGCTGGGACCTGTTCGCCTTCCTCGCGCCGCTGCAGGGTGTGCGCGCGGGCCTGAGCGCCACCGCCACCGGCGTGGTGGTCGGCATCTTCGGCGCGGGCACCGTCGCGATCCGCCTGATGCTGCCCTGGGTGGCGCGCCGCTTCGGCGAGTGGGGCGCGATCCGCGGCGCGCTGTTCGTCACGGCGCTCGGCTACCTGGCCTTTCCGCTGCTGGACTCGTTCGCGGCGCTGCTGGCGGCGGCCTTCCTGCTCGGCATGGCGCTGGGCGGCGGGCAGCCGGTGTCGATGTCGCTGCTGCACATGGCCTCGCCTTCGGGTCGCGCGGGCGAGGCGGTCGGCGTGCGATCGGCCATCACCGCCGCCAGCCAGACGCTGTTGCCGCTGGTCTTCGGCGCGCTGGGCAACGCCGTCGGGCTGGGCGTGGTGTTCTGGGCGGTCGCGGGCGTGCTGGCGGCCGGCGGGTTCGCTAGCCGGCAGCGGTGACGGTGGCCGCGGC
>JAEWBU010000089.1 GCA_023390985.1 Pseudomonadota bacterium
TGATTTCGCTGGCTCTACTGCTATCCACCCACGGGCGGAGACGGTAGCGCACGCGACCACCAGACCTCGACGGCCCGTATGCACCAGCAGCGGGCCGTTTTTGTTTTGGGGCTGCTGGCTCACCACCTCGAAGACGAAAGACGACCGATGTCCATGTTGAAGAATCCCGCCAGCAAGTACCGACCCTTCGCCCCGGTCGGCCTGAAGGACCGGACCTGGCCCGACGCCGTCCTGTCCCGTCCCCCGGTGTGGTGCAGCGTCGACCTGCGCGACGGCAACCAGGCGTTGATCGAACCCATGGACATCCCGCGCAAGCTGCGCATGTTCCAGGCGCTGGTGAAGATCGGCTTCAAGGAGATCGAAGTCGGCTTCCCGTCGGCGTCGCAGGTGGAGTGGGATTTCCTGCGCAAGCTGATCGACGAGGACCTGATCCCCGAGGACGTCACGATCCAGGTGCTGACCCAGGCGCGCGAGGAGCTGATCCGCAAGACATTCGAGTCCCTTCGTGGCGCGCGTCGCGCCATCGTGCACCTGTACAACGCCACCGCGCCGGTGATGCGCCGCGTGGTGCTCGGCCTCGACCAGGACGGCATCGTGAAGCTGGCGACTTCGCAGGCCCGCCTGTTCAAGGAACTGGCGGCCCAGCAGCCCGAAACCGAGTGGGTGTTCCAGTATTCGCCCGAGATGTTCTCCGGCACCGAGCTGTCGTTCACCAAGCGCGTCGTCGACGCGGTCACCGAGGTCTGGCAGCCGACGCCGCAGCGCAAGTGCATCGTCAACCTGCCTTCGACGGTGGAACACTCCACGCCGAACATCTTCGCCGACATGATCGAGTGGATGCACCGCCACCTCGAGCGGCGCGATTCGATCGTGCTGTCGGTGCATCCGCACAACGACCGCGGCACGGGCACCGCGGCCGGCGAGTTCGCCGTCATGGCGGGTGCCGACCGCCTGGAAGGCTGCCTGTTCGGGAACGGCGAGCGCACCGGCAACCTCGACCTGGTGAACGTCGCGCTCAACCTCTACACCCAGGGCGTCGATCCGCGCCTGGATTTCTCCGACATCGACGAGATCCGCCGCACCGTCGAGCACTGCAACCAGCTGCCGGTGCATCCGCGCCATCCGTACGTGGGCGAGCTGGTCTACACCTCGTTCTCGGGCTCGCACCAGGACGCGATCAAGAAGGCCTTCGCCGCGCGCAAGGAGGGCGACCTCTGGGACATGCCCTACCTGCCGGTCGATCCCAAGGACCTGGGCCGCAGCTACGAGGCGGTGATCCGCGTCAACAGCCAGTCCGGCAAGGGCGGCATCTCCTACCTGCTCGAGAGCGAGTACGGGCTCGAATTGCCGCGCCGCCTGCAGATCGAGTTCAGCCAGGTCGTCCAGTCCGTGATGGACGCCAGCGGCAAGGAGCTGACCGCGCGCGAGCTGCACGAGCTGTTCTCGCGTGAATACGGCGTCGGCAGCATCCCGGCGCCGAGTCACCAACTCGTGGAAGAGGCGGGCGCGGGCGGCACCACCGTGCGGCTGGCGGCCGACATCGTGATCGGCGGCCGTCCGCTGTCGGTGCGCGGCACCGGCAACGGCCCGATCGACGCCTTCGTCGAAGGCCTGTCGGCCGCGACGGGCGTGGAGGTGCGCGTGCTCGACTACCACGAGCATGCGATCGGCGCGGGCGCCAATGCCCAGGCGGTGGCCTACCTGGAGCTGCGCGTCGGTGCGCGCACGTTGTTCGGCGTCGGCATGGATGCGAACATCGTGTCCGCTTCGCTCAAGGCGATCGTCTCGGGCGTGCAGCGTGCCCAAGGCGCCGGCGACCGTCAGGCCCAGCCCGCGATCGCCGCCGCCAAGTAAGACAAGAGAACCCGAGGAGTCCCGCCATGGCCGACCAGCTGATCATCTTCGACACCACCTTGCGCGACGGCGAGCAGTCGCCCGGCGCTTCCATGACGCGCGACGAGAAGCTGCGCATCGCGCGCCAGCTCGAGCGCCTGAAGGTGGACGTCATCGAGGCCGGCTTCGCGGCCAGCTCCAACGGCGACTTCGAGGCGGTGCAGGCGATCGCCCACGCGATCAAGGACTCGACCGTCTGCTCGCTGTCGCGCGCCAACGACCGCGACATCGCGCGCGCGGCCGAGGCGCTCAAGGGCGCCGAGCGCGCGCGCATCCATACCTTCATCGCCACTTCGCCGCTGCACATGGAAAAGAAGCTGCGGATGACGCCCGAGCAGGTGCTGGAGCAGGCGAAGCAGTCGGTGCGGTTCGCGCGCAACCTGTGCGGCGACATCGAGTTCTCGCCGGAGGACGGCTACCGCAGCGAGATGGACTTCCTCTGCCGCGTGCTGGAGACGGTGATCGCCGAGGGCGCCACCACCATCAACGTGCCCGACACGGTCGGCTATGCGGTCCCCGAGCTCTACGGCAACTTCATCCGCACGCTGCGCGAGCGGGTGCCCAACTCGGACAAGGCGATCTGGTCGGTGCACTGCCACAACGACCTGGGGATGGCGGTGGCCAACTCGCTGGCCGGCGTGAAGATCGGGGGCGCCCGCCAGGTCGAGTGCACGATCAACGGCCTGGGCGAGCGCGCCGGCAACTGCTCTCTTGAAGAGATCGTGATGGCCGTGAAGACCCGCAAGGACTATTTCGGCCTGGAGGTCGCGGTGGACACCCGGCACATCGTTCCCGCCAGCCGCATGGTCAGCCAGACCACCGGCTTCGTGGTCCAGCCCAACAAGGCCGTGGTCGGCGCCAACGCCTTCGCGCACGCCAGCGGCATCCACCAGGACGGCGTGCTCAAGGCGCGCGACACCTACGAGATCATGCGGGCCGAGGACGTGGGCTGGTCCGCCAACAAGATCGTGCTGGGCAAGCTCTCGGGCCGCAACGCGTTCAAGCAGCGCCTGCAGGAGCTGGGCGTCCAGCTCGACAGCGAGGCCGAGGTCAACGCCGCCTTCGCCAAGTTCAAGGAGCTGGCCGACCGCAAGAGCGAGATCTTCGACGAGGACATCCTGGCCCTGGTCAGCGACGAAGCCGTCACGCAGGAGCAGGAAACCTTCCGGCTCATCTCCCTCAGCCAGCACAGCGAGACCGGCGAGCGGCCCCATGCCGTGGTCGTGTTCGCCGCCGACGGCAAGGAAGTGCGAGGCGAATCGGACGGCAACGGTCCGGTAGACGCGTCCCTTAAGGCCATCGAGTCCCACGTCCGCAGCGGGGCCGAGATGGTGTTGTATTCCGTCAACGCCATCAGCGGATCGACGGAGAGCCAGGGGGAGGTCACCGTCCGGCTGCAGAACTCGGGGCGAGTGGTCAACGGCGTGGGGGCCGACCCCGACATCGTGGTCGCCTCGGCCAAAGCTTACCTGAGCGCTCTCAATAAGTTACAAAGTAAAGCTGAGCGCCTGGCTGCACAAGGTTAGCTTTGTGTCCATATAATTCCGCCAGACTGAGGAATGCCTCCTAAGTCGTTGATGTTGTGCAGTTTTTGGGGTTCCAAGACGAACACGCCCCAAAAACGGGAGGACGGGAAGGAGAGTCCTGGAAATGCAACCGGCGGTACCGTTAGCCAAGCGAAAGTCCTTGACACGTGTCCTGCACACGTTGGTCGCATTTGCGGTCCTGGCCGCGTTCGCACCCGCGCCGGCCGACGCCGCTGAGCGCACTCCCACCGTTTCCAAGAAACCGCGCTCGGCCCAGGCCAAGCGCGTCACCAAGACCTTCGTCGCGAAGAAGCGCCGCTCGGTCGTCATCGCGCAGGAGCCGCGTCCCTCGTACGGCAAGCTCGCCGGCCTGCACGCCACCGACGACGAGCTGGATCTGAAGTCCAGCGTGGCCCTGGTGATCGACCAGGACACCCGCGAAGTCCTGTTCTCCAAGAACGAGCAGGCCGTGCTGCCGATCGCTTCGCTCACCAAGCTGATGACCGCCATGGTGATCAGCGAGGCCCACCTGCCGATGGACGAGATGATCACCATCACGCAGGACGACGTGGACACCGAGAAGGGCAGCAGCTCCCGCCTGCGCGTGGGCACCACGATGACCCGCGCCGAGGCCCTGCACCTGGCGCTGATGTCCAGCGAGAACCGCGCCGCCCACGCCCTGGGCCGCACCTATCCCGGCGGCCTGCAGGTGTTCGTCGCCGCGATGAACGCCAAGGCGAAGGTGCTGGGCATGAAGGACACGCAGTACGTGGAGCCCACGGGCCTGTCGTTCCGCAACCAGTCCAGCGCGCAGGACCTCGCCACCCTGGTCGGTGCCGCCTACCACGACCCGATGCTGCGCGAGTACTCCACCTCGCAGGGCTACGAGTTCGCGATGGGCAAGCGCACGCTGCACTACAACAACACCAACCGCCTGGTGAAGAACCCCAACTGGGAGATCGGCCTGCAGAAGACCGGCTACATCTCCGAGGCGGGCCAGTGCCTGGTGATGCAGGCCAAGGTCGCCGGCCGCAAGCTGATCATGGTGTTCCTCGATTCCGCCGGAAAGCTCAGCCGCCTGGGCGACGCCGAGCGCGTGCGCCGCTGGGTGGAGACCAATGCGCCGACGGCCACGACGCCCGAACCGGCGATCACCAGCCCGTTGCGCCAGGTCAGCGGCTGATCCGCCGCGGCATCCGCTGCTCCAATGAAAAGCGGCGCCCTCGGGCGCCGTTCGTTTTTTGCGTGATGGGCTTCAGGCCACCGCGCGCTGCTGCGGCGGCTTGTAGCCGAGCGCGGACGAGATCTCGCTGGCCGTCGCCTGCAGCTTGGTGAGCCAGCCCTCGTCCAGCCGGTCGGCCGGGGCGGAGATCGAAAGCCCCGCGACCAGCTTGCTCTGGTCGTCGTAGATGCCGGCGGCCATGCAGCGCACGCCCAGCTCCAGTTCCTCGTTGTCGCGGGCGATGCCGTACTGGCGCGCCTTGGCCAGTTCGCGCTCGAGCACCGGCAGCTGCGTGATGCTGTTGCGCGTATGGCCGGCCAGGCCGGTGCGGGTGGCGTAGGCGCGCACGCGCTGCGCCTCGTCGGCCGCCAGGAACAGCTTGCCGGTGGAAGTCAGGTGCAGCGGCGCGCGGCCGCCGATGGCGCGCACCACCTGCATGCCCGAGCGCTCGCTGTAGGCACGCTCCACGTAGATGATCTCGTCGCCCTGGCGCACCGACAAGTTCACCGGCTGCTGGATCAGCTTGTGCAGCTCCCGCATCGGCGCGAGCGCGGCATCGCGCACGTTCAGCCGCCCCTTCACCAGGTTGCCCAGTTCCAGCAGGCGCATGCCCAGCCGGTAGCTGCCGGCCTCGGGCCGGTCGACGAAGCGGCCGACCGCCAGATCGTTCAGGATGCGATGGGTGGTGGAGGGATGCAGCCCGGTCTTCTCGCTGATCTCCTTGAGCGACACCGCTTCCTCTCGCGAGGCCAGCACGTCGATCAGCGCGAACATGCGCTCGATGACCTGGATGGTGGGGGTGGCCGCTGGGCCGCTGTCGGACTTTCTCATCGGGGAATGCCTCGAAGGATTCCCGCGATTTTACCTAGTGAAATCAGCGGGCGAGTGAATCGCCGTCCGTCCAGACGCCCTCGTGCAACACCTGGTGCGGGCGGAAGCGCGCCTTGTAGCTCATCTTGGGGCTCTCGGCGATCCAGTATCCGAGGTAGACGTGCGGCAGCTTCAGCTTGCGCGCCTGGTCGATCTGCCACAGCACGCTGTACGTGCCGAAGCTGGCCGACGAGTCCGGCTCGTAGAAGGTGTAGACCGCGGACAGGCCGTCGCCCAGCACGTCGAGGATGGAGACCATGCGCAGCGCGCCGGGCGAGCCGTCGGGCAGCGTGTCGCGGAACTCCACCAGCCGCGAGTTCACCCGGCTTTGCAGCAGGAACTGGGTGTACTGGTCGATGCTGTCGTGGTCCATGCCGCCGCCGGCATGGCGGCCGCTCTGGTAGCGCAGGTACAGCTGGTAGTGCTCCGGCACGAAGCACAGCTTGAGCACGCGCGCCTGCAGGTTGGCGTGGCGCGCCCACGCGCGGCGCTGGCTGCGGTCCGGCTGGAAGCGGTCGGCCAGCACGCGCAGCGGCACGCAGGCGCGGCAGCCGTCGCAGTACGGCCGGTAGGTGAACATGCCGCTGCGGCGGAAGCCGCTGGTGACCAGGTCGGAATAAGCGTCGTTGTGGATCAGGTGGCTCGGAGTCGCCACCTGCGATCGGGCCTGCTTGCCCGGCAGGTAGCTGCACGGGTACGGCGCGGTCGCGTAGAACTGCAGTGTCTGGAGCGGAAGGTCCTTGAGGTGCGTCACGCGGCGGGCTTCTGCAACACGAGTTCGCTCCAGTATACGGGCTCGAATTTCCACGCGGGACCGCGTTGCCGCACGCGCCGTGCGACAGCCGCCACAAATTCCTGCCGATCGATCTCGCGCGCGCCGAGCGACGCCAGGTGCTGCGTGTTCTGCTGGCAGTCGATGGCCGCGATGCCATGTCGGCGGCAGAACGCCACCAGCGCCGCCAGCGCGATCTTGGAGGCATCGGGCACGCGGGTGAACATCGACTCGCCGAACACGGCCTGGCCGACGCCCACGCAGTACAGCCCGCCGGCCAGCTTGCCGTCGATCCAGGTCTCCACGCTGTGGGCGTAGCCGGCGGCGTGGAATTCCTCGTACGCCTGGATCATCTGCGGAACGATCCAGGTGCCCGACTGGCCTTCGCGCGGGCTGGCCGAGCAGGCCCGGATCACCTGGCCGAACGCGGTGTCGAACCGCACCTCGCAGCGCGGGTCGGCCACGAATTTCTGCAGCGTCTTTCGCAGCGAGCGGTGCAGCCGGAACTCATCGGTGAACAGCACCATCCGAGGGTCGGTGCTCCACCACAGGATGGGCTGGCCTTCGCTGAACCAGGGGAAGATGCCGCCCGAATAGGCGCGCTTGAGCGTGGCCACGTCGAGCGAGCCGCCCGCGGCCAGCAGGCCGGGCGCGGGCTGGTCGCCATCCCAGGCCTCGCTCGCATCGGGGAAGGGGTCGCCGGGATCCAGCCAGGGAAGCTTCATGCGCAGTGAAAGGGTCCGCGGCGTCTGCCGCAGGCCTGCATTGTGGAGTCTTCGCGATGCGCGCTCCAGCGAAGTGGCGAATCAGCGCGCGAGCGAGCGGGCCAGAGCTTCCACGTCCGGGAGGTGGCCGATGCCCGGCGCATCGCCTAGCCGGCAGCGGCCTTCCACCGGCGCGCTGAACACCGGCGCGAGTTCGGTGCGCAGCGGATTTGGGTTGGCGTCGACTTCGAGCATCCCTTCGCCGCCGTGCGCGGCCAGCACGTGGGCGGAAGCGAGCAGGCCGATGCCACCGCCGAGATAGTGCGGGCAGTAGCGCAGCCCGGCCGCGCGGGCCCACTCGAGCACCGGCCAGCAGCCGGAGATGCCGCCCCACTTGGCCAGGTCGGGCTGCAGCACGCGCAGCGCGCCGCTGGCGACGGCCAAGGCGAAGGACTCCGGGCCCACCAGGTTCTCACCGGCTGCGAGCGGGACGGAGCAGGCCGCCGCGAGCTGCTGCCATTCGCTCCAGGGACGGTCGCAGCGCAGCGGCTCTTCCAGCCAGCCCAGGCCGAAGCGCGCCAGCAGCGGCGCCATGCGCTGCGCCTGCGCCAGGTCCCAGGCCTGGTTGGCGTCGACCATCAGCCGCGCTTGCGGGCCCAGCAGCTGCCGGAGGGTGACGAGGTTGCCGTTGTCGCGGTCCTGGCCGAAACCGATCTTGAGCTTGAAGGCGCGATAGCCCTCGGCGCGGCGCTGCTCGACCACGCGCTCGGGCGCCGTCGGGTTCAGGCCGCTGGCATAGACCTCGACCTCGTCCCCGGTACCGCCGAGGTAGCGCCAGAGCGGCAGCCCGGCGCGGCGTGCGCACAGGTCCCACAGCGCGAGGTCCAGCCCTGCGATGCATTGCGCGAACGGGCCCGGCTCGCCGGACTGCAGCGCCAGCACGGCCGTGCGTTGCGTGAGGTGCTCGAACGCCTGCTTCGGATCGTCGAACGCCTGCGCGGTCAGCAGCGGCGCGAGCACCGTGTCGATCAGGCGCGCGCGGTGCTCCGCCCCGCACGCGGGGAAGTTGCACCACACCTCGCCCCAGCCCTGCGTGCCGTCGGCGTCCTCGATGCGGACGAACAGCGCGGGACGGTCGTACATGATGCCGAACGAGGTCTGCACCGGCGTCTCGATCGGGCTGCGCAGCACGAAGGCCTGCACGCGGACCGGCCGCAGGGGCGAGGAGGGGGAGGGCAGCGAGGCCGTCATGGCTTGAGGTCCATTTCGAGGCGGATGGCGTCACCGCGGTAGGTGACGTCGGCAAGGTAGATCACGGTGCCCGCGCGGTCCTTGAAGATGCGGCGCACCTCGGCCACCGGCGCATTGACGGCGATCTCCAGCTGGCGCGCGACTTCCAGGTCGGCCGTGGCGATGGTGAGCACCTGGTGCGCGGTGTGGATGTGCACCGTGGGCATGGAGGTGAGCAGCGGGATCACCGTGCTGGCGCGGAACTTCGCCGGCGCCTGGCGGAAGATGCGCTCGTCTAGGTAGATATCGATCACGCAGTACGGCCGGCCGTCGCGCAGGTGCACGCGGCGCATGTAGCTGTAGCGCTCGGCCGGCGAGCCCTCGGCCAGCGACAGCGGCGGCGGCGTGACCGACTCTTCGATGTTGACGATGCGCGGCTGCGTGTCCTCGTACACGCGCGACAGCTCGTCGAGCGTGGTGACCACGTTGATGATGCGCTTCTTCTCCGGCTCGCCGGTGACGAACGTGCCGCGGCCGCGCTGGGGCGACAGCAGCCCGTCACGGGCCAGCAGGTCGATCGCCTGGCGAACGGTGACGCGCGCGACGCCGAACTCCTCCATCAGGGCTTCCAGCGAGGGCAGGCGGTGGTCCCGGGGCCACTGGCCGCGCTCGATCCGGGCCCGCATCAGGTCGGCCAGCTGCAGGTACATGGGCACCGGGCTGTCCTGGAAGCGCGGGGTCAGGGATAACGGGGTTGTTGCGCGCACGGTCAAATAGTACTATCGATAGGATGTTAGGTAAACATGTGCTCTGGCTGCTGGCACCCTGGCTGCTGATCCTGGCGATCTGGTACGCCATCCGCGCCAGCGGCCTCGTCAATCCCGCGCTGGTGCCCGCGCCGCACCAGGTCGCCGCCAAGTTCATGGAGCTGTCGCAGGGGCGCCTGTGGATGGACGTGCTGATGTCCACCCAGCGCGTGTTCTTCGGCGTCGCGCTCGGCGTGCTGCTGGCGGTGCCGGTGGGCTTCTGCCTGGGCTGGTACCGCGGCGTGCGCCGGTTCATGGATCCGGTGATCAACTTCTTCCGCGCGCTCCCGCCCATCGCGCTGATCCCGCTGGTCATCGTGTACTTCGGCATCGGCGAGTCGGCCAAGATCGCCATCCTGTTCTACGCCTCGTTCTTCGCCGGCGTGATCGTGATGTACGAGGGCATCGCGCAGATCAGCCCGATCTTCATCAAGGTGGCGCGCACGCTGGGCGCCAGCGACACCGAGATCTTCCGCAAGGTGATCGTGCCGCTGACGGTGCCGCACATCCTCACCGCCGTGCGCGTCGCCCTGGGCGTGGCCTGGGCGACGCTGGTGGCCTCCGAGCTGATCGCCGCGCAGCAGGGCCTGGGCGCGCTGATCCAGAACGCTTCTTCCTTCTTCCAGCTGGACATCATCTACGTGGGCATCATCTGCATCGGCCTGATCGCCCTGGTGATGGACCTGCTGCTGCGCCTGGCCACGCGGCGGCTGGTGGCCTGGCAGGACCGCATCGCATGAAAAGCGCCCCCCACGCTCCCGTGCCGCGCATCCGCTTCGAGGACGTGTCGGTGGACTTCCCCACCGCGCAGGGTCCGATGCGCGTGCTCGACGGCGTCAGCTTCGACATCGCCAACGGCGAGTTCGTCTCGGTCATCGGCCCCTCGGGCTGCGGCAAGACCACGATGATGAACATCCTGGGCGGCTTCGTGCAGCCCACCCAGGGCCGCGTGCTGCTGGACGGCCAGCCGGTGCCCGGCCCGGGTCCGGACCGCGGCGTCATCTTCCAGGAGTACGGCGTGTTCCCCTGGCTCACGGTGCGGCAGAACATCGAGTTCGGCCTGCGCCTGAAAGCCAGCAAGGCCGACGCGCGCACGCGCGCCGAGACCACCGAGCGCTACATGCGCCTGATGGGCCTGTCCGACTTCGCGGACCACTTCCCCAAGCACCTCTCCGGCGGCATGCGACAGCGCCTGGCGATCGCGCGCGCCTATGCCGTGCGGCCGCAGTTCCTGCTGATGGACGAGCCCTTCGGCGCGCTGGACGCGCAGACCCGCTCGGCCATGCAGGACCTGCTGCTCGAGGTGCTGCAGACCGAAGGCAAGACCGTGATGCTGATCACCCACTCGGTCGAGGAGGCGATCTACCTCTCCTCGCGCATCGTCGTGGTCACGGCCCGCCCGGCGCGCATCCGCACCATCATCGACGTCCCGTTCGGCTATCCGCGCGCCGAGGACGTGCACGAGGATCCCCGCTTCGGCGAGCTGCGCGCGCAGATCCGCGAACTCGTGATGCAGGAGTACGCCGCGCAGGCGCGGCAGCAGGCGGTCCGGTTGTCGGACTGAAACAGGCAAGAGCGTTTCCTTTTCCGTTCCACCACCAGGAGAACATCCATGGCCATCCAACGCAGGCAACTCATTCGCGCGGCTGCAGCCGCCACCGCGGCCGCGGCCGCATTCCCGGCGTTCGCGCAGGCGCGAGCCAAGGTCAAGGTCGGCTACCTGCACACGCCGGCGGTGGACGGCCACATCTGGATCGGCCAGCAGAACGGCAGCTTCGCCAAGCAGGGCCTCGACCTCGAGCTGGTCCAGTTCACCACCGGCCTGGAGCTGTTCCAGGCCATGATCGGCGGCAGCCTGGACATGCTGGCCACCGGCGCCGTGCTCTCCAACTTCCCGGCGCGCGGGCAGGGCAAGGTGTTCCTGATGAACAACATCGAGTACGCCACCGCCCAGCTCTGGGTGCGCGAGGACATCAAGTCGCTCGCCGACCTCAAGGGCAAGCAGATCTCGACGACCACGGGCACCACGGCCCACGTGTTCCTGGACCGCGCGCTGCGGTCGGCCAACGTCGATCCCGCCAAGGACGTGCAGCTGGTCAACCAGCGCATGACGGAGGCGGTGACGTCCTTCATCTCCGGCGCGGTGCCCGCGGTGGCGCTGTGGGTCCCGTTCGACACCACCGTCAAGCAGAAGATGCCCAACGCGCGCAAGCTGTCCGACGCGTCGGCCTTCTTCCCGCAGGCGGCCATCATGGGCGGCTGGGCGGCCCGCAACGACTACTACGAGAAGAACCGCGCGAACATCGGCAAGCTGATCGCCGGCTGGGCCGAGGCCAATGACCTGATCACCTCCAAGCCCGACGCGGCCGCCGAGATCCTGCAGAAGTCGCAGTACAAGGAAGTGGCGCTGCCGGACTTCAAGGAGCAGTTCAAGGCGTCCAAGTACTACAGCAACGCCGAGTGGCGCACCCGCTACCAGGACGGCACGGTTACCAAGTGGCTGCAGCAGGTGACGGACTTCTTCGTCTCCAACGCCAACATCCAGGGCGCGCTCAAGGCCGAGCAGTACTTCGATCCCAAGCCCTTCCTGGAGTCGATCAAGGCATGACCGGCAAGGCCGCCGCGGGCGGCTACGACTACATCATCGTGGGCGCGGGTTCGGCCGGCTGCGTGCTGGCCAACCGCCTCACCGCCGACCCCTCGTGCCGCGTGCTGCTGCTGGAGGCCGGCGGCAAGGGCGGCCACTTCTGGCTGCGCATGCCGATCGGCTACTTCCGCAGCATCTACGACCCGCGCTTCACCTGGCAATTCCCGCTGGAGCCGCAGGAAGCGACGGGCAACCGCAGCATCGTCTGGCCGCGCGGCAAGGTGCTCGGCGGCTCCAGCGCCATCAACGGCCTGCTGTACATCCGCGGCCAGCACGCCGACTTCGACGACTGGGCCCGCGCCGGCGCCACCGGCTGGAGCTACCGCGAGCTGCTGCCGTTCTTCAAGCGGTCCGAGCGTTACCAGGGCGGCGAGAGCGAATACCACGGCGGCGGCGGCGAGCTCTGCGTCTCCGACCTGCGCAACGAGCATCCTTATTGCGACGCCTGGATCGAGGCGGGCGTGGAAGCCGGCTTCGGCCGCAACCCGGACTTCAACGGCGCGCGCACCGAAGGCCTGGGCGCCTACCAGCTCACGCTGCGCGGCCACTGGCGCTGCGATGCGGCCACGGCGTTCCTCGCGCCGGCGCTCTCGCGGCCCAACCTCACGGTGCTCACCGGCGTGCACGTCACGCGCGTGCTGATCGAAGGCGGCCAGGCGCGTGGCGTCGAATGGCTGGAGCAGGGCGAGCGCAAGCAGGCGAGGGCGGACGCCGAAGTGCTGCTGGCCGCGGGCGCGCTGCAGTCGCCGCACCTGCTGCAGCTGTCGGGCGTCGGCCCGGCCGCGCTGCTGGCGCAGCACGGCGTGGCGGTGCAGGTCGACGCGCCCGAGGTCGGCGCCAACCTGCAGGACCACTACCAGGCGCGCGTCATCGTCAAGCTGAAGAAGCGCATGTCGCTCAACGACCAGGTGCGCAACCCGTTCGCGCTGGCCGCGATGGGGTGGCAGTGGCTGTCGTCGCAGCGCGGCCCGCTCACCGTGGGCGCCGGCCAGGTCGGTGGCATGGTGTGCAGCGAGTACGCGAAGGACGGGCGGCCCGACATCCTCTTCAACGTCATGCCGCTCTCGGTGGACAAGCCGGGCGATCCGCTGCACCGCTTCTCAGGCTTCTCGGCCTCGGCCGCGCAGTGCCGGCCGCTCTCGCGCGGCACGGTGCACCTGGCTTCGGCCGACCCGCTGCAGCGGCCGCGCATCGTCTCCAACTACCTCACCGACCCGCACGACGCCCGCGTGCTGGTGGCGGGCCTGAGGCAGCTGCGCGAGATCTACCGCCAGCCGTCGTTCCGCGACCTGGTCACGGGCGAGGAATACCTGCCCGGCAACGACCTGCGCACCGATGCGCAGCTGGAGGCTTTCGCGCGCACCCGGGGCGGCACGGTCTTCCACCCGACCAGCACCTGCCGCATGGGCGGCGACGACCGCTCGGTGGTCGACCCGGACCTGCGGGTGCGCGGCGTGGAGCGACTGCGGGTCATCGACGCATCGGTCATGCCGGCGATGGTTTCCACCAACACCAACGCGGCCGCGATCATGATCGGAGAGAAGGGTGCGGACCTGGTGATTTCGAGCCGACAGGGTCGTGTCAGCGAAGTCGCACCGCAGAGGTCGAAAGAGGCCTCGGAAATCGGTCTATAATCTGAGGCTCGATTCCCCGATAGCTCAGTCGGTAGAGCGCCGGACTGTTAATCCGTAGGTCCCTGGTTCGAGCCCAGGTCGGGGAGCCAAAACAAGACAAGGGTCTAGCCGCAAGGCTAGACCCTTTTTCTTTGGGCGCGAAAAGAAGGTGAAGCCGAGGCTCAGGACTTCTTCAGGCACTCGCTCATCGCCTGCTTGCGCTCCTCGCCCTTCTTCCCCTTGTTCTCCACGTTGCAGACCTTCATCTGCGACTGCTGGCGCTTGCGGGCGTCGCCCAGGCATTCCTTCATGAAGGCGCTGCGCTCGTCGCCTTTCTTGCCCTTGGCTTCCGCGTTGCAGGTCTTCATGAGCTCCTGCTGGGCGGTGTTGGCGGCGTGGCCGGCGGTGGAGAGGGAGAGCAGGGCGACGGCGGCGAGGGCTGCGAGCTTCTTCATGGGGACTCCTGGCAAGGGCCGAAGGTAAGGTCCTGGCATTCAATCACAGCAGCCATCGGGGCGTCACGACGGCGCCCATCCGGGTTTTCCCCTCTCCAGCGATCCTGGATTCGGGATCGGATCATCGCAATTGATGATTGGACCGGGATCGGTCGCGTTCCTACGCTTGCGCCTGACTTCGAACACTGGACAGGAGACAAGTGATGGCCGCCACCGCAGCGAAGCCGCGACTCGGGTTCATCGGGCTGGGCCTGATGGGCACCGCCATGACGCAGCGCCTGCTGGAGCGGGGCTGGCAGGTCACCGTGTGGAACCTCGAGCCGGAACGCGTGCCGCCGCTGGTGGCTGAAGGCGCGATCGCGGCACCGACGCCCGCGGCGGTGACGGCCGACAGCGACATCGTGATCCTGTGCGTGCTGCACACGGATGCGGTGCAGGACGTGGTGTTCGGGCCGGACGGCGTGTCGAAGGCCGGCACCGCGGGCAAGGTGCTCATCGACCACTCCACGATCGACCCCGCGCGCACGCGATCCATGGCCACGCAACTGCGCGAATCGACCGGCATGCGCTGGATCGATGCGCCGGTGTCCGGCGGCCCCGTGGCTTCGCGCGCCGGCACGCTCACCGTGATGGCGGGCGGCGCCGCGGAAGACGTCGCGGCCGTCAAGCCGGTCATGGCCGACCTCGCCGCCAACTTCACGCTGATGGGCCCGGTGGGCGCCGGCCAGACGGCCAAGATGATCAACCAGGCCATCGTCGGCAGCGGCTACGTGGTGATGGCCGAGGCGCTGCGCCTTGCCGAAGAAGCCGGCATCGCCGCCGACCGGCTGCCGAGCTGCCTGGCGGGCGGCCATGCCGACAGCACACTGCTGCGGCAGCTCTATCCGCAGATGCAGGCGCGCGCGTTCGATCCGCCGCGGAGCTACGCGCGCCAGCTGCTCAAGGACCTCAAGGCCGTGCAGGCGTTTGCGCGTGGCCTGGGGCTCGATCTGCCCATGCTGGAACTCGCGGCCGCCCGCTACACCGAGTACGTGGAAGATCGTGGCCAGGGCATGAGCGACACCGCCTCGATCGTCAGGCTCTACGAGCAGGCGAAGTGACGTACCGGTTCGATTTCTCCAGCGTGCTGGCCCAGTGGCCGCTGTTCATGCATGGCGCCTGGCTCACGATCAAGCTCTCGCTGCTGGCCACGCTGCTGGGGCTGCTGATCGGAACGCTGTGCGCCATCGGCCGGGGCAGCCGCAATGCGTTCATCGCGAACGCCTGCGCCACCTACGTGGAAGCGATCCGCAACACGCCGCTGCTGGTGCAGATCTTCCTCGTGTATTTCGGGCTGGCCAGCATCGGCCTGAAGGTGCCCGCCTTCGTCGCGGCGCTGGCGGCGATGGTGATCAACGTCGGCGCCTACACCACCGAGATCATGCGGGCCGGCATCGAGTCGATCCACCGGAGCCAGATCGAGGCGGCCGAGTGCCTGGCGCTGTCGCGCGTGCAGGTGTACTGGCACGTGATCCTGCGGCCCGCGATGGAGCGGGTCTATCCCGCGCTTACCAGCCAGTTCGTGCTGCTGATGCTGGCCACCTCCATCACCTCGCAGATCTCGGCCGAGGAGCTGACGGCCATCGCCAACCGCGTGCAGTCGGACACCTTCCGCTCCTTCGAGACCTACGCGGTCGTCGCGGTGTTCTACGTGCTGCTGTCGCTGCTGATGCGCGGCCTGTTCTGGGCCGCGGGGCAGGCGCTCTTCACGCGGCGCCGCAAGCTGGGGACGCCGCTGTGAATGTCGCGTTCAACGCCAACCACCTGCAGTTCCTGCTGCAGGGCGCCGGCTGGACGCTGCTGCTGTCCGTGATCGCTTTCGTGGGCGGTGGGCTGGTGGGCTTCGTCGTCGCGCTGTGCCGCATCTCGCCCATCAAGGCGCTGCGCTGGGCGTCGCTCGGCTACGTGCAGCTGGTGCAGGGCACGCCGCTGCTGATCCTGATGTTCCTCGCCTACTTCGGCCTGAGCATCCTGGGCTTCAGCCTGCCAGCGCTCGTCGCGGCGGGCATCTCCATGACGATCTACGTCAGCGCCTATATCGGCGAGATCTGGCGCGGCTGCATCCAGGCGGTGCCGCGTACCCAGTGGGAGGCCGCCGAATGCCTGGCGCTGTCGCGCGTGCAGCGCATGGCGCTGGTGGTGCTGCCGCAGGCGCTGCGCATCGCCACGCCGCCGACGGTCGGCTTCATGGTGCAGATCGTCAAGAACACCTCGCTGGCCTCGGTGGTCGGCTTCATCGAGCTGGCCCGCGCCGGGCAGGTGGTGAACAACTCGCTCTTCGAGCCCTTCCTGGTCTACATGCTGGTGGCGGGCCTTTATTTCCTGCTGTGCTTCCCGCTCTCGTGGTGGAGCCGCAAGCTGGAGCGGCGGCTGGTCGTCGCTCCCCGACTGGAGGCCGCCGCATGACCCCGCCCGTGGTGCAACTGGACAACGTGCACAAGAGCTTCGGCGCGCTGAAGGTGCTCGATGGCGTGAGCTTCGAAGTCGGAAAGGGCGAGGTCACCGCCATCATCGGCCGCAGCGGCTCGGGCAAGAGCACGGCGCTGCGCTGCATCGACCGGCTGGAGAAGATCGACCAGGGCCGCATCACGGTGTGCGGCCACCAGGTCAGCGAGCCCGGGCTGGACCTGCGTCAGCTGCGCCGCGACGTGGGCATCGTGTTCCAGAGCTACAACCTGTTCCCGCACCTGACGGCCGCCGAGAACATCGCGCTCGCGCCGCGCCATGCCAAGGGCAGGACGCGCGCCGAGGCGAAGGAGATCACCGAGCGCGTGCTGGCGCAGGTGGGCCTCTCCGACAAGGCAGCCTGCTATCCCGAACAGCTGTCCGGCGGCCAGCAGCAGCGCGTGGCCATCGCCCGATCGCTCGCGATGGAGCCGCAGGTGATGCTGTTCGACGAAGTCACCTCCGCGCTCGATCCGCAGCTCACCGGCGAGGTGCTCAAGGTGATGGCCGACCTCGCGGCCGGCGGAATGACGATGGTGCTGGTCACGCATGAGATGGCCTTCGCCCGCAACGTGGCGGACACCACGATCTACATGCACGGCGGCCGCGTCTGGGAGCAGGGCGGCCGCGAGATGTTCGACCGCCCGCAGACGGCGGAGTTGCAGCAGTTCCTCGGCAACGGCCTCTGATCCCCTTTTCGCCCACGACCAACCAGGAGACACCATGAGCCCCAAGAGCCTGATCCGCCGCACGCTGGTGCTGGCCACCGTGGCAGCCGCCGCCTTCGGCGCGCATGCCGACACCCTCGACAACATCCGCGCGGCCAAGAAGATCCGCGTGTCGATCGACCTGGCCGTGCCGCCTTCGGGCATGACCGACGCGAGCATGAAGCCGACCGGCTCCGACTACGACGTGGCGGTGCTGCTGGCGAAGGACCTGGGCGTGGCGCTGGAAGTGGTGCCCACCGTCGGCGCCACGCGCATCCCGAACCTGCAGACCGGGAAGGCCGACATCATCATCTCCACGCTCGCGTGGACGCCCGAGCGCGCCAAGGTGATCGACTACTCGGTGCCCTACGCCCCGCAGATCTCGCTGGTGGGCGGCGTCAAGGGCGTCAACGTCAAGAGCATGGCCGACCTCGCCGGCAAGAGCGTCGCGGTGAACCGCAGCACCACCCAGGACACGGACCTGACCAACAACGCCAAGGGCGCGAACGTGGTGCGCTACGACGACGACGCCGGTGTCATCACCGCGGTGGTCACCGGCCAGGCCGACCTGGTGGGCACCTCCAACGCGCTGTTCCAGACCATGCAGCAGAAGGCGCCGCAGCGGAACCTGGAGATGAAGTTCGTGCTGCGCACCAACGACCTGGGCATCGGCGTGCGCAAGGACGATCCCAAGCTGCTGGCCTGGGTCAACGACTGGGTCAAGACCAACCACAGGAACGGCAAGCTCAACGAGATCTTCAAGAAGTACCACGGCACGGACATCCCGGCCGACGTGCTCGAGAAGTGGCTCAAGCAGTAAGGACCGAGTGATGCCCGGGCTGCGCCTGCTGCAGTTCCGCCGGCCGGAGGGCGGCCGCGCGGTCGGGGTGGTCGAGTCGGCCGCGCGGGTGCGGGTGCTGGCGGGCTGCGAGACGACGCATTCGCTGGCCACGCGCGCCATCGCGCAGGGGCTCCCGGTCGCCAAGCTGGCCCGCGAGCTCGCGGGCGAGGAGCGCGTGGACTACCAGGCGCTGGTCGAGAGCCAGTCGGTGCTGGTGCCGATGGACCATCCCGATCCGGCGCACCTGCTCGTGAGCGCCTCCGGGCTCACGCACCTGGGCAGCGAGCGCACGCGCGAGCAGTTGCGGCGCGCGCTGGAGGAGGAAGACGAGTCCAGGCTGAGCGATTCGCTTCGCCTCTTCAAGCTGGGCCTGGACACCGGCCGGGCCGACGACGGCAAGCCCGGCGCCGCGCCCGAGTGGCACTACAAGGGCACCGGCCATTCGCTGGTGCATCCCTGGCAGGACTTCCCGGTCGCCGGCTTCGCCAGCGATGCGAGCGAGGAGCCGGAACTGGCCGGCATCTACCTGATCGCCGCCGACCGCACGCCGCACCGCATCGGCTTCGCCTTGGCCAACGAGCTGTCGGACCATGCGATGGAGCGTCGCAACAGCGGCTGGGCCTCGCGGGCCAAGCTGTTCGCCAGTTCGTTCGGCCCCGAGCTGCTGGTGGGCGACCTGCCGGCCCATATCGAGGGCCTGTCGCGCATCACGCGCAAGGGGCGGCGGCGCTGGGAGAAGCCGTTCTTCACCGGCGAGCGGAACATGGCGCACTCGATCCCCAACATCGAGTTCCACCACTTCAAGCACGACCAGTTCCTGGTGCCCGGCGACGTGCACGTGCACTACTTCGGCACCGCGACGGTGTCTTTCGCCGAAGGCATCAAGGTCGACGCGGACTGCACCTTCGAGATCTCGGCGCCGCCGTTCGGGCGTCCGCTGGTCAACGGCCTGCGGCGGGTGGATCCCTCGTTCCCGTTCGGCGGCGTCCGCCCCGCTTGAAACCATGCTGCGCCTCATCGACGCCCACCACCACTTCTGGAACCCGGAAGTCCACCACTATCCCTGGTTGAACGATCCGGGGCATCCGCCGCACCGGTACGGCGACCACTCGTCGCTGCGGCGGCCGTACCTGCCGGAGGACTACCGGCGCGACACCGAGGGCTTCGACCTGGTCGGCAGCGTGTATGTGGAGGCCGAATGGGATCCGCTCGACCCGGTCGGCGAGATGCGCTACATCGCGTCGCTGCGCGCCCAGAGCGGGCTGGCGTCGGTGGCGATCGGCCAGGCCTGGCTGCACCAGCCGGACGCCCCGGCCACGCTGGAGCAGCTGGCGCGGTTCGATTTCGTGCGCGGCGTGCGGCAGAAGCCCCGCGCCAATCCGGCGCCGGGCGGCGCGCCTGGCGGCATGACGGATGAGGCCTGGCTGGACGGTTATTCGCGGCTGCGCGCGCTGGGCCTGCACTACGAGCTGCAGACGCCCTGGTGGCACCTGCATGAAGCGGCGCGCGTGGCGCGCGACTTTCCCGGCACGCGCATCGTCATCAACCACGCCGGCATGCCCTCGGACCGCAGCGAAGCGGGCCTGCAGGCCTGGCGCGCGGCGCTGGCCGGCATGGCGGAGTGCCCGAACGTGGCGATCAAGATCAGCGGCATCGGCGAGGCGGGCGGGTATTGGCGCCTGGAGGCGAACCGCCGCGTGGTGCTGGACGTGATCGAACTCTTCGGCGTGGACCGCTGCATGTTCGGCAGCAACTACCCGGTCGACGGGCTGTGCGCGAGCTTCCGGACGATCTTCGAAGGGTTCGATGCGATCGTTCGCGACTTCAGTGCGGAGGAGCGCTCGAAGCTGTTCGTCGACAACGCGCGGAGGATTTACGCGATCTGAAGCGCCTCCCGCCGTCATCCCCGCGGAGGCGGGGATCCAGTGCTTCCCTGGGTATGGCTGAAATCGGACGCTCTGGATTCCCGCCTTCGCGGGAATGACGAATATCAACCTAGCGCCCCAACCGGCTCTCCAGAATGCTGTCCTTCAGCGTCCGCAGGAACCCCCGAACCGCCGGCGCCAGTTCCCTCTGCCTGCGCGTGAGGATGCCCAGCTTGGCCATGGTGATCGGCAGCTCGACCGGCAGGATGGCCAGCATGCCGTAGTTGGCGTAGTGCTGGGCCACGTCCAGCGGCACCACCGAGATCATGTCGCTCGACTCCAGCAGCGCGGTGGTGGCGAGGATGGAGGACGTCTCCACGATGTCGGGCGGCGGCGCCATGCTGGCTTCCTGCAGCGCCTGCTCGATGCGCCGGCGCATCGGGCTGCCGGTGGGATGCAGGATCCAGGTCTGGGCCACCAGGTCGGCCACCACCAGGTTCCTGCGGTCGAAGAGGGCATGGCCGGGCCGGGCCACCACGGCCATCGGCTCGCCTTCCATCGACTCGATCTCCAGGTCGCCGCCCTCGAACTGATCCGGAAGCCGGCCGAGGACGACGTCGAGGTCGCCGCGCAGCAGGGCGGGAATCAGCAGGTCGCTGGTGTCCACCTGCAGCGTGACGCGCACCCGGGGATGGCCGTCCTTGAAGCGCGCCAGCGCGCCAGTGAGCGTCACCGGCACGGCGCCCATCACGGTGCCGATGCGCACCAGGCCCGACTGGCCGGCGGCCAGTGCCGCCATCTCGTCGCCCGCATGCTCGAAATCGTGCAGCACGCTGCGGGCGTAGCGGATCATGACCTCGCCGTACATCGTCGGCTCCATGCCGCGCGCATGACGGTCGAACAGCGGAAAACCCAGCCCCTCTTCCAGCTGCTGCAGCAGCGCGGTGGCCGCCGGCTGGGTGGTGTGGATCGCCGCCGCGGCGCGCCGCAGGTTGCGGTGCTCGTCCAGCGCATCGAGCAGCATGATCTGCCGGCTCTTGATCCGGAGCCGCCGGAACAGGTTGGCGGGCGGGGCGGGAGGCGCTCGGTCCATCACTGATCCCGGAATATGGATCGCAGCATCATAAAAGACGATTGGATGCATATCGCGACCCTTCCTAAGCTGCGGCCCTGACGCCTTCCTCACGACGACACAAGGACAAAGTGGCTACCAGGATCACCCAGCTCGCGGTACGCGACATCCGCTTTCCCACCTCCCGCTCGCTCGACGGCTCCGACGCGATGAACGCGGCGCCCGACTACTCGGCGACGTACGTCACCCTGCACACCGACGCCGGCGACGGGCACGTGGGCCACGGCCTGACCTTCACCATCGGCCGCGGCAACGAGATCTGCGTGGCGGCCGTGAAGTCGCTCGAACCCTTCATCGTCGGCAGGACCCTGCAGGAGATCACGGCCGACATGGGCGGCTTCTGGCGTGCCATCACCGGCGACAGCCAGCTGCGCTGGCTCGGTCCGGACAAGGGCGTGATCCACCTGGCCACCGCCGCGATCGTCAATGCGGTGTGGGACCTGTGGGCCAAGTCCGAGGGCAAGCCGGTGTGGAAGCTGCTCGTCGACATGAGCCCCGAGCAGCTGGTGCGCTGCCTCGACTTCCGCTTCGTCACCGACGCGCTCACGCCCGACGAAGCGGTGGCCATGCTGCGCCGCGCCGCGCCGGGAAAGGCCGCGCGCGAGCGCGAGATGCTGGCGCAGGGCTATCCGGGCTACACCACGTCGGCGGGCTGGCTCGGCTACACGGAAGACAAGATCCGCCGCCTGGCGCGCGAGGGCGTCGCCGAGGGCTGGACCCACTTCAAGCAGAAGGTGGGCGGCAACCTGGAAGAGGACATGCGCCGCGCCGCGATCCTGCGCGAGGAGATCGGCTGGGAGCGCCACCTGATGATGGACGCCAACCAGGTGTGGGAAGTCGACGCGGCCGTGGAGAACATGCGCAAGCTGGCCGCGTTCGACCCGATGTGGATCGAGGAGCCCACCAGCCCCGACGACATCCTGGGCCATGCCGCGATCCGCGAGCGCATCGCGCCGATCGGCGTGGCCACCGGCGAGCACTGCCACAACCGCGTGATGTTCAAGCAGCTGCTGCAGGCCGGCGCGATCGACTACTGCCAGCTGGATGCCGCGCGGCTCGGCGGGCTGAACGAAGTCCTGATCGTCGTGCTGCTGGCCGCCAAGTTCGGCGTGCCGGTGTGCCCGCACGCGGGCGGGGTCGGCCTGTGCGAGTACGTGCAGCACGTCTCGCTGTTCGACTACATCGCCGTGTCCGGCTCGCTGGACGGCCGCGTGCTCGAGTACGTCGACCACCTGCACGAGCACTTCGTCGACCCGGTCGTCATCCGCGAGGGCCACTACATGCCGCCCAAGCGCCCCGGCTACAGCATCGAGATGCATGCCGAGTCGCTGCGCCAGTTCGAATTCCCCAACGGCCCGGCCTGGGCCTGAACGCTTCACACAACCAGGAGACGACAACGATGAGCTTCACTTCCCGCCGCGGCCTGATGGCCACCTTGATCTGTGCGCTGGCGGTCCCCGCCGCCGCGCTGGCCCAGTCCTCCTTCCCGTCCAAGCCGATCGAGCTGGTGGTGCCGTACCCGGCCGGCGGCGGCACCGACGTGCTGGCGCGCGCGTTCGCGCTCGCCGCTGTCAAGCACCTGCCGCAGCCGATGGTGGTGGTGAACAAGCCGGGCGCCGCCGGCATGATCGGCCTGGCCGACGTGCTCAACGGCAAGGAGCCGGGCTACAAGATCGGCGTGCTCGCCACCGACCTCATGACGCAGCCGAACATGGGGCTCACCAAGATCACGCACGAGGACTTCACGCCGATCGCGCGCCTGAACTACGACCCGGCCGCGATCACGGTGCGCGCCGACGCGCCGTGGAACACGGTGGAGGAGTTCGTCGCGGCGGCGAAGAAGGGCGACTTCCGCGTGGGCAACGGCGGCAACGGATCGACCTGGCACCTAGCCGCCGCGGCGCTCGAGGACAAGACCGGCGCCAGGTTCAACCACATCCCCTTCGCGGGCGCCAACCCGGCGGCGCTGTCGCTGCTGGGCGGCCACATCGAGGCGATCACCGTCAGCGCGGCCGAGGTCTATCCGCACGTCGCCGCGGGCAAGCTGAAGCTGCTGGCGCTGATGTCCGACGAGCGCGTCAAGGGCTTCGAGAACGTGCCCACGCTCAAGGAGAAGGGCCTGGACATCTCCATCGGCACCTGGCGCGGCCTGGGCGTGCCCAAGAACACGCCGCCCGAGATCGTGGCCGCGCTGCGCGCCGCCACCGCCAAGACGGCGCAGGAGCCGAGCCTGATCGAGGCGCTGCAGAAGCAGAACATGGGCTATGCCTACGCCGATGGCAACGCTTTCGGCGCCGTGATGGCGCGCGACCACGCGTTCTATCGCACCCTGATCCAGAAACTCGGCCTGAAGGGCCAGTGATGGCCGGCCGCAAGCCGCGCATCGCGGTCCTGCTGGGCGACCCCGCGGGCATCGGCCCCGAACTGGTCGCCCGGCTGCTGGCCGAACCCGGCGTGCGCGATGCCGCCGACCTGCTGCTGATCGCCGACCGCGGCGAGCTGGACGAAGGCATGCGCATCGCGGGCCTTCGCACGCCGTACACGATGGCCGGATCGCCGGCGCAGCCCGGCGTGCCGGCGCTGCTGGACTTCCGCGGCGACACCCGCGGCCCGTTCGCGCGCTCGCAGGCGTCGGCCCAGGGCGGGCGCTATTGCCTCGACACGCTGTCGCGCGCGCTCGCGGCGCATCGCGACGGCGAGGTCGACGCCATCCTGTTCGCGCCGCTGAACAAGTCTTCGCTGCACGAGGCGGGCATGGGCACGGCCGACGAGCTCCACTGGCTGGTGAAGCAGCTCGCGTTCACCGGCGCGGCGACCGAGTTCAACGTGCTGGGCGATCTCTGGACTTCGCGCGTGACCTCGCACATCGCGCTGAAGGAGGTCGCGTCGAACATCACGTTCGATGCCGTCACCCAGGGCATCGAGCTGATCCAGGCCGAGCTGAAGCGCAGCGGCCTGGAGCGGCCCCGCATCGCGGTGTGCGGCCTGAATCCGCACAACGGCGACAACGGTTCCTTCGGCCGCGAGGAGATCGAGGTGATCGAGCCGGCGGTGAAGGCGGCGCAAGCCCGCGGCCTGGCCGTCGAAGGCCCGTTCCCGGCCGACACCATCTTCCTGAAGGTGCTGGGCGAGCAGCGGCAGTACGACGCGGTGGTCACCATGTACCACGACCAGGGCCAGATCGCGATGAAGCTGATGGGCTTCTCGCGCGGCGTCACGGTTCAGGGCGGCCTGCCGGTGCCCATCCTGACGCCGGCGCACGGAACGGCCTTCGACATCGCCGGCAAGGGCGTGGCCAATCCCGGCGCCATCCTGGCCGCCTTCCGGCTCGCCTGCCGGATGGCGATCGCAAGGCAGTGATTCCCGAGAGCAGACAACGAACGAGGAGACAAGCCGCATGAACCGCAAGGCCTTCATCGCCACCACCGTGGCCACCCTGCTCGCGCTCGGCGCGGGCGCTTCGCTCGCGCAGGACTATCCCGCCAAGCCGGTCCGCATCATGGTGGGCGCCAGTGCCGGGGGCGGCACCGACATCCTCGCGCGGATGCTGGCGGACAAGTTCCGCGTGTCCCTGAAGCAGTCCTTCGTGGTGGAGAACCGGCCGGGTGCCGCCAACACGCTGGCGGCCGACGCCACGGCCAAGGCGCCCAGGGACGGCTACACGCTGCTGGTCGCCACCAACACCGGGCAGGCGATCGCGCCCCACCTGCTGAAGCTGGGCTACGACCCGCTCAAGGACCTGCAGCCGATCGGCATGGTGGTGGTGGTGCCGCACCTGGTGCTGGTCGGCCAGAACGAGAAGGCCCGCGACATGAAGGAACTCGTCGCGGCCATCAAGGACAACCCCGGCAAGTACGGCTACGCGTCGTCGGGCATCGGCAGCACGCAGCACGTCGCGGGCGAGTCGCTCAACCTGGCGGCCGGCACCAAGGCGGTCCACGTTCCGTACAAGGGCAGCAGCGCCGCGCACATCGACCTGATCAGCGGCCAGGTGCAGTTCATGATCGACACCACTTCGTCGGCGATGGGGCAGGTGAAGTCCGGTGCGCTGCGGCCGCTGGCCGTCACCACCGCCAGGCGCCTGGACGACCTGCCGAACGTGCCGACCGTGCGGGAGCTCGGCATGCCGTCGCTGGAGATCGCCACGTGGTACGGCCTGTACGCGACCGCGGGCACGCCGCCGGAAGTCGTCGAGAAACTGCACACCGAACTGCAGCGGACCCTGAAAATGCCCGACGTGCAGGAGCGCCTGCGCGGGCTGGGCGGCCAGTCCGAGGACCTCACGGTCCAGCAGTTCACGGAATTCAACCGCAGCGAGTTCGACCGGTTCGGCAAGCTCGTGAAGGCGGCCAACATGAAAGCGGAATGAATGTCAGCGAAGTCCCTCGATCTCCAGTCCCGAAGTTTCCTGCCTGACGACGGCTATGCCGGCACGCTGGTGGCGCGCGTGTGGCGCCCCGACGTGCAGGGCCCCTCGGTGGTGGCCCTGCGGGAGCACGGCGTGTTCGACCTCTCCGCCGACTTCCCGACCATGGCCACGCTGCTGGAGCAGCCCGACCCCGCGCGGGCCGCTCGCGGCGCCACCGGCGAAAGCCTGGGATCGCTGGAGGACATCCTCGCCAACAGCGACGAGTCGCGTCGCGACGCGTGCAAGCCCTTCTTCCTCGCGCCCTGCGACCTGCAGGTGGTCAAGGCCGCCGGCGTGACGTTCGCGAGCAGCCTGGTCGAGCGCCTGATCGAGGAGCAGGCCGACGGCGATCCGGCCAAGGCGCAGGAGGTGCGCGCGCGCGTGGTCGCGCAGATCGGCACCGACCTGTCGAAGCTGAAGCCGGGCTCCGAGCCGGCCATGGCTCTGAAGAAGCTGCTGCAGGAACAGGGCCTGTGGTCGCAGTACCTGGAAGTGGGCATCGGGCCCGACGCCGAGGTGTTCAGCAAGGCGCCGGTGCTGTCGTCGGTGGGCACGGGCGCGGAGATCGGCATCCGGTCGGATTCCAGCTGGAACAACCCCGAGCCCGAAGTCGTCCTCGCGGTGAGCAGCCGCGGCCGCATCGTCGGCGCGGCGCTCGGCAACGACGTCAACCTGCGCGACCTGGAAGGCCGCAGCGCGCTGCTGCTGTCCAAGGCCAAGGACAACAACGCCTCGTGCGCCATCGGGCCCTTCATCCGCCTGTTCGACGCCAGCTTCGGACTGGCAGATGTGCGGAGCGAGAAGGTGGTCCTGCGCGTGGACGGCCCGGAAGGCTTCGTGCTCGAGGGCCTGAACTCGATGGAGTTCATCAGCCGCGAGCCGCAGGACATCGTCGACCAGGCGGTTGCCGCCCATCAGTACCCGGACGGGTTCATGCTGTTCCTGGGCACGCTGTTCGCGCCGACGCAGGACCGCGACGCGCCCGGCGCGGGCTTCACGCACAAGGTGGGCGACCGCGTCTCGATCCGCAGCGCGCGCCTGGGCGAGCTGTGCAACCGCGTCAACCACAGCGAGAAGGCCGCGCCCTGGACCTTCGGGCTGCGCGCCTTCATGGCCAACCTGGCGCAGCGCGGCCTGCTCGGCAGGGGGCTCTGAGGTGTCCGGCCACCGCATCCCGGCCGCCCGGCTCATCGACTTCGCGGGCGCGCTGCTGTCCAAGGCGGGCATGCCCGCCGACAAGGCCGAGGCCGTGGCCACGGTGCTGGTGGAAGGCGACCTCATGGGGCACACCACGCACGGCCTGCAGCTGCTCGCGCCCTACCTCGCCGACATCGAGAAGGGCGGCATGGCGCTCGACGGTGATCCGCAGGTGCTGTCCTCGCGACCCGCCGCGCAGCTGTGGGACGGCCGCCGACTGCCGGGGCCGTGGCTGGTGCTGCGCGCGCTGGAGCAGGCGTCGCGGATGGCGGCGGAGCAGGGGACGGGCACGGTCGTGATCCGCCGCAGCCACCACATCGCTTCGCTGGCCAGCTATCACCGCCGGGCGGCGGAGCAGGGCCTGCTGCTGCTGCTGGCGTCTTCCGACCCGAACTCCGCGAGCGTGGCCCCGTTCGGCGGGCTCGATCCCGTCTTCACGCCCAACCCGGTCTCGGCGGGCTTTCCCACCGGCGGCACGCCGGCGTCGGTCGACATCTCGACCTCCACCACGACGAACGGCCTGACCGGCCGCCTGCACCAGGAAGGCGGCAAGCTGCCCGCGCCCTGGCTGATCGACGGCCACGGGCAGCCTTCCGACGATCCGGCCGTGCTGTTCAACGAGCCCAAGGGCACGATCCTGCCGCTGGGCGGCCTGGATTCCGGCCACAAGGGCTACGGCCTGTCGCTGCTGGTCGAGGCCCTGACGGGCGGCCTGGCGGGCCATGGCCGCGCCGATCCGCGCGAGGGCTGGGGCGCCACCGTGTTCCTGCAGGTGATCGATCCCGCGGCTTTCGCGGGGCTGCCGGCGTTCGAGAAGCAGGTGGGAGAAGTGGCGCGCCAGTGCCG
>JAEWBU010000144.1 GCA_023390985.1 Pseudomonadota bacterium
AGGCCACCCAACAACTGACCAACACCGGCACGCTGCGCAGCACGCGCCGGGACATCGCCCGCGCCAAGACCATCCTGGCCCAGAAGCGCGCCACTGAAACCAAGGCCAAGGAGTGAACATGACGGAAGCCAAGACCTCCCTCAAGCGCACCCTCGTCGGCAAGGTGGTGAGCGACAAGCGAGCCAAGACCGTGACCGTGCTGGTGGAGCGCCGTGTGAAGCACGAGCTCTACGGCAAGATCGTGGGCCGCTCGAGCAAGTACCACGCCCATGACGAAAAGGGCGAGTTCCACGTGGGCGACCTGATCGAGATCACTGAAAGCCGGCCGATCTCCAAGACCAAGAACTGGGTTGCGACCCGGCTGGTCCAGAAGGCCGTGGTGGTCTGACAGACCCCCAACCGCGCTCGATCCCCGAAACGGCCCACAATGTGGGCCGTTTTCTTTTTCAGCCACCAACAAGGAGATCGCCATGATCAAGGTCGGAGACACGCTGCCGGACGTGACCCTGCAGGAGTATTCGGAAGTCGAAGGCAATGGCTGCAGCATCGGGCCCAACCCGGTGAAGGTGAAGGAAGCCGCCGCCGGCAAGACCATCGCGCTGTTCGCCCTGCCCGGCGCTTTCACGCCCACCTGCTCGGCCAAGCACGTGCCGGGCTACGTCCAGAAGTTCGACGACCTGAAGAAGGCCGGCGTGGACGAGATCTGGTGCCTGAGCGTCAACGACGCGTTCGTGATGGGCGCCTGGGCCCGCGACCAGAAGAGCGACGGCAAGGTGCGCATGCTGGCCGACGGCAGCGCCGACTTCGCCAAGGCCACCGGCCTGACGCTGGACCTCACCGCCCGCGGCATGGGTCTGCGCAGCACGCGCTATTCGATGCTGGTCAAGGACGGCAAGGTCGCCAGCCTGAACGTCGAGGCGCCCGGCAAGTTCGAGGTGAGCGACGCGGACACCCTGCTGTCGCAGGCCAAGGGCTGAGCGCCCTCAGAGATCGACCTTGAGGTAATGCGCCCCGGCGATCGGGTTGTGGTAGTACGGCTCGATCGCCTCGAAGCCCAGGTCTTCGTACAGGGCGCGCGCCGCCTCCATGTCGTCCAGCGTGTCCAGCAGCACGCAGTCGTAGCCCGCCTGGCGGGCTGAATCCAGGACCGCTTCGGCCAGCTGGCGGCCGAGGCCGAATCCCCGGAAGGCCTTGCGCACGTACAGCCGCTTCATCTCGGCCGCGCCGGGATAGTCGCTGGTGTCCAGCGGCCGCAGGGCGCAACAGCCGGCGATGGTGCCGTCCACGCGGGCCAGCAGCAGGGCGCCGCGCGGCGCCGAGTAGTCGCCCGGCAGGTCGGCCAGCTCCTCTTCGAAGCCCTGGAAGCACAGGTCCACGCCGAGGCCCGCCGCGTACTCACGAAAGATCTCGCGCGTGGCATGCAGCTCTTCCGCGCTGGTGGGGGTCGTCAGCTCGATGACCGGTGACTCGGCAGGTCGCAAGGCAGTGGTTCGCGCAAAGGGAGACCGGCCAGTTTACCGGCAGGGCCGGCCGCTTCAACCTCAGCGGGCGCTCACTTGACGAGCCACCAGACGAAGCCGGCGCACAGCGCGAACACGCCCAGCGCGACCGTGCGCGAGGCGACGTCGTCGCGAGAAGGCTGCACCGGCGCGCCCACGTGCTTGTCGCCGCCGACCATCGCGCCCACCAGGGCCTGCCGCTTCTTCAGCACGTAGTACAGCACCGCGACGACGTGCAGCAGCACCAGTCCCAGCAGCACCCACTGGCCGACCTGCTTGTGGTACCAGGTCGCGGCCAGCGCCTTGCTGCTGCTGACGAACCGGTTCAGCGGTCCCTGGAAGGAGCTCTCGTCGTCGCTCACCAGCCCCGTGCCCACCTGGGCGAGCAGGAAGGCCAGCATTGCCAGCACCGAGCCGGCGCCCAGCGGGTTGTGGCCCACCAGGTGGTCCGGGTGCGAGCGGCCGCGCAGGTAGGCGACGACGCTCGAGGGCGAATACAGGAACGACGCGAAGCGCGACCAGCGTCCGCCGATGAAGCCCCACACCACGCGGAACAGCAGCAGCGCGAGCACCGAGTAGCCCAGCCGGGCGTGCCAGTCGAGTCCCGTCTCCGAATAGGCCGTCACCGCCAGCCCGACCACGCAGATCACCAGCGCCCAGTGGAAGAGCCGGGTGGGGAGGTCCCAGACGCGTACCTTCGATGCCATGTGCTTCTCCTTGCGGCCGAGATTGTGCTTGGAATCCCCGACTGCGCCACCCGGCCGTACTTACCCTAGGCCCTGGCTCGCGAGGGGAGTTTTGGTACAAAGGCCCCGCTGGCAGCAACCGCCCAGTTCACTTGATCGGAGAGAAGAGCAATGAGACTGATCGCTTCCCTGGCCCTCGCGGCCGTCACCGCCGCCGTCGCCGTGCCCGCCGTGGCCCAAGTCGCGTTCCAGAAGCCCGAGGACGCCATCAAGTACCGCCGTGGCGCGCTCACCGTCATGGCGGCGCACTACGGCGCGCTCGGCGCCATGGCGAACGGCCGCGCGCCGTACGACGCCGCCGCCGCTGCCCGCCACGGCGACGTGCTGCAGCTGGTCTCGACGCTGCCGTGGGCGGCGTTCACCGCCGGCTCCGACAAGGGCGAGACCCGCGCCAAGCCGGAGATCTGGAGCGAGGAAGCCAAGTTCCGCCAGGCGCACGAGCGCGCGGTCACCGAAGTCGGCCGCATCGCCGCCGCCGCCAAGACCGGCAGCCTCGACAACCTCAAGGCCGCCTGGGGCCCGAACGCCGGCAGCTGCAAGGCCTGCCACGACAACTTCCGCAAGGACTGAGACATCGACCGCTCACGAAAAAGCCCCGCATCGCGGGGCTTTTTCTTTGGGTGTTCACCGGCGATCAGGCTTCGGCGAGCAGCTTCTCGATCAGCTGGTGCAGCTC
The DNA here is from genome assembly GCA_023390985.1 of Pseudomonadota bacterium. GTDB lineage: Bacteria > Pseudomonadota > Gammaproteobacteria > Burkholderiales > Burkholderiaceae_C > Ramlibacter. The sequence continues at coordinate 2,922 of JAEWBU010000144.1, forward strand.
CGCGAAGTCCGGTTCGCCCACGTAGCGCTTCACGATCTCGCCCCGCTTGTTGACGATGTAGGTCGTGGGCGTCAGCTGCACGTCGCCCCAGGCCTTGGCCACGGCGCCGGTGTTGTCGATGGCGACCTGGAAGGGCAGCTTGCGGGTCTGCGCGAAGTTCACCACGTAGCTGGGCGGGTCGTAGCTCATCGCCACGGCCAGGGTGTCGTAGCCGCGGCCCTTGTACTTGTCGTACGTGGAGATGATCTTGGGCATCTCGCCCACGCAGGTGACGCAGCTGGTGGCCCAGAAGTTCACCAGCGTCACCCGGCCCTTGAGGTCGTCGGTGGTCCGCTTGGAGCCGTCCAGCAGCACGAAGGTCGAGGCGGGCGCCGCCTGGCTGCCGGTGCTCAGGTACACGCCTGCGCCGACGGCCAGGACGACGGCGGCGAGGGCTCCGATGAGGGCTTTCTTCATGGCAGGCGCGAGTTTACGTGGCGTGGGATGCCGTTGCCGGCCAAAGGGTTCCGCAAGCTGACGTCGATCAGGCGCAGCGCAGAAGGATTTCGGCCAGCTCGGCCGGCATCGTCACCATCGGGTCGTGGCCCGTGGGCAGCTCGAGCACCTGCGCACCGCCGCCGGACTGCCAGCGGCCTTCCCAGAATTTCGGGTCGACCACGCGCGGGCGGATCGCATCGATGGTCGGCAGGGCCGGCCCGACGCAGCTGACGAAGGTGCGCGGCACGGCGGCCACCCGGTCCATGTCGAATTCCAGCGGCGCGTCGTAGCTGTGGCCCGGATGCGCGGTGAGCCGGCGCTTGACCCACTCGTAGTCGGCGCCCTGCAGGCCGTAGTTGTTCGGATCGGGGGCCGGCAGGCTGTAGTCGTCGGAACCTTCGGCGGCCGCGCGCCGCGATTCGCGCACCGTGCGCGAATGCGTGCTGCTCCAGCTCTCGCCCGGACGCGGCACGACGGCATCGACGTACACCAGGTGGCGCAGGCGCGAGCCCATCCGGTCCGCGATGGCGGTGCCGATCATGCCGGCGTACGAGTGCACGGCCAGCACCACCTCATGCAGTTCCTCGGCCTCGATCGCGGCGCGCACGTCCTCGATGTGCGTCTCCAGCGTGATCGCCGGCGAGAGCAGGTGGGCCCGCTCGCCGGTGCCGGTCAGCGTGACCGCGTGGACGCGATGCCCTTCCTTCGCCAGCCGCTGCGTCACCCGCTGCCAGCACCAGCCGCCATGCCACGCCCCGTGGACCAGCACGAAGTTCGCCATTCAGATCACTCCTTCCTTGCGCAAGCCTTCGATGCGCGCTTCGTCCCAGCCGAGCACCCCCGCCAGCACTTCATCGGTGTGCTGGCCCAGGAGCGGCGGCGGCAGTTCGCGGCGCACCGGCGTCTCGCTCAGCTTCATCGGGCTGGCCACCAGCCGCAGGCCGGGGTGCAGCGGATGTGTCCACTCGTCCACCATGCCGCGCGCGTTCACCTGCGGATCGGCGAACACCTCGGCGAGGTTGTTGATCGCGCCGCACGGCACCTTGGCCGCTTCCAGCGCGGGCAGCCACTGCGCCTTGGTACGCGTCTTCATCACGGCCTCGAGCAGCGGCACCAGCACCGCGCGGTTGCGCACCCGGTCCTGGTTGCGCACGAAGCGCTCGTCGCGCGCCAGCTCGGGGCGCCCGGCCACTTCGCAGAACTTCGCGAACTGCCCGTCGTTGCCGACCGCCAGGATCAGGTGGTCCTTGTGGCCGTCCGGCGCCGGCGCCACCTCGAACACCTGGTACGGCACGATGTTCTGGTGGGCGTTGCCGGCGCGGCCGGGCACGTTGCCGCTCACGAGGTAGTTGGCGCCCAGGTTGGCCAGCATCGCCACCTGCGTGTCCAGCAGCGCCATGTCGATGTGCTGGCCCTGGCCGGTGCGTTCCGCGTGCCGCAGCGCCGCCAGGATCGCCACGCTGGAATACATGCCGGTGAACAGGTCCGCCACCGCCACGCCGACCTTCTGCGGGCCGCCGCCGAGGTCGTCGCGCTCGCCGGTGATGCTCATCAGTCCGCCCATGCCCTGCACGGCGTAGTCGTAGCCGGCGCGCTCGCGGTACGGCCCGCTCTGGCCGAAGCCGGTGACGCTGCAATAGACCAGCCTGGGATTGAGCCCGCGCAGCGAGGGGTAGTCGAGCCCGTAGCGCGCCATGTCGCCGACCTTGAAGTTCTCCACGAACACGTGGCAGTGCTTCGCGAGTTCGCGCACCAGGGCCTGGCCCGCCGGCTGCGCGATGTCGCAGGTGACCGAGCGCTTGTTCCGGTTGGTGCCCAGGTAGTAGGCCGCCTCGTGCGTGTCCTGCCCCTGGGCATCACGCAGGAAGGGCGGGCCCCAGCTGCGGGTGTCGTCGCCGCTGCCGGGCCGCTCGATCTTGATCACGTCGGCCCCCAGGTCGGCCAGCGTCTGGGTGCACCAGGGGCCGGCCAGCACGCGGGAGAGGTCGAGGATGCGGATGCCGTCGAGCGAGGTCATGGGACCCATTCTCCGATGGAACCGACCGTATGATCGGCCGATGCACCGTTCTTGGGCAGCGATCCCGCTGGTGGCCGCGGCGGCCGGCTGCAGCCCCACCTTCAACTGGCGCGAAGTACGCGCCGACCCCTCCGAGCTCAAAGCCATGCTGCCGTGCAAGCCCGACAAGGCCGCGCGTCGCATGCCCATCGGCGGCCGCGAGGTCGAGCTGTCGGCGCTGGGCTGCGAGACCGGTGGCGTCACCTACGCGGTGCTGCAGGCCGAGCTGGCCGGCCCCGCCGGCGCCGATGAGGTGCTGTCGCAATGGAACCGCGCCACGCTGGCCAACATGAAGGCCGAAGGCGGTTCGCGCTCGAGCGCCTTCGTGCCGCCCGGCGCCGATCCGCTCCCCTCGTCGCAACGGGTGAGCGCGAAGGGCCACCGCGCCGACGGCTCGCCGGTGCGAAGCGAAGCCGCCTACTTCGCGCGCGGGCGCCACGTCTACCAGGCGGTCGTCTATGCCGAAGACCCCCCACCCGAAACCCTGCAGCCGTTCTTCGAAGGCCTGAAGCTCCCATGAGCACCGGTGACACCCTCCTGTCGCGCCGCGACGCGATCCTGATGTTCCTGGCGTTCGCGTTCGCCTACTTCTTCTCGGCGCTGGTGCGCGCGGTCACGGCCACGCTGGCGCCCACGCTCACGCAGGAGTTCGACCTGAGCGCGCGCGAGCTGGGCCTCCTGGCCGGCGGCTACTTCATCGGCTTCGCCGCCACCCAGCTGCCGCTGGGCAACTGGCTGGACCGGTACGGGCCCCGCAAGGTCATCGCCGCTTTCCTGCTGCCGGCGGTGCTGGGCTGCGTGGCGTTCTCGATGGCCACCAGCTTCACGGCGCTGCTGGCGGCGCGCGTGCTGTGCGGCGTCGGCGTGAGCGCCTGCCTGATGGCGCCGCTCACCGGCTTTCGCCGCTGGCTGGAGCCCGGTGCGCAGCTGCGCGCCAATTCCTGGATGCTGATGACCGGCTCGTTCGGCATGCTCGCCGCGACGCTGCCGGTGCAGTGGCTGCTGCCCCTGGCCGGCTGGCGGCCGCTGTTCTGGGGGCTGGCGGCGCTGACCGCGCTCTCGATCCTGCTGATCATCTGGCGCGTGCCGGGCTGGCAGACCGTCACCCACAGTCCCGATGCGCCTCGGCCCAGCTACGCCGAGGTCTGGCGCGACCCCTACTTCCGCCGCATGGTGCCGATCGGCTTCGTCAGCTACGGCGGGATGATCGCGGTGCAGACCCTCTGGGCCGGGCCCTGGATGGTGCGCGTGGCGGGCTACGAGCCGGTGCAGTCGGCGGCGGGCCTGTTCACGATCAACCTGTGCATGCTGGTCACGTTCTGGACCTGGGGCATGGTCAACCCCGGCCTCGTGCGCCGCGGCATCCACGCCGACCGGCTGATCACCTGGGGCCTGCCCCTCAGCCTGCTGGTGATGGCGGGCGTCATCGTCGCGGGACCGGCCGCCGGCGCGGTGGCGCTGGCGCTGTTCTGCGTGTCGTCCACGACCGTCTCGCTGGCCCAGCCGGCGGTGGGCATGTCGTTCCCCTCGGCGCTGGCCGGTCGGGCCCTGTCGGCCTACAACCTGGTCATCTTCCTGGGCGTGTTCGTGATGCAGTGGGGCATCGGCCTGCTGGTCGATGGCCTCGCCGCGCTGGGCTGGTCGGAGACGGCGTCGTTCCGCGGCGCCTTCACCGTCTACCTGGCCGCGAGCGCGCTCTCGTACGCCTGGTTCCTGCGGGGGAACCGCGATAATCGAACTCAGCCCCGTCCCGCCTCGCCATGAACGCGATCCTGATCATCGGCCACGCACCGCTCGCGCACGCGCTGCGGCAGTGCGCGCTGCACGTGTTCCCGGATTGCGCGGCCGCGGTCGCCGCCATCGACGTGCAGCCCAACCTCTCGCCGGAGGAAACGCTGGCCACGGCCCGCATCGCGCTGCAGCAGCTGCGGCAGCCGGGCATCAAGGGCGTGCTGGTCCTCACCGACATTTTCGGGGCCACGCCGAGCAACGTCGCGCAGAAGCTGGTCGACGGCGTGACGTCCCGCCTCATCACGGGGGTCAACCTCCCGATGCTCCTGCGTGCCGTGAGCTACCGCCACGAAACGCTGGACGCGCTGGTGTCCCGCGCCGTCATCGGCGGCACGCAGGGCGTGATGCAGGTGGCCGTCACCGCGCCGCAGAACCAGCCCCGCCGCAGCCATGATCAAGACCAATACGACCATCAGCAATAAGCTGGGCCTGCACGCCCGCGCCTCCGCCAAGCTCACCAAGCTGGCCGGCACCTATCCCTGCGAAGTCTGGCTGTCCAAGGGCGAACGCCGCGTCAATGCCAAGAGCATCATGGGCGTCATGATGCTGGCCGCCGGCGTCGGCAGCGAAGTGGTGCTGGAGACCGACGGCGAACGCGAGCAGGACGCGATGACCGCGCTGCTCGCCCTCATTCACGACAAGTTCGGAGAAGGCGAGTGACATTCGCCATCCACGGCCTCCCCGTCGCACGCGGCATCGCCATCGGCCGCGCGGTGCTGATGGGCGGTCGCGTGGACGTGGCCCACTACTTCATCAAGCCGGACCAGGTCGACGCCGAGATCGCCCGCGTGCGCGAAGGCCGCAATGCGGTGATCGACGAGATCCACCGCCTGCAGCAGACCATCGCCCAGATGGGCAAGGAAGCGCCGCACGAGCTGTCGGCGCTGCTCGACGTGCACCTGATGCTGCTGCAGGACGAGGACCTGATCGACGGCGTCAAGCACTGGATCCGCGAGCGCCTCTACAACGCCGAATGGGCGCTGACGACGCAGCTGGAGCAGCTGTCGCGCCAGTTCGACGAGATGGAGGACGAGTACCTGCGCGAGCGCAAGGCCGACCTGGAGCAGGTGGCCGAGCGGATCCTGCGATACATGAAGGGTGTGGCCTCGCCGGTCGCGCCGTCGCCACGGCGCAAGACCCAGCAGGACCTGCTGCTGGACGACAGCGTCGACGTGCCGCTGGTGCTGGTCGCGCACGACCTGTCGCCCGCCGACATGCTGCAGTTCAAGCAGAGCGTGTTTGCCGGCTTCGTCACCGACGTCGGCGGGCGCAACTCGCACACCGCCATCGTGGCGCGCAGCATGGACATCCCCGCGGTGGTCGGTGCGCGCAGCGCCAGCCAGCTGGTGCGGCAGGACGACTGGGTGATCATCGACGGCGACGACGGCGTGGTGATCGTCGACCCCTCGCCGATCATCCTGGCCGAGTACGGCTTCAAGCAGCGCCAGGCCGAACTCGAACGCGGCCGGCTGGCGCGCCTGAAGCACACCCCGGCGGTCACGCTGGACGGTCGCAGGATCGAGCTGCTGGCCAACATCGAGATGCCCGAGGACGCGCCCACCGCGCTGGAGGCGGGCGCGGTCGGCGTGGGCCTGTTCCGCAGCGAGTTCCTGTTCATGAACCGCAAGGGCGGCCTGCCCGACGAGGACGAGCAGTACCAGGCCTACCGTCGCGCCGTCGAAGGCATGCAGGGCCTGCCGGTCACCATCCGCACCATCGACGTCGGCGCCGACAAGCCGCTGCTGGACGACGCGCCGCGCGGCGACACGGCGCACCTCAACCCCGCGCTGGGCCTGCGGGCCATCCGCTGGAGCCTGGCCGATCCCGCGATGTTCCTCACGCAGCTGCGGGCCATCCTGCGCGCCGCCGCGCACGGCAAGGTGAATATGCTGATCCCGATGCTGGCCCACGCCGGCGAGATCCGGCAGACGCTGTCGCTGCTGGACTTCGCGCGCGCCGAGCTGGACAACCGCGGCGTCGCCTACGGCCCGGTGCAGTTGGGCGCGATGATCGAGATCCCGGCCGCGGCGCTGACGCTGCGCACCTTCCTGCGCTATTTCGATTTCCTTTCGATCGGCACCAACGACCTGATCCAGTACACGCTGGCGATCGACCGCGCCGACGAATCGGTGGCCCACCTGTACGACCCGCTGCATCCGGCGGTGCTGCAGCTGGTGGCGCAGACCATCGCCGAGTGCAACGCCCGGGGCAAGGGCGTCAGCGTGTGCGGCGAGATGGCGGGCGACATCGGCTTCACCCGGCTGCTGCTCGGGCTGGGCCTGCGCACGTTCTCCATGCACCCGGCGCAGATCCTGGCGGTCAAGCAGGAAGTGCTGCGCGCCGACACGCGCCGCCTGGAGCCCTGGGCCCAGGAAGTGCTCGCCTCCGAAGAGCCGGGCAAGCTGCTCGCTCAGTAACCCGGGTAGATCGAAGGCGGCGGCGCCGGTCCGGCACCGCTCGGCTCGCCGCGTGGCGGCGCGATCACGATGGCGCGTTGCGGCGGCGTGGCCATCGCCTCGGCCGGCGGCGCCGGCTGTCCTCGCGGGGGCGCGACGACGATCGCGGGCTGCGACGGAAAGCCCAGCGTGCCGCCCCCCACGCCGCCCATGTTCACGCCGTATTCGGCCGGCAGCGGCGCGACGACCGCAGGCTGCGCCGGCATCAGCTCGACCGGCGGCGGGAACAGCGTGCCCCAGCCCAGGCCGTTGTCCGGCGGCAGGTCCGGGCCCTTCGGGAACTTCGCCTTGGGATCGACCAGCCTGGCGCGCGTGAGCGCCTGCATGAACTCGCCCACCATCGGCAGCGCGCTGCGCGAGCCCTGGCCCCACGGGTCCGGCATGGTGAGGCGGCTGTCGTTGTAGCCGACCCAGGCGGCGGTCACGAGGTGCGGATGGGCCAGCACGAACCAGCCGTCGGTGTTCTCCTGCGTGGTGCCGGTCTTGCCGGCCAGCTCGCCTTGCAGGCGATGGGTGCGGCGGATCGGCGAGCCGGTGCCGCGATCGACGGCGGCGCGCAGCGCATCCAGCAGCACCGCGTTGGCGGCCGGATCGAGGGCCGGCTCCGGCGCGGCCGGACGGAAGGCTTCCAGCACCTTGCCGTTGCGGTCCTCGACCTGCAGCACCAGCGCCGGCGCGACGTAGTTGCCGCCGTTCGCGATGGTCGCGTAAGCGGTGGCCATCTCCTTGAGCGTCACCGGGCTCGTGCCCAGGCCGATCGAAGGCACTTCGTCCAGCCGGCTGTCGCGCACGCCCATGGCCTGGGCGAGCTCCGCCACCCGGCCGGCGCCCACGAACTGCATCAGCTGCGCCGTGATCGTGTTCTTGGACAGCGCGAGCGCGTCGCGCAGAGTGATCGGTTCGCCCGTGGGTGCGCCGATGTCGGTGGGGCGCCAGATGCGGCCCTGGCCATCCGGGATGTCGGTGGGCTGGTCGATCAGCGCGTCGGTGGGCCGCGCACCCATCTCGAACGCCGCGCCGTACACGAACGGCTTGAAGGTCGAACCCGGCTGGCGGCGTGCCTGCTGCACGTGGTCGAACTGGTCCAGCGCGAAGTCGCGGCTGCCGACCCAGGCGCGCACGTAGCCCGAGCCCGGCTCCAGCGCCACCAGGCCGGCCTGCAGCCGGGTCTTCTCGGTGCGCAGCAGCTTCATCAGCTCTTCATCCGCGCGCAGCCTGGCCAGCGCCTCGGCTTCCGGCACGCCCGCCGCGCGGGCCTCCTGGAACTGCTGCGTCTCGCGCAGGAAGGCATCGATCAGGTCCCGCCGCGAGTTCCAGCCGCGCCGGCCGTTCCATGCCGCGTCGGCCAGCTTCTGCAGGCGGTCGGCCTGGGCGGTGAGGGCCTGCTGCGCCATCGCCTGGGCGCGCGAATCGATGGTGGTGCGCACCACGAGCCCGTCGGCGTAGACGTTGTAGCCCTTGCGGTCGGCCCAATCGATCAGCCAGCGGCGCATCAGCACCGCGAGGTGCGGCGCGGGGCCGAGCTGCTCGCCGTCCTGGCGCTCGAAGTCCAGCCGCAGCGGCTCGCCCTTGAGCTGCTCGAAGCGGGCCTGATCCAGCTTGCCGGTTCGCATCAGCTGCGCCAGCACGATATTGCGCCGCTGCTGGGCACGTTGGGGGTTGAGCACCGGGTTGTAGTAGGTCGTGCCCTTGAGCATGCCCACCAGCGTGGCGCTCTCCAGCACGTCGAGGTCGCGCGCGTTCTTGTCGAAGTAGGTTCGCGCCGCGCCCTCGATGCCGTAGGTGTTGTAGAGGAAGGGAACGGTGTTGAGGTAGATCTCCAGGATCTCGTCCTTCCCGTAGGCCTGCTCGATCTTCAGCGCGGTGATCGCCTCCTTGACCTTGCGCTCCAGCGTCGGCGCGCGGCCGATCTCTTCCGGGTAGAGGTTGCGCGCGAGCTGCTGCGTGATCGTCGAGCCGCCCTGCAGTCGCCCCCGGAAGGTGTTCCACGCCGCGCCCACCGTGCGCTTGAGGTCCAGGCCCCGGTGCTCGTAGAAGCGCTGGTCCTCCACCGCGATCAGCGCGTTCACCACGTGCGGAGAGATGTCCTTCAACGGCACCCAGTGGCGATTGGTCTTGCGGTAGACGGCGAGCTCGACGCCGTCGGAGGTCAGCAGCGCGCTGGGATGCTCGTTCTGCTGCTTCTTGAGGTTGCCGATCACGGGCGTGAGCGGCGCCTGCTCCATGACGTACGCGACCGGGATCGCGAGCGACGCCACCACCAGCAGCGACAGCACCAGGAAGGCGGTCCACCAGGGATGCCGCCGGACCCAGCCTCGGCGCGGGGCGTCGTCCGTCGGAGTCCCGGCGCTGTCGACCATGGTTCGGCTGCTGTGTTCTTGGTTCCGCCCGAGGGCACGACCGACTCTAGGCGGAGGGTGTGGCCCGGCCGTGTAGGACTGCCCCGCGTGCGTCCGCGCGCGAGGCGCGCGTCCGCTCGGATCAACTCAAGCGGCGCGTTCGCGCGGACGGCCGTCGGCGGTGCGCGTGCCGAGCACCGCGCCGCCCACGATCAGGACGGCGGCGAGCGCGATGTTCCAGGAGAGGCCGCGGCCCGTGACGACCAGCAGCAGCGCGGTGGACGCCAGCGGCGTGAGGTAGCTCAGGATGCCGATCTGCCTCGCGTCGCCCAGCTTGAGCGCGCGGTCCCACAGGAAGAACGCGGCGCCCAGCGGGCCCAGGCCCATGAGCGCCAGCAGGACCCAGTCGCTTGCGCTGATCGACGCGGCAGGCTCCAGGAGCGCATGGCACGCCAGCGAGAGCAGGCCGGACACCAGCCCGAACAGGCCGATGGCCGCGGTGGGGAACGCCGCCACGCGGCGCGTCAGCAGAGAGTAGCTCGCCCAGATGAAGGCCGAGCCCAGCGCGGGCAGGTAGCCCCAGGACCACGATCCCGAGACGCTGCCCGCGCCCAGGTTGGCGATGGCCGCGCCGGCGAATCCCATCAAGGCGCCCAGCACGTGGCCGGGCCGCAGCGACAGGCCCGGCAGGAACACCGGCGCGAGCACGACGATGAAGAGCGGCCACAGGTAGTTGACCAGGTTGGCCTCGACCGGCGGCGCCAGGCGCAGCGCGATGAACAGCAGGAAGTGGAAGCCGAACAGGCCGTAGATGCCGAGTGCGAGCGTCCCCGGCGGCACCTTCCACTGGCGCATGAGCGGCCAGGCCGGAATGCTGCCTATCACGAGAGCGATGCCGGTCAGCAGGAACGGCGGCAGGTGCTTGAGCGCCAGGCCCAGCGAAGCGAGCCCGGCCCACAGCGCGATCGCGCCCAGCGCGTAGAGATTGGCGTGCATGCCGGCGAGCTTAATCGGCCGGGTCGTCGCGCGACGCCGGTGGATCGTCGCGAGACGACGGTCAGTGCGAGTGGCGCTTGAGCGCGGCGGTCAACGCCGAGGGCGAGCGGTAGCCGGTGCGCCGCGCCACTTCGCCTACTGGGAGGCCGAGCGCGCGCAGCTGCTGCGCACGCGCCAAGCGCTGCGCCCGCAGCCACTGCATCACGGATTGGCCATGCGCCTCGTGGCAACGCAGCGCGAACTGGCTGGGACTGAGGTGCACGCGCGCCGCGAGCTCCGCGACCGACAGCGGCTGGTGCAGGCGCGATTGCGCCCACGCCTGCAGCGCCGGCCAGTCGATGCGCCGGCGCGGCCTGTCGTGCGCCGGCGAAGGCCCCCAGGCCTCCAGCAGCAGGTCGGGACCGTGCAGCGCGGCGAGGGGCTGGTGCTGCAGCAGCGCCTGCGCGAGATAGCGCGCCAGCGAGCCGACCTGCGCGGCCTGGCGCGGTGCAGCCGCGCACAGCGACCAGAGGTCGGTGCGCGTGTCGAGCACCAGGCACCGGCTGCCGGCGACGGATTCGAAATCGTGGCGATCGCCCGGCGTGACGAGAAAGCCTTCGCCCGGACCGACGCGGCGGCCGCGGCCTTCCACTTCGAGTTCGAGCACGCCGTCCAGGCCGACGAGGACCTGGAAGTGGTCGTGCGAATGGCTGCCGGGCGAAGGCCCGTAACGGCGCAGCGAGAGATGATCGCCGGCCGTGGCCATGGCCGTCAGGCGGCGGTGCCGACGCCCGCCGCGTGCGCCTGCTGGTCGGCGTGGTAGCTGGAACGCACCATCGCGCCGACCGCGGCGTGGGTGAAGCCCATCTCGTACGCGCGGGCCTCGAACATCTTGAAGGTGTCCGGGTGCACGTAGCGCCGCACCGGCAGGTGCGACATCGTGGGCGCGAGGTACTGGCCGATGGTGAGCATGTCGATGCCATGCGCGCGCATGTCGCGCATGACGTCGAGGATCTCCTCGTCGGTCTCGCCCAGGCCGACCATCAGGCCGCTCTTGGTGGGCACGTGCGGGAACAGCGCCTTGAACTTCTTCAGCAGGTTCAGGCTGAACGCGTAGTCGGAGCCCGGGCGCGCTTCCTTGTACAGGCGCGGGATGGTCTCCAGGTTGTGGTTCATCACGTCCGGCGGCGCGGCCTTGAGGATCTCCAGCGCGCGATCGTCGCGGCCCCGGAAGTCGGGCACCAGCACCTCGATGGTGGTTTCCGGCGACAGCTCGCGGGTCCTGCGGATGCAGTCCACGAAGTGGCCGGCGCCGCCGTCGCGCAGGTCGTCGCGGTCCACGCTGGTGATCACGACGTACTTGAGCTTGAGCCGCGCGATGGTCTTCGCAAGGTTCTCCGGCTCGTCGGCGTCCAGTGGATCGGGGCGGCCGTGGCCCACGTCGCAGAACGGGCAGCGGCGGGTGCACTTGTCGCCCATGATCATGAACGTGGCCGTGCCCTTGCCGAAGCACTCGCCGATGTTGGGACAGGAGGCTTCCTCGCACACCGTGTGCAGGTTGCTCTCGCGCAGGATCTGCTTGATCTCGTAGAAGCGCGTGGTGGGGGAGCCGGCGCGCACGCGGATCCACTCGGGCTTCTTCAGCACCTCGGCCTGCTGCACCTTGACGGGGATGCGCGAGAGCTTGGCCGCGGCCTTCTGCTTGGCGCCGGCCTGGTAGTTCTCAGTGGACTGCGCATCGCGCACGACGGGGGTGGAGCTCATGGGCTGCTTTTCCTCAGGCGGCGAGCAGGGCGGTGAGCTTCTGGCCCAGGACCCGTGCCGCTTCGTTCCAGGGGGTGGAGACGCCGATTGTAGAAAGGTCCACCGTTTCGAGGCCGGCGTAACCGCAAGGGTGGATGCGGCGGAAGGGTTCCAGGTCCATGGCGACGTTGAAGGCCACGCCGTGGTAGGTGCAGTGCCGGCTGACCTTCACGCCCAGCGCGGCGATCTTGCCGAGGCCGTCGAATTCGTGGCCGGGCGCGCGGGGACCCTGCAGCGCCTGGTGCGAGAACGGGTCCGCCAGGCGCACGTAGATGCCGGGCGCGCCGGCCACGCGATGGCCCGTGACGCCGAATTCGGCCAGGGTGCGGATCACCGCTTCCTCCAGCCGATAGACGTATTCCTTGACGAAGTAGCCGCGGCGGCGCAGGTCGAGCAGCGGGTACGCGACCACCTGCCCGGGGCCGTGGTACGTCACCTGGCCGCCTCGGTTGGTGGCGATCACCGGAATGTCGCCCGGCGCGAGCACGTGCTCCGGCTTGCCGGCCAGGCCCTGGGTGAACACCGGCGGGTGCTCGCACAGCCAGAGCTCATCGGGCGTGGATTCGTCGCGGGCGGCGGTGAGCTCCTGCATCGCCCGGTAGGTGGGCTCGTAGTCCACCCGCCCGAGCAGGCTCGGCTGCATGCGAGGCCTAGAGCACCACCTTCACCATCGGATGCGACGACAGCGTGCGGTACAGCTCGTCGAGCTGCTCGCGGCTGGTGGCTGTGATGGTGATCGTGATGCCGAGGTAGTTGCCGGCCTTGCTGTCGCGCAGCTCGACGGTGGAAGCGTCGAAGCCGGGGTCGAACTGTTTCGCGATGCTGGTGATGGCGTGCACGAAACCCTCGACCTTCGCGCCCATCACCTTGATCGGGAAGCGCGACGGGTACTCGATCAGCGAATCCTTGCGCGGATCGCTCTCGGGAGCGGTCGAAGGCGCGGGTGTGGGCGTGGAGGTGGTCATGAAAAGCGTGGTCCTTCAGGAAGCTTGCTTGAGCCGCTGGTAACCGGCGTACAGCTTCTCGTAGATGGGGCCCGGGCGGCCGTTTCCAACCGGCTTGTCGTCGAGGCGGGTGATCGGGAGGATCTCCTTGGTGGCCGAGGACAGCAGCAGCTCGTCGGCCGACAGCACTTCCTCGCGCGACACGCGGCGCAGCTCGAACGGCACGCCGGCTTCGCGGCACAGCTCCTCGATCAGGCCGTAGCGGATGCCCTCCAGCACCAGGTTGTCGCGGGGCGAACCCAGCACCTTGCCGCCACGCACCACCCACACGTTGGAAGCGGCGGCCTCGGACAGCATGCCGTCGCGGAACATCACGGTCTCCAGCGCGCCCTGGTCGGCGCTGATCTGCCGCGACAGCACGGCGCCGGCCAGGCTGGTGCTCTTCACATGGGCCTTCTTCCAGCGGAAGTCATCGGCGGTGACGCAGGCGACGCCGCGGGCGCGGTCCTCGGCGGAGTAGAGCGCCATGCGGTTGGCCATCGCGAACACGGTGGGCTCCAGGCCGGGCACCATCACGTGGTCGCGCATCGCCACGCCGCGCGTGATCTGCAGGTAGACCAGCTGGTTGGACTCGGCCAGCGGAACGCCGGCGTACTTCGCGTAGCCCTCGACGAGCTGCACCATGAGCTCGCACCACTGGGCGACGGACTTCGGGTTGGGGATGCGCAACTCGGCCAGGCTGCGGTCCAGCCGCGCCATGTGCTCGGCGAAGCGGAAGGGGCGGCCGTTGTAGATAGGCACCACTTCATACACCCCGTCCCCGAAGATGAATCCACGGTCCATCACGCTGACGCGGGCTTCGCGCAGGTTGCTGAATTCGCCGTTGAGGTAGCAGGGCAGGTCGGGGAGGGCGGTGTCTTTCATGCGCCGATTGTCGCCCGTGGCGCAAACGCCCCGCCGCGGCATGGTCGGGCTGGTCGGCGAGAGCCCGCGCGGCCGAGTGACCCGCCTCTTTGGTCCGGAACCTCGTTTGGGACTCCGGGTTTCTTTCTATAATCAGGGGCTTTGTGAAATTTCAGGGCCGAAAGCGGGCCGTAAGCCAATGAGAAAGACGTACGCCCCGCTTCCTGAAACGTCGGAGGACGAGCAACCCCCAGTCAAGCCGCTGAGCGCCGAGGAGGCGCGCAAGCTGCGCGAACAACAGCCACCGGTCTCCCCCTGGTGGGTGGTCGGGGGGCAGGTGGTGATGGGCCTGGTCGCGGCATTCGTGGCCTGGGCCGTCACCGGCAAGTCAAGCGTTGGGTGGTCCGCCGGATATGGCGCGCTGGCCGTGGTGATCCCCGCGGCCGTTTTCGCGCGAGGCATTACCGGACGGTTCTCCTCGCTCAACGCGGGCACGGCGGCCTTCGGGTTCCTGCTGTGGGAGATGGTGAAAGTCGCCTTGACGGTGGCCATGCTGATGGTCGCGCCGAGGATGGTGAGCGAGCTGAGCTGGCCGGCATTGCTGGTGGGCCTGATCCTCACGATGAAGGTGTATTGGTTGGCGCTCGCGTTCGCACCGCGCAAGCGCAACCCGAAGTGAACTAGGAAGAAACGGGCTCAAGACACATGGCTGCCGAACACGGACCGACCGCTGGCGAGTACATCGTCCATCACCTGACCTTCCTGCAGAACCATCCGCCGAAGAACGTTGTCGACTTCACCGTCTTCAACTGGGACTCGATGTTCTGGGCGATCTCGCTGGGCGCGATCGGATGCCTGCTGCTGTGGATGGCCGCCCGCAAGGCCACCTCGGGCGTGCCGGGCCGCTTCCAGGCCGCCGTCGAGGTCCTGGTGGAGATGGTCGACTCGCAGGCGAAGGGCATCGTCCACAACGCCAACAGCCGCAAGTTCGTGGCGCCGCTGGCGCTGACCGTGTTCGTCTGGATCTTCCTGATGAACGCGATGGACCTGCTGCCCGTCGACCTGATCCCGTTCATCTGGGAGCGCATCTACGGCGCCGCCGGCCACGACCCGCACCACGCCTTCATGCGCGTCGTGCCCACCGCCGACCTCTCGGTGACGATGGGCCTGTCGATCGCGGTGCTGCTGGTCTGCCTGTTCTACAACGTGAAGATCAAGGGCCTGGGCGGTTGGGTGCACGAGCTGTTCACCGCGCCCTTCGGCAGCCACCCGCTGCTGTGGCCGTTCAACTTCCTGATGCAGGTCATCGAATTCGTCGCCAAGACCGTCTCGCACGGCATGCGACTGTTCGGCAACATGTACGCCGGCGAACTGATCTTCCTGCTGATCGCCCTGATGGGCGGCGCCTGGTCGCTCACCGCCACCGGCATCGGCCTGGCGATCGGCCACATCATCGCCGGCACGGCCTGGGCCATCTTCCACATCCTGATCATCACGCTGCAGGCCTTCGTCTTCATGATGCTGACGCTCGTCTACGTCGGCCAGGCCCACGACGCGCACTGATCCGGTTTCCCTCTTTTCCGCTTTCCCTTTCCTTAACCCAAGTCCCTTAGGAGCAATCATGGAAGTTATCAGCTTTGTCGCCCTGGCCGCCGGCCTCATCATCGGCCTCGGCGCCATCGGCGCCTGCATCGGCATCGGCATCATGGGCAGCAAGTACCTCGAGTCCGCCGCCCGCCAGCCCGAGCTGATGAACGAGCTGCAGACCAAGATGTTCCTGCTGGCCGGCCTGATCGACGCCGCGTTCATCATCGGCACCGGTATCGCCCTGTGGTTCGCCACCGCCAACCCGTTCCTGGGTCAGCTGGCCAACCTGCCGAAGTAATCGCTGCAGCGACCTTCCCTCGCCCAGTCTTCCCCGGCGCGAAACGCGTGCCGGGGGCAAGGATGAAACAGTGAGCATCACCGGTACCCTCATCATTCAGATCATCGTGTTCCTGATCCTGGTCGGGTTCACGATGAAGTACGTGTGGCCGCCGATCGCCGCCGCTCTCGACGAGCGTGCCGCCAAGATCGCCGAGGGTCTGGCCGCCGCGGACCGCGCCAAGTCCGAACTCGCCGCCGCCAACGCCAAGGTCGACGAGGAACTGGCCAAGTCGCGCAACCAGATCGCCGCCCTGCTGGCCGATGCCGAGCGCCGCGCCCAGTCCATCGTGGAAGAGGCCAAGGGCCGCGCCACCGAGGAAGCCAACAAGATCGTCGCGGCCGCCCGCGCCGAGGCCGAGCAGCAGACCGTGCAGGCCCGCGAGGCCCTGCGCGAGCAGGTGGCCGCGCTGGCCGTCAAGGGCGCCGAGCAGATCCTGCGCAAGGAAGTCAATGCCGGCGTCCACGCCGAGCTGCTCAACCGCCTGAAGACCGAGCTGTAAGAGGACCGACGCATGGCCGAACTCGCCACCATCGCCCGTCCGTACGCCGAGGCCCTGTTCAAGTCGTCGCAAGCCGACCTGAACGGCACCTCGCAGTGGCTCGACGCGCTGGCCGCCGTGGCCGGCAACTCGCAGCTGCTGCAGTTCGCGGACAACCCCAAGGTCACCGACCGCGAGGTCTACGACCTGATCGCCGGCATCGTGCGCGAGCCGCTGCCGCCGGTGGGCCAGAACTTCCTGCGCACCGTGATCGAGAACGGCCGCCTCGCGGCGCTGCCCGAGATCGCCGCCCAGTTCCGCGCGATGAAGAACGCGAGCAGCGGCGCCTCCGACGCGGTGGTGTTCAGCGCCTTCCCGATCCCGGCCGACCGCCTGGGCGAGGTGGCGCAGACGCTGGAAAAGCGCTTCGGCCGCAAGCTCAACGTCACCGTGCAGGAGGATCCGTCCCTCATCGGCGGCATCCGCGTGGTGGTCGGCGACGAGGTGCTGGACACCTCGGTCAAGGCCCGCCTCGAGCAAATGAAAGTCGCGCTGACGGCCTGAGCCGTCCTCGCCTACAAGGACACAAGGAACGAGTCATGCAGCTCAATCCCGCAGAAATTAGCGAACTGATCAAGAGCAGGATCGAAGGCCTGGCCGCCAGCGCCGACATCCGCAACCAGGGCACGGTCATCTCCGTGACCGACGGCATCGTCCGCATCCACGGCCTGTCCGACGCGATGGCCGGCGAAATGCTGGAATTCAAGCCCACCGCCGACGGCACCCCGACGTTCGGCCTGGCGCTGAACCTCGAGCGCGACTCCGTCGGCGCCGTGATTCTGGGCGAGTACGAGCACATCTCCGAAGGCGACACCGTCAAGTGCACGGGCCGCATCCTGGAAGTGCCCGTGGG
>JAEWBU010000223.1 GCA_023390985.1 Pseudomonadota bacterium
CCGCGACACCGGCCAGCGCATCGGCGCCGAGCCGGCCGACGATGTAGCCGTCGAAGCCGATCACCACCGTGTTGGCGAAGAGGCCCAGCACGTTCGGCGTGGCCAGGCGCAGCAGGGTGGGCAGCACGGGGCCGCGCAGCATCCGCTGCGTGACGGGCGAAGCGGCGGCGTCGCTCATGCGGCGGCCAGGTAGGCCGGCGTCGCCGTGGAGAGGGACTGCCTGACCTGCTGCGTGGCGGGGTCGGCGAGCACTTCTTCCATGCCCGCCTCCAGGCCGTTCAAGGCCTCGCGCACGATGGCTTCCGGCGTGGATTTCGGCATCTCGATGCCGCGCGTGAGGTCGGTGTCGACGAAGCCCATGTGCAGCGCCGTCACCTGCGTGCCCTGCGCGCGCAGTTCGTGCCGCAAGCCGTTGGTGAGCGCCCAGGCCGCCGACTTGGTGGCGCCGTACGTGCCCAGCAGGGGACGATTGATCCAGCTGGCGATGGACAGCACGTTGAGCAGCGCGCCGCCGCCGTTGGCCGCGAGCACCGGCGCGAACGCCTGGGCCATGCGCAGCATGCCGAAGAAGTTGACGTCGAGCTGGCGCTGCGCGGACGCCAGCGCGCCTTCCTGCAGAAAGCCGCCGGTCTCGGCCACGCCGGCGTTGTTGATGACCAGGGTGGCGTCGCGCACATCGCGCGCGGCCCGGGCCACCTGCTCGGGGTCGGTCACGTCGAGCTGGATCGGCAGCACGCCCGGCAGCTTGACGCTGGCCGGGTCGCGCGCGGCGGCATAGACGCGGCGCGCGCCGCGGGCGAGCGCCTCGCGGGCGAAGGCTTCCCCGATGCCGCGATTGGCACCGGTGATCAGGACGACGGCGTTGGCGAGTTTCATCGGAGGCTCCTGGGGAAATATGATGGGAGTCATATCGACGGGCGAAGAAAAACGCCGCGAGGCGTTGTTGTTCCAGCGGCCCTAAGGCCGCGCAGATTCGAACTGCTCCAGCAGGAATCTGCGCGACGCGGCCAGGTGCCGCTTGCCGCGCGCGTTGGGGCCCAGCGTGCGGGCGATCTGCAGCGCGCCGACCAGCTGCGAGGCGACGATGCCGGCCGTCTCGGCGGTGCTGCCGGGCGGCAGCACGTCCTGCACCGCCGCGATCAGGGATGCGATGCGCGCCGCTCCGGCCGCGCGCACGGCCTCGGACTGCCGTGGCAGCTCGGACGCGAGCGCCGCCACGGGACAGCCGCTCTCGGGCGACTCCAGGTGGCGCTCGGCGAGATAGCTCTCCACCAGCGCGCGGAAGCTGCTGTGCGACTTCGCCTCGGCCGTGGCGACGGACCGCTGCAGCCGCGCCTGGCTGTCCTGCCCGGCGCGCACCAGCGCCTCGGCCAGCAGCGCGTCGCGGGAGGCAAAGTGCGCGTAGAAGCCGCCGTGCGTGAGCCCGGCCCGCTTCATGATGTCCGCGACACCCACGCCGCCGAAGCCGCTCTTGCGCAGCACGCGCGCGGCGGTGTCGAGGATCCGGTCGTGTGTCAGCTGCTTGCGGCCGGCGGAAGGCGCGTCGTCCATGGGCGTGGAGATTACGCTCATATGATGGCCATCATATCCGTGGGGACATCGCGGCAGCCCGGCCGGTGAAACACTTGATTGCCGCGTTGGCCCTCGCGGCAGCTCCTCCTATCCTGCAACCGCGCCGATCCGGTGCATGGATGGGAGGAGCACGACATGGCGATCACGATCAGCCATCCCGGCCGCCTTCTGGCCGGCTGCGTGGGAGCGCTGCTGTTCAGCGCGTGCGGTGGCGGTGGAGGCGGCGGCGGCGATGCGGCCGTGGCGACGACGACGCCCGCGGATCCCGTGTCCATCGCGACACCAGTCCCCACGGCCGCGCCCGCGGCCACCGCGTCCCTGCTGACCGGCGTGTCGCGCCTCATCGTCGCGGGCGACAGCCTCGCCGACGTCGGCACCTTCGGCTTCAAGTTCACGGTGCAGGACTCGGCCAGCGCGGCCGGCTTCCCGGTGCTGCCGGAACTGGTGGCGGCGGCGCACGGCCTGCCGGCCGGCTGCAGCCGCTACGTCGACGGCGGAGGCGCCGGTGTCGTGCCGCGCGGCGACTCCGGCTGCACGAACTTCGCGGTCGGCGGCGCCCGCATCCTCGACGGCGACGGGCCGGGCAACATCCGCAACCAGCTGGCCGACGTCGCCGCTTCGACGCTCTTCCGCGGGGGCGACCTGCTGCTGGTGGAAGGCGGCGCCAACGATGCGTCGGACCTCGCCGCGGCCTTCCTGGGCAGCGTGGGCAGCCGCACCGGCACGGTCGCCTTGGTCGCCTTCCTGGCGCGCCGCGTGGAAACGGGCGACCTGCTGGACACGATCCGCGGCAGCAACAGCCTGGGGCGCAGCGCCAACCTGTACATGCAGGAAGCCGCCGACGCGCTCGCCGACTCGATCGCCACCAACGCGCTGGACCGCGGCATGCCGCGCGTGGCCGTGCTGAACCTGCCGGACCTCACGATCACGCCGCGCTTCAGCTCGGCGTTCGAGCGGCTGGTGCAAAAGGAGGGCGCCGACGATGCCGAAGCCGCCCGCAACGCGGTGCGGGCGGCGATCGATGCGTTCAACGTGCGACTGCAGGATCGGCTCGGAAGCGATCCGCGCGTGGTGCTGGTGGACCTGCGCACGGCGGTCGCCGACGAGATCGCGCGCGCCTCCGCGTTCGGGCTGACCGATGCGGTGCACGCGGCCTGCCCGGTCACGGGCACGAACTCCGTCGGGTTGCCGCAGTGGTCGCTGCAGAGCTGCACTTCGGCGTCGCTGGACGCCGCCTTGCCGGGTTGGAAGACGTGGGCGTTCTCGGACGGCTTCCATCCCACGCCCCTCGGGCATCGCCTGCTGGCGGATTCGGTCACTCGCGCGCTCGCGGCGCGGCCGGGCTGAGCGGCGTGAATGCGTTCACGAAGTGCTGAGTCGCCCGGGAAATCAGTTCAGCGCCCGCATGTACACCCGCCGGAACGCCGGCGCCGTCCCTGCCGTCTCGTCGATCGCCCGGCTCTGGGTGGTCTTGTCCGAAAGGCGGACGATCGCCCGCGTGCCGGAACTGGTGGTCACGATCACCGGCCGGCTGGAGAGGGCGTCGGCGATGGTGAACACGGCATCGAAATACAGCGAGCCGCCATGCGTCCTGGGGATCGCGCCGCCGCTGGCGCCCGAGAGCTGGAACAGGGTGCTGGTGCCGCCCGGGTTGCAGATCGCGTTCGAGGGCTGGTTGACCACGACCACCAGGGTGCCGCCCTTCGTGAGGGCCGCCTGGGTGTTGACGCGGCCGCCGGCCAGCGGGATGTCCAGGTAGAAGCCGCGCCGCGAGCTCAGGTCGACCGCGTTGTGGCTGACGGTGTACGAGCCGCCCGAGCCGGTGGCCGACTGGCAGACCAGTTCGCCGTTGCCGCCGCCCGTGGGGCAGCCGCTGCCGTTGGTGCCGCGGATGTCGGGCAGGGCGGGGCTGGCGGCGGCGGTGTCGTCCACCACGCCGTAGATCGTCTGGACCTGGGTGGCGGTGGCGTTGCTCGATCCGCTGCCGGGCACGTCGTCCATCGAGAAGTACTGGCCGGTGCCGAAGTAGACCCACATCTTGGTGGTGCTGCCCTGGACCGGCTGGACCACCGGCGGGACGGTGATCGGCTGCGCCGTGCCGTTGGCGGCCGTGACCGCCGCGACGCGGACCGGGGTGCTCAGCGTGGGCGCATCGAGGTCGAAGCGCCAGAGGTTGCCGCCGAGGTCGCCGCCGTAGACGTAGCGCACCACCGCGCCCGGGCTGCCGGCGTTCGGGCGCGCCAGGTGGGCCAGGCCGGCGCCGGCGGTGGTGACGAACTCCTTCTCGACCGCGCCGGTGGCCGGGTTCAGCACCCAGACATGCCCGCGGCCGTCGCCGCCGGTGCCGCCCGCGGCGGTGTCGTTGCGATAGCCGGAAGCGACGACCACGCGCCAGCCTTGGGCGGTGTTGACGATCAGGGGCGTGCCGAACGAATAGCCCATGTTCGCCAGACGGCTCTCCCACAGCACCTTGGCCGCGGCGGCGGCCTCGTTGGCGGCGGTCGGGGTGGTGATGTCCAGGGCGTAGTAGCCGGCGCCGCCCTTGCCGAGGCCGCCCGCGAGGATGCGGCCGACGCTGCCCACGCCCGTCACTTCGGCCGTGGCGGGCGTGCTGTCCACCAGGTACTCGTGCTGGAAGGACGGATCGGCGCGGCCGGGCAGCCTGGGATGCACGATGCGCGGCACGTAGGCCCAGAGCTCCTGGCCGCGCGTGGCCACCGAAGCGTCGACGCGGCCGTCGATGACGTGCAGCAGGCCGTCGTTGGCCGCCTGGTACACGACCGGCACGCCGGTGTAGTTCACCACCACCGGCTCGGCATTGATGATGTCCCCGAGCAGGTAGCTGCGCGCGCGATACGTGGTGCCTTCGCCGGCGCGGACGCCGCGGATGTAGTTGATGACGCCGTCGGTGAGCGCCGGCGTGGTGGTGCGGAAGGCGTTGCCGTTGGCGGTGGTGAAGGGCACGCCGGCGCTGCCGTTCCAGGAGACGATCTTGCGGGTGGACGGCGATTGCGCGTTCAACCGGTCGCGGAACGACCACTGCGTGCCCCCGTTCTGCAGGCCGGTGGCGAGGTCCAGCGAGTAGGCCTCCAGGTCGCCGTACCAGCTGCCCGAGTTGTAGCTGGAGGCGTAGCCGACGCTGCCGGCGGCGATCTGCGCGTTGGTCACGGCGACGGCCGCGGCCGCCGCGTCCTTCGCCAGCGCATCGGCGATCACCGAGCGGAAGGCCTCGATCAGCGCCGGGCCGTCGCTCGCGGCGATGAACTTGCCGCCGCCCTGGACCGCGGTGTTGTTCAGCAGGGGGTCGTTCTGCACCACCGGGTCGGCGAAGCCGATCATGTAGGTGGTGATGTTGTTCTTGGCCCTGGGGCTGCCCGGCGGCGGTGCGGGCTTGGTCAGGTCGGGCCGCAGATCGACGTCGAACAGCAGCTTGGCCACGTCGTCCATGTAGTCGGAGCCGGTGCTCTCGTAGGTGCGGGCGAGCTTGCGGTCGTAGCCGTCCGCCTCGCCCCTGCGCTCGCAGGCGGACTTGTTCGAGCCCGAGCAGTCGCCGTCGTAGTCCCGGACGTACCTGTTGTTGTCGAACGCGCGGTCGTACGTCGGCCGTCCGTCCGTCAGCGCGAACAGCGAGCTGCGCTGGCACCAGTACTGGATCGGCTGGGGCGAGCCGGCGCTGGTGCAGGACTGCGCGCCCTGCAGGCAGGCGTTGCGCGCCGTCCGGTTGTCCTGCCCGTCCAGCCGCAGCAGCGTGTCGATGTTGACCGAGGCGTCGTTGGCCGTGGCCACGTTGCCCGTGTAGCCGGTCGCCATGTAGCGGCCGATGTCGGCGAAGGTCGAGGCCAGCGGCGTGTTGGTGATCGGCTCGAGCGCGTCGATGCGGGTCTTGAGCGTGTCGCGCGTGGTGCTCGTGAGGTCGCCCATGGCCACGCTCAGCGCGCCGCCGTCGTAGGTGGATCGATAGGTGCTCAGCCCGACGCGCACCGCGGCGCGGGTGCCGGTGGGCAGCGGCAGCGAATCGACGACCGATTTGGCCGAGGCACGGGCGATCTCGATGCGGTTCTCCACCTTGCCGCTGCTCACCGCCTTGCGGTCGCTCCAGCCCGTCAGCGGCCCGCCGTAGTTGCCGAAGTACCAGTTCAGGTAATGGCCGCTGTACCGGGCCCCGCCCCAGTTGCCCGGGACCGCCGGGCGGCGCGACGTGCCCGAGCCGCTGTCGGCCCACAGGCGCGCGGTGTAGCTCGCGTCGTTGATGAAGCAGCGCCTGGTCCCGCCGCCGGAGGCGGTGGTGTGGCGGTAGGCCGTGCCGTCGAGGGTGAAGCGCGCCTCGCCGTCCACGATGTAGATGTCCACCGACTCCCCGGCCGACACCCTGTCGTTGCCCGTGCAGCTGGCCAGGTAGGTGGCGGCCGGGTCGTACGGCGCGGCCGGCACCATGTTGGCCATCGAGCCGGAGTTGTCGATCATGAACATGAAGTTCGGAGCGACGTTGTTCTGGACGGCCGGCGGCACGTCGTCGATCTTCTGGGCGGCGGCGGGACCGGCGCTCCAGAGGCCGATCGCGCAGAGCGCGGCGGCCGCGGCTTGCAGCTTCATCGTTCTCTTCCCCTCGTTCAGGTCGTCGCCGGTCCGCTGACCACGGCCTCGAACCAGCTTTCGGTGCCGCGCGGCCCGCGCACGCGGATCAGCACGCGGTAGCGCAGGGCGGTGGTGGCCGCCGAAACCGATGCCGCGCTCGGCTCGTGCTCGCAGCGCGCGCGGATGTCGGCGATGTCGGCCAGGTCGGGGCTGGCCGAGCAGCGGCGCTCCACCACGTACTGGACGCGGAAATTGCCTTCGTCGCGGGTGCAGTCCGCGATCAGCGCGCCTTTCTCGTCGGAGCAGGACACGCTGGTCCAGTCGATCGACGCCGGCACGCCCAGCGCGTTCACCGTGCCGTCGATCACGGCCAGGTAGCGGTGGGCGATCGCGGTGTTCCCCGCGCCGCCGGCGACCCGGTTGGCGATCTCGTCGAGCGCGTCGCTCACGGCCCGGTCCGAAGCCTGCAGCGCGACCTGGCGGAACGAGAAGTTGCCCGACATCGCGTTGCCGGCCTGCACCGCCTTGAGCACGCCCATGCCGGCCAGCAGCGTGATGGCCAGCACCACCAGCACGAGCAGCAGCGCCATGCCTCGTTGCGGACGTCGCATCGGCCTTCGCATCAGTCGCTCCAGATCACGGTTCGCAGCGGCATCACCGCGGCGTGCACGCGGTACCGGTAGTTGCGCCAGCTGCGGCCGGCGGGCACGGGCACGGCGCTCAGGTCGATCACCGGCGCCTCCGCGTCCTCGAACGAGCACGGCCCGGTGTTCACCACGCCGGCCGTGCTGGTGCAGGGATCGCTGACCTGGCTGCCGTCCGGCTCGCGCGCGCGGGCCACCAGCACCACGCGGATCGCCTTGATGCGCGCGATGTCGTCGGGCGCCGGCGTGCCGCCCCAGGTGGCGCCCGAGGCGTCCACCCACTGGGCCACCACGTCGCTGGCCGCGGTGTTGCTCACGCCGTACTGGGCGTGCAGCAGCACGATCTCGGGCGCGATCGCGTCCACCCCGGATCCGAACGACAGCGGGCTGGCCGTGCAGGGCGGCAGGGCCGTGGTGCGGAAGGCGTTGTAGCGGACCAGCGAGCCGCACTGGACGGCGTACGCGTCCTGGCTGAAGCCGGCGGGCGAAGAGGCCACGCGGCTCACCGCGGCGTGGCCGATGGTGGCGCCGCCGCCGTCGAACGAGAAGGTGGGATGCGTGGTGAACGCGTTCTGGTGAGGGTTGAGCCCGCTGTTCGGGTTGCGCACCAGCAGCTGGCATTCGACGGCGTTGCCGCCGCAGGCGCTGACGATGCTGGGCGCCTGCGTCACCTCGAACAGCGTGCAGGGCTGGCCGCTGCCGGGCGCGCCGATCACGGCGACGTCGCCGACCGCGAAGCCGCCGCCGATGCTCACCTGGACGTTCGCGCCGTTGGCCGCGGTCATCACCGGCGCCGCGGACAGCGCTTTCGACCCGCTGCCGCCGGTGAACACGATGCGGTCTGGCGCGGTGGCGGTGCCGCCGTCCACGATGCGCGCCGGCATCAGCCGGGCGCCGTCGGACACCAGCGCCGTGCCGTTCCAGGCGTTCCAGGTCGGGCACAGCGGCTTTCCGGCGGCGTAGAAGCCGGCGCCCGCGCTGCGCGCCGACAGGTCGATGAGAGACAGGCCGATCTGCGCGCTGCTCTGCGCCGACACGGTGGACGTCACCGTCGCGTAGGTGCGGCCCGCGCTCACGACCGCGCTGACGACGGCCAGCGCCACCAGCAGGCCGACCGCGCTGGCGACCATCATCTCGACCAGCGAGAAGCCGGCCTGTCGTTGTCGGCGGACGTTCATGGCCATTGCACCCGGTTGGTGATCTCGTACCGGTGCGGCGTGTCCGCCTCGGCGTTCTTCCAGCACAGGCGCACCGTCACGTCGGTGGCGGCGCCGGTGGAGGACACGACCACCTGCTGTTCGGCGGCGACGGCGCGGGGCAGGGTGGCCGTCACCTGCGTCAGCCAGTCGGCCACCACGGCGTTGGTCGAGGCCGCGCCGGTGGGCGCGCAGGCGACGGTGCCGTCGGGCTTGTGCGCGAAGCTGGCGGCGGTGGAGGGGTCGGCGATCAGCATGCGCGCGAGCAGCTGGTCGGCCAGGAACGTGGCCTCGGCGCGCTGGCGCGCGTCGGTGGACAGGCGCACCGCGGTGGTCTGCAGCTTCATCAGCCCGAGCACGCCCAGGGAGAACACCACGATCGCCACCAGCACCTCGACCAGGCTGAAGCCGCGTTGTCGCATCAGCAGCCCCTCGGGTCGTTGGCGGCGGCCACCAGCGGGTCGCACAGGCGGATCAGCCCGCCGCCGAACACGTTGATGCGGCGCTGCGTCCTCTCGGACGGATCGGCGCCGGCGATGGTCAGCTGCTCGATCTGCAGGCCGCCCTGGCGCAGGCCGTTGGGCAGGAAGTCCACGCTGGTCGCGGCGTTGGAGGAAGTGACGCGAACCGCGGACCAGTCGGGGTCGGCGGCGCCTTGCAGCCGGGTGCCCGAGGCCGCGTCGGTGACGGTCCAGCCCGGTCCGTCGGCGCGCAGGCTGAATCGCACGCGCGCGTTGCGGCGCACCGCTTCGGCCCGGGCCGTCTGCAGTCCGTCGAGCAGGCTCTGGCTGAGCGACTGCACGCGGCGCGAGGCGATCATGCTGGCGATGCTCGGTGCGGCCAGCGTGGCGCCGATGGCCAGCACCACCAGCGCCATCAGCAGCTCGATCAGGGTGACGCCGCGCGCGCGTTCCGGCTTCAGCATGCGTCGCCCCGGCGCTTGATCCAGCAGGCCGCGTTGACGGCCTGGCCCTCGAACCGGGGCGTGGCCTGCTGGTCCGCCTCGTTCACCGTGTACACGTAGCCCGCCAGGCTCTCCTGGCCGGTGGCCGTGAGAACGAAGGATTGCGAACTGCCGCCCGGCCCCCACGCGCAACTGAAGGCGAAGCCCGGCGCGCTGGGCAGGGCGACGCCGCAGCCGGTGGCGCTGCTGCCGTAGTGGCGGTGGTCCTGGTAGTACTGCTCCAGCCGCACCCGCGCGGCGCTCATCTCGCCGAGGGCGGCGGCGATCTTGCCGCGCCGCACGTGGTCGGCGTACGAGGGATAGGCGATGGCGGCGAGGATGCCGACGATCGCCACGGCGACCATGAGCTCGATCAGCGTGAAGCCACGCTGGGGCGCCGGATCGGACTTGCCTTTCATGGGTGGGAGCGGTCAGTCAGAAGTCAGGTGTATCTAAATGTATTCTGACCGCGGTATGGCTCAGGTCATTAGGGGATTTGCTGAATAGGAAAGTGCGCGCATAGGTCGCGCTTGGCGTTCAGTCGCTGCTGGCCGCGGAGAGCTGCCGGGCCACGAAGTCCAGGAACAACCGGGTCTTCTTCGGCAGGCTGGTGCGCGAGAGCATGAGCGCGACGACCGGCATCGGCGGGCTGCTCCACTCCGGCAGCACCTGCACCAGCGCGCCGCTGGCCACGTGCCGCTGGCACATCAGGTGCGGCAGCAGGCCCAGGCCCGCGCCGTCCACCACGAGTTCGCGGGCCAGGCGGATGCTGTTCACGCGCAGGCGCGCGTGCACCTTCAGGTCGCGCCTCCGGCCCGCGTTGCGGAACTGCCACGCGCCTTCCTGTTGCTGGATTTCGGTGACCACGCAATCGCTGCTCACGACCTCCTCGAACGACGTCGGCGTGCCGTTGCGCTTGAGGAAATCCGGGCTCGCGTAGATCCCCGAGGTGACCGCGCCCAGGCGGCGCTGGGTGATGCGCGAAAGCTTCGGCTGCCCGAACGTGATCACGAGGTCCACCGGCTCGGTGATCAGGTCCACGCTGCGGCCGCTGACGTTGGCCTCGATCGCCAGGTCCGGGTGCGCGTTGGCGAAGTCCGCGATCGCCTTGCCGAGCCAGGCCGTCCCGAACTCCACCGGGATGGCCACGCGCAGCGTGCCGCTCAGGCCGGTGCGGGTGCGCGCCGCCTTCTGCTGGATGGCGTCGACTTCGGCCGCGATGCGCTCGCAGTGCTCGATGATGGACAGGCCCAGGTCGGTGGGTGCCTGCTTGCGGGTGTTCTTCTTCAGCAGCGGCGTGCCGATCTGCCGCTCCAGCTGCTGCAGCCGGCGGCTGAGCGTGGACTTGGGCGTGTCGTTGTGCACCGCCGCCGCGCTGAGGCTGCCGGCCTTGACCACTTCGTGGAACAGCAGGATGGCGCCGAGGTCGATGGGGTCTGCCATGGAGATTGTTCCAGTTTCGGGATGGACATTCCCGGAAATGATTCTATCGACGGCCTCGATCGTCCTTAGCATCGGACGCGATTCCCCCCGAGATGCACGGATGACACAGGACATCGCGGTAACCCGCAACGAACGATGGCTGGAGATCGAGATCTCCCGGCCCGAGAAATTCAACGCGCTGCGCGAGCAGACCGCCGCGGAAATCATGGACGCCATGGCCGCGGCGGAGGACGACGACTCGATCACCTCGGTGATCCTCGCCGGCAGCGCCAAGGCCTTCTGCTCCGGCATCGATACCTCGGTGTTCGAGATCGCCGAGGGCAGGTACTTCGAGTTCTATCGCAAGCGCAAGCGCAGCAAGCGCTTCGCGCGCCTGTTCCGCGAACTGCCGGCCTACACCAAGCCGGTGATCTGCGCGATCGAGGGCGTCGCGCTGGGCGGCGGGCTGGAGCTGGCGCTGGTGGCGGACATGATCGTGGCCGGCCGCAACGCGAAGTTCGGCTTCCCCGAAACCGGCATCGGCATCATGCCGGGCGCCGGCGGCACCCAGACCCTGCCGCGCCTGGTGGGGAAGGCGATGGCCAAGGAGCTGATCTGGACCGGACGCCGCATCACGGCGGACGAAGCCAAAGCGCTGCGCCTGGTCAACCACGTGGTGGAAGCGGGCGAGGCGCTGGCCAAGGCGCGCGAGATCGCCGCCGCCATCGCGAAGAACGCGCCCATCGCGGTCATGCAGAGCAAGGCCGCCATCGAGCGCGGCACCGACCTGTCGCTGGCCGACGGCATGGCGATGGAGGCGGATGCCGCCTTCCTGCTGTACTTCACGCAGGACCGGCGCGAAGGCCTGGATGCCTTCCGCGAGAAGCGCGCCGCGCAGTTCAAGGGAGCGTAGAGGAATGACGACCAAGCAACGGATCGCGATCGCGAATTACGCGGAGATCCCCAACCGCCTGAAGACCGGGCGCAGCGCATACGACCTGGCCGGCGAAGCGCTCGCGGCGCTGCTGGCGAAGTCCGGCCTGGCGCTGGAAGAGATCGACGGCCTGTCCGTGACGGCCGCGCTGTCCGAGGGCACGAACCCCTTCCTGGCCGCCTACATATGCGAGGCCCTGGGCCTGACGCCGACCTGGCTCAATTTGTCGGGAACCGGCGGCTGCTCCGCGCTCAGCGGCGTGATGAGCGCCGTGTCCGCCGTGCGCGAGGGCCGGTGCCGCATCGCCGTCGTGCTGTCCGCGGACGCGCCCAGCACGAACTACCGTGCCGACTTCGGCGCCCAGCGCCCGGAGTTCCAGGAGCCGCAGGCCGCGGGCCGGCCGCCCGCGGCGTTCGGGCTGCTCATGAGCCGCTACGCGCACCAGTACGGCCTGCAGGAGGAAGCGCTCGCGAAGATCGCGATGGTCCAGCGCGGCCACGCCGTCCTGAACGACAACGCGCTGCCCAAGCTGCGCACGCCGCTCACGCTGGAGGAGTACAAGGCCTCGCGCGTCGTGGCCGATCCGCTGCGCCTGCTGGACAGCGTGATGTTCTGCGACGGCGCGAATGCGCTCGTTGTCACTTCGGAAGACGAGGCCCGGCGCCGCGGCTGGTCGAAGCTGGCCATCCCCACGGCCTTCGCCGAGATCACCAACTTCAACGGCCGCGAGCCGCTGGCCGACATCACGGAATCCGGCTTCGGCCACCTGGCGCCGCGCCTGTTCGCCCAGGCGGGCATGACCCCCGCGCAGGTGCGCATGTTCCAGCCCTACGACGACTTCACCATCGCCGTGCAGATGCAGCTGGAGCAGCTGGGCTTCTGCGAACGCGGGCAGGGCGCGAAGTTCATCCTGGACACCGATCTCACGCACCAGGGCAAGCTGCCGCTGAACACCGGCGGCGGCCAGATCTCGGCGGGCCAGCCCGGGCTGGCGGGTGGCGCGCTCAACCTGGTGGAAGGCGTGCGCCAGCTGTTCGGCGAAGGCGGCCCGCGCCAGGTCGCCGGCGCGCGCAATGCCCTGGTCACCGGCATCGGCGTGATCCCCTACGGCCGCAACTGGTCCACCAGCGCGGCGATGATCCTGGAGGCCGCATGAGCGAGAACACGATCCCCCCGCGCAAGTTGCCGCGCGAGAACCTCTACGTCGACAGCGCCGCCTTCTGGCAGGGCACGCGCGAGGGCCGGCTGATGCTGCAGTACTGCAAGGACAGCGGACGCTTCCAGCACTTCCCCCGGCCCGTGAGCCTGTACACGGGCTCGCGCAACCTCGAGTGGCGCGAGGTGTCCGGCCAGGGCACGGTCTACTCGGTCACCGCGCTGCGCACGCCGGGCCTGGGCGCGGACGGGCGCCTGCCCTGCGTGCTGGCGCTCATCGAGCTCGAGGAAGGCGTGCGCATCCTCGGCAACCTGCCGGGCAGCCGGCCCGGCGACGTGCGGATCGGCGACCGCGTGAAGCTGGCGTGGGACGAGCTTTCCGACGGCCGCTATCCGGCGTTCGCCCTCGCCTGAGTGCCAGACCGTTCACCGACAAAGACAGGAGACAAAGCATGACGACACGACGCACCGTTCTCAGCGCGGCCGCCGCCGTTGCCGCCTCGACCTTCGCGGGTGGCGCCTTCGCCCAGCCGGGCGGCTATCCCAACCGGCCGATCCGCTTCTACTGCGGCTTCCCGCCCGGCGGCGTGGCCGACATCGTGGCGCGCATCGTCGCCACGCCGCTGTCCGCCCGACTGGGCCAGCCGGTGGTCGTGGACAACCGCGCCGGCGCCGGTGGCGCGATCGGCGTGGATGCGGTCGCCAAGGCCCCGCCCGACGGCTACACGATGGGCTTCGGCGTCTCCGGCGCGCTGACGTCCAGCGTCACGCTGACCAAGCTGCCGTACGACCCGACGAAGGACATCGCGCCGGTGTCGGTGGTCGTGCTGAACCCGCTCACGCTGGTGGTGCCTGCCGGCAGCAACATCCAGACGCTGAAGGAATTCATCGCCCAGGCCAAGGCGCGGCCCGGCAAGTTCAACTACGGCACGGCCGGCCCCGGCACGGCCATGAACCTGGCCGGCGAGCTGCTCAAACAGATGGCCGGCTTCGACATGACGCACGCCGCCTACAAGGGCAGCAGCCCCGCGGCGACGGACCTGCTGGGCGGCCACCTCACGGCGGCGATGCTGGACTGGACCACCGCCAAGCCGCACGTCCAGTCGGGGCGCCTGCGCGCGCTGGCGCAGACCGGGTCCAGGCGTTCCGACGTCGTGCCCGACGTGCCGACCATGGCCGAGGCGGGCGTGCCGGGCTACGAGTTCAACTCGTGGTTCGGGCTGGTGATGCCCGCCGAAACGCCGGCGCCGATCCTGGAGCGCGTGCACACCGAACTCGTCGCCGTGCTGCGTGACGCGGGCGTGCGCAAGCAGCTGCACGAAGCGGGCGCCGATCCCTGGCCGACGTCCCCGAGCGAGATGGCGACGCGCATCAAGCGCGAGATCGACCTCACGGCGCGCCTGATCAAGGACGCCGGCATCAAGCTGAACTCCTGAGGACGCGTCCTTGAGCCGCTTCGGATACTGGCCGCGGCTGCTGCCGCAGCACCTGGAGGCGCCGCGCAACACGCTGTCGCGCAACCTGGAGATCTCGGCGCAGCGGTTCGGCGAGCGGGCCGCCATCCACTCGTTCGGACTGGACATCAGCTACGCACAGCTGCTGGCGGAGGTGGAGCGCTTCGCCGGCTGGCTGGTGCATCGCGCGGGCGTCGAGCGCGGCGACCGCGTGCTGCTCTATCTGCAGAACTCGGCGCAGTGGGTGATCGCCTACCACGGCATCCTGCGCGCCGACGCGATCGTGGTGCCGGTCAACCCGATGAACCGCACGCCCGAGGTGGCGCATTACCTCCAGGACAGCGGCGCGTGCGTGGCCGTGTGCGCCCAGGACCTGCTGCCGCAGCTGGAGCCGGCGATGGCCGGGACGGCGCTGCGGCAGGTGGTCGTCGCGACCTACTCGGACTACCTGCCGACGGCTCCCGCGTACGAGCTGCCCGCGTGGTTGCGCGAGCCCTTCACCGGCGCCGGACCTCACACGGCGTGGCACGAAGTGATCGCGGCCGACCTGCGCCCCGGTCCCGCGCTCGCGCAGCCCGGCGACCTGTGCTGCCTGCCGTACACGTCCGGTTCGACCGGCGTGCCGCGCGCCTGCATGCACACGCACCGCAGCTTCATGCACAACGCCGCGGGCCTGGCGCTGTGGCATTGGACCCCGCCGGCCAGCGCCTTCCTGTGCGTGGCCCCGATGTACCACGTGGCCGGCCTGTCGCATTCGCTGAACCTGCCGATCTACGTGGGCGGCACGCTCGTCGTGCTGCCGCGCTGGGACCGCGACCTGGCGCTGAAGCTGATGAGCGGCCAGAAGGTGGCGCACGCCGCGATCCCGCCGACGGCCATCATCGACCTGCTCACGCATCCGCGCCTGAAGGAGCACGACCTCGGCGCGCTGCGCCGCGTGACGGCGGGCGGCGCCACCATGCCCGCCGAGGTGTGGCGGCAGCTGCGCGAGACGCTGGGCATCGACTTCATCGAAGGCTACGGCATGACCGAGACGGCGGCCACCACGCACAACAACCCGATCGACCGGCCCAAGCGGCAGTGCCTGGGCGTGCCGTTCTTCGACACGAGGTCGATCGTGGCCGATCCGTCGACCCTGAAGCCGCTGCCGCAGGGCGAGGAGGGCGAGATCCTGGTGAGCGGCCCGCAGCTGTTCCAGGGCTACTGGAACCGTCCGGATGAGACCGCGGCGGCGTTCGTCGAGATCGACGGCGTGCGGTACCTGCGCACGGGCGACGTGGGCCGCATGGACGAGGACGGCTACTTCTTCATGACCGACCGCGCCAAGCGGATGATCAACGCGTCCGGCTTCAAGGTCTGGCCCGCGGAAGTGGAGGCCGTGCTGTACCAGCATCCCGGCGTCAGGGAGGCCTGCGTCATCGGGACCCGGGATCCTTACCGGGGCGAGACGGTCAAGGCGCTGGTGGTGCGGCACGATCACGCGTCCGCACTGACCGCCGAACAGCTGATCGACTGGGCGCGCCAGCGCATGGCGGCCTACAAGTACCCGCGCATCGTCGAGTTCACGACGCAGCTGCCCAAGTCGCCGGTTGGCAAGATCCTGTGGCGCGAGATGCAGGATGCGGAGAACGCACGCTTGAAGGCGTAGAGAAGCCCCGTCATTCCCGCGGAGGCGGGAATCCAGTGCTTTCTATCGGTTCCGCACGGGAGACGGAAGCTCTGGATCC
This sequence comes from Pseudomonadota bacterium, assembly GCA_023390985.1. Taxonomy (GTDB): domain Bacteria; phylum Pseudomonadota; class Gammaproteobacteria; order Burkholderiales; family Burkholderiaceae_C; genus Ramlibacter. Next base: position 15,623 of record JAEWBU010000223.1, read on the forward strand.
TCGCCTTCGCGGGGATGACGAGTTGCAGCCATCGCCTTCACCAACCGCCCCAGCGTCTTCAGCGCCGGCGCGAGCTGCTCCTCCCTCGGATGCCCGTAGTTGACGCGGATGTGGTGCCGGAACCGGCGGTCCGCCGAGAACAGCTGGCCGGGCGCGACGCTGATGTTCTGTGACAGCGCCAGGCGGTGCAGCTCCAGCGCGTCCACCGACTCCGGCAGTTCCAGCCAGACGAAGTAACCGCCCTCGGGCTGCGTGGCCCGCACTTCGCTGGGGAAGTGCTTGTGGATGCCCTCCATCGCGACCTGCCTCTGCCGCTCCAGCGTGGCGCGCAGTGAACGCAGGTGCTTGTCGTAGCCGCCTTCCTTCAGGAACTGCAGGACGGCCAGCTGCGAGGGCACCGCGACCGAAAGCGTGCTCGAGAGCTTGAGTTCCTCCACCTTGCGCGCGAAGCGGCCCGCCGCCGCCCAGCCGACGCGGTAGCCCGGCGCCAGGCTCTTGGAGAACGAGCCGCAGTGCATCACCCAGCCGCCGCCGTCGAACGACTTCACGGGCGGCGGCCGCCGCAGGCCGAAGTACAGCTCGCCGTAGACGTCGTCCTCGATCAGGGGCAGTTCGTGGCGGGCCAGCAGGTCCGCGAGCCGCCGCTTGCGCTCCGCCGGCATCGTCGCGCCCAGCGGGTTCTGGAAGCTGGGCATGAACCAGCAGGCCTTCACGCGCTCGCGCTGGAGCACGGCTTCCAGCGACTCGAGCTGCACGCCTTCGCGCGGGTGGGTCGCCACTTCCACCGCGCGCAGCTGCAGCCGCTCCAGCGCCTGCAGGCAGCCGTAGAACGCGGGCGACTCGATCGCCACCGCATCGCCCGGCCGCGTGACGGCCTGCAGGCACAGGTTGAGCGCCTCCATCGCGCCGCTGGTGATGACGATCTCCTCGGCGCTGGCCATCACGCCGTTGCCCATGTAGCGCAGCGCGATCTGGCGGCGCAGCTCGGGGTTGCCCGGCGCCAGGTCGTCGAGGAACCGCTGCGGCTGCAGCTCGCGCAGCGCCGAGCCCATGCCGCGCGCGAGCCGCGCCAGCGGAAACAGCTCCGGGTTCGGGAAGGCCGATCCGATCGGGACCACGTCGCGCTCGCGGATGGAGCCGAGCACCTGCAGCACGAGTTCGTTGACCACGACCTCGCGCGATTCCGGCGCCGGATCGGCCGCCGGCGGCTCGGCGCGCGCGGTGATCGGCGCCTTCACGAAGTAGCCCGATCGCGGCCGGGCTTCGACCACGCCGCGCGCCTCCAGCAGGTAGTAGGCCTCGAAGACGGTGGAGGGGCTCACCGAGCGCGCGGCGATCGTTTCGCGCACGGAAGGCAGCTTGTCGCCGGGCCTCAGCGTGCCGGCCGCGACCAGGGACTCGATGTCCCCCGCCAGCTGTTCGTATTTGGTCATCGGAGTTCTGATATGCAGTTGCCACGGATTCTGACGTGCTGATCCGGTCTTCTCAAGCTGAGTGGCTCCTTCGAAGGGAACGGCCAGCTGATACGGTCGTTTTCGCCGCATCTGAACCTTATCTGATCACCCCGTGGCGGGCACACTGACCGCATGAACCTGCTCGCCTTCGTCGCCACCGCCCTGCTGGCACTGGCGACGCTCCAGCCCGCTTCGGCGGCTGCGCTTGATGACTCCCTGGCCCAGCGCATGAAGGCCTGCGTGGCGTGCCACGGCCAGGAGGGCAGGGCGACGAACCAGGGGTACTTCCCGCGCATCGCCGGCAAGCCCGCGGGCTACCTCTACAACCAGCTGCGCAACTTCCGCGACGGCAAGCGGCAGAACGCCGTGATGGCCTACCTGGTCGGCCACATGTCCGACGACTACCTGCGCGAGATCGCCGACCACTTCGCCGGGCTCGACCTGCCTTACCCGCCGCCCCAGACCACCGGCGCGCCCGCGGCCACGATCGCGCGCGGCGAGCAGCTGGTGCGGCAGGGCGATGCGGCGCGCGGCATCCCGGCCTGCTCGTCGTGCCATGGCGCGGCGATGACCGGCGTCGCGCCCGCGATGCCGGGGCTGCTGGGCCTGCCGCGCGACTACCTGCTGGCGCAGTTCGGTGCCTGGCGCAGCGGCGTGCGGCGCGCGGCGGAGCCCGATTGCATGGGCGAGATCGCGCGTCGCCTCTCGCCGGAAGACCTCAACGCGATGGCCACCTGGCTGTCGTCTCAACCGGTGCGGCACAACGTGGCCAAGGCGGACAGCCTGCCGCGGCCTTTGCCGATGCAGTGTGGGAGCGGTGTGCGATGAAGGCGCTCAAGGTTCTGGTCGGCGCGGTCGTCGCGCTCGTCGCGGCGAGTGCCCTGGTCGCCTGGCTCAACGTGCGCGGTGAAGGCTCCATCGACGAAACGCTGCCCGCCGGCGCGCCTTCCGCCGAGCTCGTGCAGCGCGGCGCGTATCTCGCGCGAGTGGGCAACTGCGCGGCCTGCCACACGGCGCGCGGCGGTGACGCCTTCGCCGGCGGCAAGGCCATCGCCACGCCGTTCGGCAGCGTGTTCGCGAGCAACATCACGCCGGATGCGGAGACCGGCATCGGGCGCTGGAGCGCCGACCACTTCTGGCGCGCCATGCACCACGGCCGCTCGCGCGACGGGCGGCTGCTGTATCCCGCGTTCCCTTACCCGGACTACACGCTCATCACGCGCGAGGACTCGGACGCGCTCCATGCGTTCCTCCGCAGCCAGCCGCCGGTGCGCCGGCCCAACCAGGCGCACGACCTGCGCTTTCCCTACAGCTCGCAGGCGTCGCTCGCGGTGTGGCGCGCGCTCTTCTTCACGCCCGGCAGCTTCGAGCCGCAGCCGGCGCAGTCCGCCGAGTGGAACCGCGGCGCCTACCTGGTGCGCGGGCTCGGCCACTGCCAGGCCTGCCACGCGCCGCGCAACGCGTTCGGCGCCACGCGCGATCCGCTGGAGCTCAGCGGCGGCCTGATCCCGATGCAGAACTGGTACGCGCCCTCGCTCGCGTCGGCGGCCGAAGCCGGCGTGCAGGGCTGGACCGGCGACGAAGTGGTGCGCCTGCTCAAGGACGGCACCAGCGCCAAAGGCACGGCCATGGGCCCGATGGCCGAGGTGGTTGCGGGCAGCACGCGGCACATGAGCGATCCGGACCTGCGGGCGATGGCCACCTTTCTGCGCGAACTGCCGCAGCACGCGCCCGCCGCCCCGGACCACACCCCCGCCGTGCCGGCCGATGTGATGGCGCTGGGCGCACGCATCTACAAGGCGCAATGCGCCGAATGCCACGGGGAGCGCGGCGAGGGCGGCGCCGCGGCGTACCCGCCCCTGGCCGGCCATCGCACGGTGACCCTGCCGTCGGCCGCCAATCTCGTGAAGGTGATCGTGCACGGCGGCTTCCCGGCCACCACGCCCGGCAATCCTCGCCCGTACGGCATGCCGCCGTTCGGCCAGAGCCTCAGCGATCCGGAGATCGCGGCCGTCGCTTCGTTCGTGCGGCGGTCCTGGGGCAACGACGCGCCGGGCGTGAGCACCTTCGACGTCCACCGCATCCGCTGAAGGAAAATTGAATGAACATCGTTCGCCAGGTCAAGACCGTCATGTGGAGTTTCGTCGGCCTCGGCCGCCGCCAGGACATGGCCGAGATCCATCAGCGCGGCAATCCGCTCGTGCTGGTGCTCATCGCCTTCGTGCTCGTGCTCATGCTGCTGGGCACGCTCGCTTTGATCGCGCACGCGGTCGTGTGAGACCTTGAGCAGCCGCGCCCCGCTGGAGCCGCGCGACCTGGCCAGCATCCTGCTGGTGGTCGTCACCTGGGGCGTGAACTTCGTGGTGATGAAGGTGGGGCTCGCCAGCCTCACGCCTTTCCAGCTGGGCGCCGGGCGCTACCTGTTCGCCTTCCTGCCGCTGGCCCTGTTCATCCGGCCGCCTCGCGTGCCCGTGCGCTGGCTGCTGGCCTTCGGGCTGGCCCAGGGCGTCGGTCAGTTCGGCCTGCTGTTCGTGGCCCTGCACGTGGGCATGAGCGCCGCGCTGGCCTCCGTGCTGGTCCAGACGCAGGTGTTCTTCAGCGCGCTGTTCGGCGTGACCCTGCTTGACGAGCGCATCGCCGCGCCACTCAAGCTGGGCATGGCCTTCGCGGCGCTCGGTCTCGCCTGTTTCGCGTGGGACAGCGCGTCGGCGAGCGGCGCGGTCACTGCTTGGGGCCTGGCGCTGACGCTGGCTTCGGCCGCGATGTGGGCCGCCTCGAACATCGTGGTGCGCAAGGCCCGGCAGGCGGCCGGCGACTTCGATCCGCTGGCGTTCGTGGTCTGGTGCAGCGGCGTGCCCATCCTGCCCTTCGTCGCGCTGAGCTGGTGGTTCGATCCCCCGGCGGTCCACGCGAACTGGCTGCATGCGCCGTGGAGCGCCTGGCTGGCGATCGCCTTCCTCGGCTGGCTGGCCACCGACCTGGGCTACGGCCTGTGGACGCGCCTGCTGCAGCGCTTCCCCGCGAGCCGCGTCGCGCCGTTCAGCCTGGGCGTGCCGCTCATCGGGCTGGGCGCGGGCATCCTCTTCCTCGGCGAACAGGTGCGGCCGCTGCAGTGGACGGGCGCCGCGCTGGTGCTGTGCGCGCTGGCGTGCGTGGTGGCCGGCGCGCGGTTCCCTACTTCCGCCGGCTCAGGACCTCGGCCCGCTGCTCCGGGGTCAGGTGATTGAACATCCGGCACATGGCCTCGGCGTTGCGGTCGTTGACGCTGTAGGGCCAGGCGCACTCCGGCGTGATCTCCGGGGGCGCGCCCGATGCGTGATCGGAGGGAGTCGCACGGAACCCGGAAGCCGCGAAGCCGCCCAGGATCCAGGTCCAGAACGCCGCGGCCAGGATCGACAGGAGGACCAGCGAGATCACGATCGTCCACTTGACGACCGCGTGGATCCTCGGGAAACCCTCGGGCTCCACTCCGTTCACCTCAGTCGGGCTTGAACTCCGAGCTGAACTTCGCCGCGTCGGCCTCCAGCTCGAACGTCACCAGTTGGCCGTTCTTCCCGTCGGCGAGCCGGTGCGCGGCGAACAGGCTGTACTTGCCCTTCAGGTGGAAGCTGGGCAGGTCGATGAGCGCGTACGGATGGGGCACGAACACCTCGTGCAGGAAGACCTCGCGGTGCCGGTTGCGCGGTGACGGGAAGAGCTTGTACTCGGGCGTGTTGAAGGCGGCTTCGGGCATGCCGCGAGCTTAGCGCTGCAGCCGGGCCAGCTGCTCGCGCAGCTGCATGTTCTCCGCCGTGAGCGCGGCCACGCGCTGCCGCAGCGACTCGATCGTGTCCTCGCCGACCATCGCGACGTCGTCCTGCGAAGGCGCCGGCTGCGGCTCGACGGCCGGCTTCCTGCGCGCTTCGCGCACCCGCTTGGCGGCCTGCTTCAGCTCCTCCTTGCCGCCGGTGGCGGCGGCCACCTGTTCCTCCCATGGCAGGCTGGCCACCGTGGCCGCGGCATGGATCGAGATCTCGCCCGCCTTCACGGCCGCGACCACCTCGGGCGCGGCCTGCTTCTGGATCTTCTCGATCTGCGTGACCTGGTTGCTGCTCAGGCGCGCCACCCGGGCCAGCGCCTCGCGCGTGGTCTCGCGTGCTTCGCCGGCAGGGGCGGGTGCGGTGGGTTCTGCGGAGCCCGCGTCGGCGGCGGGCGCCTCGGAGACCGCTTCCGGCGGCGTGCGCGCCTGCCGCTCGGCAACGATCTCGCGCTTGCGCAAGGCCAGCACGCCGCGCTGGAAGTCCGACAGGCTGCGCCGGCCCAGGTGCTGGTCGATCATCCACAGGTGCACGTCCTCGATCGACTGGAAGCGGGTGCTCTGCACCGTCTTGAAGGGCAGGTCGTGCTCGCGGCAGATCGCGTAGCGGTTGTGGCCGTCCACCAGCATGTCGCCCCAGAGCACCAGCGCGTCGCGGCAGCCCTCGGCCAGGATGCTGCGTTCGAGCGCCCGGTACTCATCGGGCGTCAGCGGATCGATGTAGGCCTTGATCTCTTCGTTGACGACGATGTCCATCGGGGAATGCGGGTGCCGGGGTGATGCGGGGGACGCGCATTGTAGGCAGTGCACGCCGGGCGCTCATCGTTGCCGTTGACCGGACAATCGCCCGATCCAGACAAGAGGAGCAGGAACTGCAATGGATCTCCCCGCACACCAGCTGACGATGACGGTCCTGATGACGCCGGACACGGCCAACTTCGCGGGCAACGTCCATGGCGGCCACCTCCTGAAGTGGCTCGACCAGGTGGCCTATGCCTGCGCGAGCCGCTACGCCGGCAAGTACGTCGTGACGGTTTCCGTGGACCAGGTCACCTTCCGCGAACCCATCTTCGTGGGTGAGCTCGTGACCTTCCTGGCCAGCGTCAACCACACCGGCACCAGCTCGATGGAGATCGGCATCAAGGTCCTGGCCCAGGAGATCCGCAGCCAGCGGGTTCGCCACGTCAACAGCTGCTTCTTCACCATGGTCGCCGTCGATGACGACAGGAAGCCGGCGGCGGTGCCGCCGCTGCGGCCGTTCTCCCCCGACGAGAAGCGGCGCTTCGAGGCGGCGAAGCTGCGCAAGGCACTCCGTGCGGAGATGAAGGCCCGGTTCGAAGCGATCCGGCCGACGAGCCAGGACTAGGCGCCTTACCGGCCCACGAACCTGGGCGGCACCTTCTCGAGGAAGGTGCTGTAGCCGATCCGGTAGTCCTCGGTGTCGAAGCAGGCGTAGCCCTCTTCGATGTCGGCGGCGGTCAGCGGCACGCGATCGCGCAGCTTGGCGACGAACTTCTTGTGCCAGCGGGCCGACAGCGGAGCGCCGGCGCACACGCGCTGCACGGTGGCTTCCACCTCGTCGTCGAAGGCGGCGACGGGCACCACCCGGTTGACCATGCCCTTGGCCTGCGCCTCGGCCGCGCCGACGATGCGGCCTTCCAGCACGACCTCCAGCGCGGCGTTGGGGCCGACGAGCCGGACCAGGCCTTCCATCTCCGGATAGGCCAGCACGGCGCCGAGCCGCGCGACCGGCACGCCGAAGCGGCTGTCCTCGCTGGCGATCCTCAGGTCGCAGAACGCCGCCATCTCGAGCGCGCCGCCGACGCAGGCGCCGCGGATGGCCGCGACGATCGGAATCGGGCAGTCACGCACCGCGTGGAAGGCCGCATGCGTCTGTTCGGCGAACTCGCGCGCCTGCGCGGCGTCCGCGCGCACCTGCGAGAACTCGGAGATGTCCGCGCCGCTTCCGAAGGCCTCGGTTCCCGCGCCGCGCAGCACGATGCAGCGCAACTGGTCGTCCTTCGAGAATTCCCTGAAGACGCGCGCGAGCTCGATCCACATGGCACGGGTGATCGCGTTGCGGCGCGCCGTGTTGTCCAGCCACACCGTGGCGCGATGCGGCGCGTGTTCGACCCGGATGGTTCCATTCATGCATGCACCTCTTCTTCCTGGGCCTGCCAGGCGGCCCCTTTGTCGAGCAGTTGGCCGACCTCGTCCGGCGAGAAGCCGAACGACGAGAGCACTTCGCGCGTCTGGGCGCCCAGCCTGGGCGCCGGGCCGGTGTTGGGCTGGTTGACGCCGTCGAAATGCAGCGGCAATCCGATCATGTCGCGCCGGCCGTCGGCCACCGTCTCGGCACCGATCACCATGTCCATCGCGCGGGCCTGGGGATGGTCCAGGGCTTCCTGCACGCTGTTCACCGGGCTCGCCGGCACACCGGCCTGCGACAGCCTGCGCTCCCACTGGGCGCGGGTGCCCCCGGCCAGCGCCGCGGCCATGCAGTCTCGAAGGGCCTCGCGATGGGACTGCCGGGCCGCCGCGTCGCGAAAGCGCGGGTCCTGCTGCCATTCGGGATGGCCCACGACCTCGGTGATGCGCACCCAGTTCGATTCGTTGGCGCCGCCGACCGCGAGGTCACCGTCGTCGCAAGGGTAGGTCTGGTAGGGCGCGATGATGGGGTGCGCCGTCCCCATGCGCTGCGGCACCGGGCGACCGGAGAAGTACAGGGCGGCGTACCAGTACAGCTGCTGCATCGAGGCCTGCAGCAGCGAGGTCTCCACCCACTGGCCCTGGCCGGTGCGCAGGCGGTGGATGTACGCCGCCAGCACGCCCATCGCGCCGAGGATGCCCGCGTTCACGTCGGCGATCGAGACGCCCGGCTTCACGCCCGGCCGGTCGGCCTCGCCGGTCACGCTGATCAGGCCGCAGAACGCCTGCAGGATCAGGTCGAAGCCGCCGCGATCGGCCAGCGGGCCCTTGCGGCCATACCCCGTGATCGAGCAGTAGATCAGCTTCGGGTTGATCTCGCGCAGCGCCATCGCATCGAGGCCCAGCTTCGTCATGGTCCCCGGGCGGAAGTTCTCCGTGACGACGTCGGCCTGGGCCGCCAGGCGCCGCAGGATCTCGCGGCCCTCGGGCTTCTTCAGGTCGATCGCGATGGACCGCTTGCCCCGGTTCAGGACCTCGAAGGACGGCGGCGTCCCGCCGATGGTGCTGGACGAGAAGCCGCGCGAGTCGTCGCCGCCGGGAAACTTCTCGACCTTGATGACGTCCGCGCCCAGGTCGGCGAGCATCAGCCCGGCCACCGGTCCCGCCATCACCTGCGCGAGTTCCAGGACCTTGACGCCTTCGAGGGGTCGGCCCACGGGACATGCACCCAGGTCCATCACTGCGCCTTGAGGTTGCTGTCGACGACCAGCCGGGTGGAAGAAGCGTGGTCCTTGCGGATCATGGCGTCGAACTCCTCGGCGGACTTCTGGGGCACGTCGCCGCCCAGCACGGCGACCTTCTCCTTCAGGTCCGGCTGGGCCAGGGCCGCACGCACTTCCTTGTGGAGCTTCTGCACCACGTCGTCGGGCGTGCCGCGCGGCGCGAAGAGGCCCAGCCACGTCATGTGCTCGTAGCCCGGCAGGCCGGCTTCCGCGGCGGCGGGCACGTTGGGCAGGCTGGGCCAGCGCTTGGCGGAAGTGACGGCCAGCGCGCGCAGCTTGCCCGACTGGATGTGCGGCATGGCGGCCACCAGCGACGAGATCACCACCGGCACCTGGCCGCCGATCGCATCGGTGATGGATGGGCCCGAGCCGCGGTAGGCGACGTGGACCAGCTTCACGTCGGCGGCGCGCTGCAGCAGTTCGCCCGCCACATGGCTCGGAAGGCCGATGCCGGCGCTGCCGTAGGCGATCTTGCCCGGATTGGCGCGGGCGGCGGCGAGCAGGTCCTGCATGGACTTGTAGGGCGAGTCGGCGCCGACGGCGATCACCGACGGTCCTTCCATCAGCTGCGCGACGCCGGCGAAGTCGTCGATGGCGTAGCCGGCGTTGGCGAACAGCGAGGGATTGATGGTGTGGTTGTTGGCGGTGAGCAGCAGGGTGTACCCGTCCGCACCGGACTTGAGCACGGCCTGGGTCGCCACGTTGCCGCCCGCGCCCGGCCGGTTCTCGACCACCACGGGCTGCTTCAGGCGCGCGGACAGCTTGTCGCCCACGAGGCGTCCGACCGCGTCGGCGCTGCCTCCGGGCGCGACGATCACCATGATCCGCAGCGGCTTGGAAGGGAAGGTTTCGGCATGCGCGCCGAGCGTGCAGGCGCAGATCGCGGCGGCCGCGAGGAGCCGCGTCCAGATCGGGGTGAGTTGCATCTTGTCTCCTGGTCGATCGGGACTCGAGACGGTCCCCTGCCTGAATGGTAGGAAAGCCGGGGCATACTTTGAAATACCCTTTTTCGCTGCCGCTATCGCAGAAAACTATGGCCAGCCCTTCGATCGACACGCGACGCCTGCGGAACTTCCTCACCGTCGCGGAGCTCGGGAGCATCTCCCGGGCCGCGCAGGCCCTGCACATCGCGCAACCCGCGCTCAGCGCGCAGGTGCGGCAGCTCGAGGAAGGCGCCGGCTGCCAGCTGCTGAGCCGCAGCTCGCGGGGCGTGGTGCCGACGGAAGCCGGGCTCGAGTTCTGCCGGCGCGCCATCGCGGCGCTCAAGCACCTGGAGTCGCTGCAGTCCCTCGGCAACGAGCTCACCAGCGCGCCGGCCGGGCCCGTCGTCGTCGGCATGCCGGTCAGCGTCGGGGCGATGCTCTCCGTTCCGCTGGTCAAGGCGGCGAGGGAGCGATTCCCCGACATCACCCTGGGCATCGACGAGAGCCCGAGCGTGCAGCTCGGTGAACTGCTGCTGCGCGGCAGGCTCGACGTCGCCGTCCTCTTCAGCGAGAACGTGCTGAAGGGGATGCAGGCGACGGTCCTGGTGGAGGAAGACCTCTATGCGGTGGGCGTGCCGGACTGCGGCGCGCAGATCGCCTTGCGCACGCTGGCGCGCCGTCCCATGGTGATCCCCGCGCGCCCCAACAGCCTGCGCAAGGTGCTGGATGCCGCCTGCGCCGCGGAGAAGATCGAGTTGACCGTGCGGGCGGAAGTGACTTCACCGCACACCATGCTCCAGCTCGCGATGGCGGGACTGGGCGCGACCGTGCTGCCCTGGTCCACGATCGCGGACCTGCCGGAGTCGGTCGTTCCCCGCGCCCGGATCCACAAGCCGACGCTGACCCGCGCCATCGCGGTGGCGCTGGCCACCGACGCGCCGCTGTCGCCCGCGCTGCGGGCCGTGCAGTCGCTGCTCCATGAAACGATGACGACGCTGGTCGCCACCGGCCGCTGGCGCGGGGCGCGCCGCGTGCTGGCGACCCGCTGATTCATGGCACGAGCGGCGCGGGAGCAGGGGGCCCTGGGGCCGGAGCAGGCGCGGGCGTGGGTGC
>JAEWBU010000224.1 GCA_023390985.1 Pseudomonadota bacterium
ATCTTGATGGTCTGGGCCTGTTCGTCGGACAGCTTGCTGGGGTCGAATTGGTCCCAGGGGATGTCCTTGTCCATGTCCCATCGCACGGATTCGAGTTGTTTGAACAGTTCGGGGTAGAGCATAGAAATCTTTCGTTGCCTGAATTTTAAGCGGCGGGAGTGAAGGTTCCTTGACAAGGGGTCGGCGAACCCCCACGCAATCCGGGTGGCGTGCAAAATGGCACCATGGTCCGCCTTCCCGCGCTGTGCCTGGCCTTCGCCGCCTTCGCTCCTTCGTGGTCGTTCGCACAGTCGCTGCCCCAGCCGGCTGCCTCGGCCTGCCCCGCACTGCTGAACCAGCAGTTCCCGCGGCTTCAGGACGAAAAACAACAATCCCTGTGTCAATACGCGGGGAAAGTGCTGCTGGTTGTGAACACCGCCAGCTACTGCGGCTTCACCCCTCAATACAAGGGGCTCGAAGACCTCTACGCCCGCTATCGCGGCCGTGGGCTGGTGGTGCTGGGCTTCCCCTCCAACGATTTCGCCCAGGAGCGCGGCAGCAACCAGGAAATCGCAGAGTTCTGCGAGAACACCTTCGGCGTGAAGTTCCCCATGTTTGCCAAGAGCAGCGTGCGGGGATCGGACGCGAACCCGCTCTTTCGCGAACTGGCTGCGCGGACCGGCCAGGCACCGCGCTGGAATTTCCACAAGTACCTGGTTGCTCGCGACGGGACCGTGGTGGGCCAGTACTCGAGCATGACCACGCCACAGGACAGCGCGCTGCTGGGTCAGATCGAGAAACTGCTGGCCCAGCCCTGAGCGCGACCGCCTCACAAATCTTTACCGGACTTCTCCCGCTCGCCGCGGAACCCCGCCCGGCGGAGCCGTGTCCATAACGCACGGAGCGCGTCTCCGAAAGAACTGAGTTATTGCTGCGAAGCCTTCCGGGCGCAGGACGTCCGGTTGCAATCCTGGGACGACTCTTCTCCTCCTCCCTCCCTCCCTCCTTCGTTCCGGGGCGCTTCGCAGCATTTTTATTTCCCCCGGCCCGCGCAGCGGGTCAGCTGGGCTTGGAGTCCTGGAAGCTGGGACGCTGCACCAGCTTGGCGTAGAGCTTCTCCAGGTTGGGGTAGGGCGTGCGCCAGTCGATGTCGGGGAACCGGAAATCCAGGTAGCCGAGCGCGCAGCCGACGGCGATGTCGGCCAGCGTGAGATGGATGCCCGCGCAGAACGGCTTGTCGCCCAGGCCCAGGTTCATGGCCTTGACGCTGGCCTCCACCTTGCCGATCTGGCGATCGATCCAGGCCTGGCTGCGCTGCGTCTTGCTGCGGCCGGCCCAGTTGGCCTCCAGCCGCGCGAGGATGGCGGCATCGAGCACGCCATCGGCCAGCGCCTCCCAGGTCTTCACCTCCGCACGCTCGCGACCCACCGCCGGAATCAGCTTGCCCACCGGCGACAGCGTGTCGAGGTATTCGACGATGACGCGCGAGTCGAACAGCGCCTCGCCGCCTTCCATCACCAGGCAAGGCACCTTGCCCAGGGGGTTGGACTCGGAGATGGTGGTCTCGGCGGACCACACGTCCTCCTGCACGAACTGATAGTCCAGCTTCTTCTCGGCCATCACGACACGCACCTTGCGCACGTAAGGGCTGGTCACGGCTCCGATCAGTTTCATGTCGCTCTTGGGTTGGGGAAACTCGACCGATTTTAGGGGCTGACGCTCCCGGCGCTGTCGCAGCCCGGCGACAGCCCCGCCCCTGGAAGGCCCAGGTGAGTGCGCGCCTACAATCCGCCTTCCCATGACGCTATCTACGATTTCGGCGCTCTCGCCGCTGGACGGCCGCTATGCCGCGCGCCTCTCGGCGCTGCGCCCTCTCATGAGCGAGCAGGGCTACATGCACCGGCGAGTGCAGGTGGAAGTCTGCTGGTTCATCGCCCTGTCCGACGCCGGCTTCGGCGAGTTCAAGCCGCTGTCGCCCGGCGCGCGCACCTACCTGCTCGGCCTCGTCAAGAACTTCTCCGAGGCCGATGCCCTGGCCATCAAGGAGATCGAGAAGACCACCAACCACGACGTGAAGGCGGTCGAATACTGGATCAAGTCCAGGTTCGAGGCGCGGCCCGAACTGCGCGCGGCCAGCGAGTTCGTCCACTTCGCCTGCACGAGCGAGGACATCAACAACACCAGCCATGCGCTGCAGCTGAAGTACGCGCGCGAGCAGGTGCTGCTGCCCGGGCTGGACGCGCTGATCGCCCGCATGCGCGAGATGGCGCGCGCCTACGCCGATGTGCCCATGCTCAGTCGCACCCACGGCCAGACCGCCAGCCCGACCACCGTGGGCAAGGAGATCGCCAACGTGGTGGTGCGCCTGGCGGGCGCGCGCGAGCGCATCGCCGCCGTCAGGCTGCTGGGCAAGATGAACGGCGCGGTGGGCAACTACAACGCGCACATGGCGGCCTGGCCCGAGTTCGACTGGGAAGCCTTCAGCCGCAAGGTCGTGGAGACGCCGGAGCCGCTCGGCCTGGGCCTGACATTCCAGCCTTACAGCATCCAGATCGAGCCGCACGACTACATGGCGGAGCTGTTCGACGCCGTGGCGCGCGCCAACACCATCCTGGTCGACTGGGCGCGCGACGTCTGGGGCTACATCAGCCTGGGCTACTTCAAGCAGCGGCTGCGCGAGGGCGAGATCGGCTCGTCCACCATGCCGCACAAGGTCAACCCGATCGACTTCGAGAACGCCGAAGGCAACCTGGGCCTGGCCAACGCGCTGCTGCGCCACCTGTCGGAGAAGCTGCCGGTCTCGCGCTGGCAGCGCGACCTGACCGATTCGACCGTGCTGCGCAACATGGGCGTGGCGCTCGGCTACGCGGCGCTCGCGTACCACTCGATGGGCATCGGCCTGGCCAAGCTGGAACTCAATCGCGAAGCGCTGGACGGCGACCTCGACCAGGCCTGGGAAGTGCTCGCCGAGCCGATCCAGACCGTGATGCGACGCTTCGGCGTCGAGGGCGCGTACGAGAAGCTCAAGGAAGTCACGCGCGGCAAGACCGTGCGCGCCGAAGACCTGCAGGCGCTGATCTGCTCGCTGGACATTCCGTCCGAGGAGCGCGACCGACTCCTGGCGATGACGCCGGGCAGCTACGTCGGCAAGGCGGCTGAACTCGCCCGTCGCGCCTGATGGCGCTCAAATCCACCGTCTTCAAGGCGCAGCTGGCGGTCGCCGACATCGACCACGGCTATTACGCCGACCACGCGCTGACCCTGGCGCGCCATCCGAGCGAGACCGACGAACGCATGATGGTGCGGCTGGCTGCGCTGGCGCTGAACGCGCACTCGCTGCAGACCGACCTCGGCGGCGACGGCACTCTGGCCTTCGGCGCCGGCCTGTCGGATCCGGACGATCCCGACGTTTCGCTGCGCGACTTCACCGGCCGCACGCGCCTGTGGATCGAAGTCGGTCAACCCGAGGACAAGCCGCTTTCGCGCGCCTGCTCCAAGGCCGACCAGGTGCTCGTGTACGCGTTCTCGCACGCCGCCGAAGTCTGGTGGCGCGGCATCGAGAACAAGCTCACGCGACTGGACAGGCTCCAGGTGTGGCGCATCCCCGCCGCCTCGTCGCAGGCGCTCGCCGCGCTGGCGGAGCGCAGCATGCAGCTGCAGGCGACGATCCAGGAAGGCGCGCTGATGCTCTCGGGTGCCGGCGGCACCGTCGACGTCGAGCCGGTGCGCTGGAAGTAGCAGCGCGCGATCAGGGCTGCGGCATCGGCCGGCCGCAGTTCCAGCAGCTCTCGAATCCGCCTTCCACGATCTCGCCGCAGGCGCAGGCCCAGCGGCGCTGCGGCGCGCTCTGGATCTCGGCGAGCAATTGGCGCGCAGCGGCCTCCTGCGATCGGTCGGCGATCCAGACTTCGGGCAGGCACTGGTCCGGCGGCAGTTGGCCGGCGGCCGCGCCCAGGAAGTAGCGCTGGAGGGAGGCATCGAAGCCGGCCTGGCGCAGCAGGTCGACCCACAGTGCCGCGATCGCGATGTTCGGGGCCCGGGCCAGGCGCAGCATCAGGCTTTCTCGTCCTTCTTCGGCGGCGCCGGCCCCTCGGCGGCGCGTTCGGCGTAGCGGTTGAACCGCCAGGCGTCGCCCTGCAGCGTGATGCGGCGCCAGGTCTGGCGCTTGGCCGCGGGCGTCATCTCGGGCCAGAGCTGCACCTCCTCGAAGCTGCGGCCGCAGCCCTTGCAGCTGTCGTCGCCCTGGCTGGTGGAGCAGATCGCGATGCAGGGCGTGTCGGGCGTGGTGTCGTACCAGGCCTTCCAGGCCGCGTAGGCCGCGGCGGGGAAGCCGATCTCGTCGGCCTCGTCCTCGTGGTAGTACACCATGAGCGCGTACACCTCGGCCAGCGCGCGCAGCTGCGGCGCCAGCGTCACGCCGTCGGGAGAAGGCTCGCGCTCGCGCCACCAGTTGATGGCGGCTTCGATGTCGGTGATGTGGATTCCGGCCATGGCTGCGAACGGGGGGCACGGATGATAGCCCCGGCACCGCGCGCGCGGCGGGCGGACCCGGTGATATCCTCGCCCGCGATGAAGCTGATCGCCAAATGGCTGCTCAGCGCGATGGCGCTGCTCTTCGTGGCCTACGTGTACACCGGCGTGGAGGTGAAGAACTTCACCGCGGCGCTGATCGCCGCCTTCGTCATCGGCCTGTTCAACATGGTGGTGCGGCCGGTGCTGGTGGTGCTCACGCTGCCGGTGACGGTGCTCACGCTCGGCCTGTTCCTGTTCGTGATCAACGCCCTGATGTTCTGGGCCGCGGCCACCGTCATGCAGGACTTCAACGTCAAGGGCTTCCTGCCCGCGCTGGTGGGCTCGCTGATCTACTCCGCCATCGGCGTGGTGATCGAATCAGCGCTCGAGCGACTGTTCCCGAAGAAGTGATTCCACGCGCCGCGTGCGGGTGTCGATGATCGAAGCCTCGATGTGGTCGCCGCCCGCCCCGCCGCGGCGCAGCAGGTCCTGCGCGGCCTTGAGGCGATCCACCGCCGCCTGGTAGTCGAGCAGCGCGACCTGGACCTCCGCCTCCGCACGCACCGCACGGACCGTCTGGCCCTGCGCCTGGTAGGCGTGGGCCAGCACCTGCCAGGCGAGCGCATCGCGCGGCTGCGTCGCCACCCAGGACTGCAGCTGCTGCGCGACCTCGGAGGCGCCTCCCGAGGCCAGCCGCGCCTGCGATCGCAGCAGCATCTCGGGCCGCGATCGCGAGTTGGCATCGAGCAGCGACAGCGCGCGCTCGGTGCGGCCGCCGGCCAGCGCCACTTCGGCCAGCAGCAGACGCGCGTGGCGCGCCGCCGCGGGCGCTTCGCGCTGTTCGTCGACCAGGCGTTGCGCGTACATCACGGCCACGCCGTGATCGCGCAGCTTCGAGGCCGCCAGGCTGCCGGCGTAGAGCGTGGCGGCGCGGCGCAGCGCCGGTGCACCGGTCGGGAGACTGGAAGCTTCACTGACCAGCGCACGGAGGCTGTCCACGCCCGTGCTGGAGAGCGCCCGCGCGCGCGCGGCCATCAGGGCGTGCTCCATCTGCGCGGGCGGATCGACACGCTCGCGCGGCGCGAGCTGCAGCCGCGCCTGCATGTCGGCACTGCGCTCCGTCGTCATGGGGTGGGTGCGCAGGTACGGGTAGCTGCCGCTGTCGTTCAGGCGGGAGGCCTGGTTCAGCTTCTCGAACATGGACACGAAGCCTTGCGGATCGAACCCCGCCTGCGTCAGCACGCCATAGCCCACGCGGTCGGCCTCGCGCTCCATGTCGCGCGAGAAATTGAGCTGGTTCTGCATCGCCATCGCCTGGCTGCCGCTGATCACGGCGTTGGCGGCGTCGCCATTCTTGCGCGCGGCCAGCGCGCCCAGGATCATGGCGGCGATCACCAGCGGGCCCTGGCGCTTTTCCTGCGTCATCAGGCGCGAGATGTGCCGCTGCGTCACGTGGCTGAGTTCGTGCGCCAGCACCGAAGCCAGTTCGTCGCGGCTGGCCGTGACGCTCACCAGCCCCAGGTGCAGGCCGAGCCAGCCGCCCGGCAGCGCGAACGCGTTCACGCTGCGGTCCTTGCCCAGCAGCACCTGCCAGGCGAAGCGCTCGTCCAGCTCGGCATTGAGCTCGCCGCGCGTGCGCGCCGCGTCTAGCAGCGGCTGCCAGATGCCGCGCACGTACTCGACCAGCACCGGGTCATCGATGTAGTCGGGGTCGCGGTAGAGCTCGCGCGCGATGCGCTCGCCGAGGCGGCGCTCGGACGCGCTGGACATCTCGCTGCCGTCGCCGAGGGTGGGGAGTTGGGCGCGGGCGGCGGGCAAGCTCAGCGCCGCGGCCATCATGAGGGCAGCGGCGAGGTGAAACCGAAAGGAAGGCAGGCTCAAAACGAATCCAGCGGCACGAAGGTGACAATCTCGGCAGTGCGCCCATCGATCAGCACAGTCCAGGCCTCCGCACCACGCCCGACCATCGGCAGGTACACCAGCCACCAAGGCTGGCGCCCGGTGGGCTGGACCGCCTTGTCGATTTCCGCAGCATACTGAGGAAATCGGTTCCTCAGGTCCGTCAACGGTCGGGCAGCCTGGAGTATTCGATCGCGCCCATCTACATAAGGCTCCCAAAGATCCGGGCGAGCGCCCAGATGGACCCCCTGTAGGGCGGCCAACGTTAGTTCAAGGCGCTCGTTTTCGTCTCTGAAGGGCCGTGTCGATAGTGGCGTTGGCCCGGTCCACGGCGCCATAGCAATCCCGGGCGGAGTACGGTCCGCTAGGTCGCCCGGGACTTCGATGCGGTGCACAACTCGGAATCGATCGATCTCGAAGACGAGATGGACTGGCCGCGCCAGTTGCACCGTCCAGAGTCCATAGAGCAAGCCTGCCAGTTGCAAGAGCGCGATAACGGTGATGTCTCGACGCAGTTCGCCGCGTGGCTTTCGAATGTTGAATACGGTCAAAGTCAGGAGCGGCCCAAGCACTACGTCCACCGAGATAACAAGGATGAACAGATCTCGCCCACCGGAGATCCTGTCGTATGGATATGGGTACCAGAAGGCGAACACAAGCACCGCTATAGCGACTGCAGTGGTCACACTGAGGCCCAAATGGACGAGAGCGGCTCGGACTCGGCTCTTGAACGAGCCGAACGTATCATCGAAGAGCACCGCGGACAGGCTTCTCATGAACAAACTTACCCATTTTGACGAACAGGGCCAGGCCCACATGGTGGACGTGGCGGCGAAGGCCGCGACTCACCGAACCGCACTCGCTCGCGGCAGGATCGAGATGCTACCGGCGACGCTGTCGCTCATCCAGAGCGGCCGAGCCAGTAAAGGCGATGTTCTTGGCGTCGCTCGTATCGCAGCGATCCAGGGGGCGAAGAAGACGAGCGAGTTGATCCCCCTGTGCCATCCGCTGGCGCTGACCAAGATCTCCATAGAGTTCGATGAACGTGAGCTTGGCGAGGGGAGACAACCCGCTGTTGTATGCACGGCCAGGGTGGACACCGTTGGCCCCACGGGCGTGGAGATGGAGGCCCTCACTGCCGTGCAGGTCGCGCTGCTGACCATTTACGACATGTGCAAGGCGGTCGACCGGGGGATGACGATCACCGACGTGAAGCTGCTCGAGAAGCACGGCGGGAAGTCGGGCAGCTTCGTTCAATCCTGAATAGCAGGTTCCTGGCCCTTCCTCCAGGCGTCGTACTCGCGCGGAAACGCCGCACGGAATCGGGCCAAATGCGGCAATGCCTCCGACTCGTGTCCGGCCAGGACGGCGCTCTCGACGAGCCGCTCGATCACCCGCGGCTCGGGAGAGTAATGAAGCATCCGCTGCGAGGCGGCATACATCCAGTCTGCATTTGCCCGCGTCAGTGGCGCGACCGTGAGTTCCGCGAATGTGACTTGATTCGAGAACAACCATGAACTGCGCGCATGCGAAAGAGGGTCCTCCCGCCACCGCCCGACCCGTTCTGCCGGCGGCAGGTACGCTTGACTGATCCGGACATAGTCCCAGGCGATATACAGAACGGCCGCGAGCAAGAATGTCGCGGCTGCGACTGAATACCGGGACACACGCATTACCCGCTGAGGCAACCGGTCCGCCATCAGCCAACCAAGGCTCACGCCGAAGATCACTTGGAAGGGACCGTACCAGAGGGGGTATTCCAACATGCTGTGTAGCGTGACGATGGCGAGCAATGCCCAAGCGCATTGACGCTGCGGTTCCTGCTCCGCCCAAGGCCGCTGCCTTGCCACCCACCAGATGGCGAGCCCGCCGGTCAGCACTGCCGCAGGGACGCCAAGTTCCACCGCGACGTGCAAGGGCAGGCTGTGCGCGTTGTCCAAGATTTCGCAAAAACGATCCCCGGGATATAGCGTCACGAAATGTGCGTAGTCCAACTCCCCTGGCCCCCATCCCCTTAGCGGCCGCTCCCCGATCAGGTGGAGCACATTGGACCAGAGTACAGCTCGGCTGCTGCAAGACGCTCCTGAGTCGAATCTCTTCCAAAGCGCGCGCGCCGGGAGTTCGCCCGTAATAGCTTCTAGAACCAGCGGCAACAGCACAGCGGCTGAGAAGTACGCGCCGACCGCGAAAGAGCACAGGATCACCCGCCCTCGTCGTTCGGCGCCCGGCCACATACCTGCCAAGGTGATCAGCAGCAAACCTTCGATCAGGCCTGTGCGTGATGCAGAGGCCGCTGCGGCGATTCCCAGCAGCGCAGCCATGCAACGCGAGACGAACGAAGACAGCGGCCACCTGCCGAAGACGAGCACGGCCACACTCAACCAGCAGAGCGAGGCGTATTGATTGGGCTGTCGGACATTTCCAAATGCCTCACCAAGGCCCCCGGCGAAAACCCAAGGTGCCAAGAGTGGCGCAATGCCGAAGTACTGGCTCAGGCCGGCGATCGCGTTGCCGCATCCGGCCACAAGCAAGCCACGCTCAATCCCACGGGTCGCCGCAGGATCGACCGCCACCGCGCTTGCGATCAGAACCAATGTCAGCCCGGCGGCAAGGAAAGCCGCTTCTTGGTTTATCCCATGCGCCGCCAAAGTCCAAAGGAGCAATGATGCGCTGACCACTGCAGCGCCTGTCGGCTGGCGAAATGGCAAGCGCATCACCAGCGCCCACAGAATGGCCGTGCACGAGAAACTGATGATCCAGGGGAGAGCCGCCGACATCGGCCCGAACGTGAATGGACTCAACCAAGGAACAGCGATCAACGATGCCGTGAACCAGGTCCTTGGAGCCGCGAGTCTGGAATTCAACGTACTTCCGGAAATTCAACGACGCCGAGTTCAGGGTACTCGCCTTGTAGACGCAGCCAGTTGTCGCGCCCCTCTAAAACGATGTCCTTCGGGAACAAGTTGCGAATGACTTCGAGTTGTTCCCTGGCTTCGTCGGGACGCCCATTCAGCCCGAGCGCAAGCGCAGCCCGGAAGTGCAGAGGCGCCCACGTGAATCGCCGGGTCGTCCGTACGAGCAGGTCTAGGTCCTCGCTGGGCATTTGACGAATGCCGCGCAGTCGCATGGCGGCCATCAACTCCCCCATCTGGTCGAGCAAGTGCATCGTGGGAGGGGAATAACCTGGCGGGACCTCTCCCAAACGGCGATTCTCGAACCGGTTGACTCGGAAGTCCTCCTCCACACGCAGGTACTCGACGGCTAGCGCCATCATCATTGCCGCCAAGATCAGCGGCATCGCGACAGCGCACCACCGCGGGAGAGCGACTGTCGCTGCCGTTCCGGCAGGCTTCGTATGGGCGGCGAAGATCCCACACAGCGCGCCGGCCAGCACCAGCATGTAGGAGTACGCGTGCGGTAGCTCCAGCATGGAGTGGAAGGCAAACGGAGCCAACATGAAGAGGGCTGCCGTGGCAGTACCGTCATCCTGCGTGAGGCTTCGCACTCGTTGGTACCCCCAGAACGCGAGAGTGGCAAGCAAGATCGTTCCGAGCGGGAGGCCCAACATGACCAGCACATCGAGAGCCAAGTTGTGCGTGTAGTTCACCTGCTCCATACCTGGAACGCTGGCGGCCCCTACTTGCTGCGCGGCCGCGATCTGAAGCCAGCCGTAGCCGATCCATGGCTGGTCACTAAGGCTGGCCAAGAACTGTTTCCATAGAACGGGCCGCAGCCCCACCGAGGTCATCACCTCTCCACCGACCGACCCACGCGTGAAGTCCCAGTGCACGCTCTGCAGCGTCAGCGCGAATACGCACAGCGCGGCGAGCCAGGCAACAGCATCCCATCTGTATGAACGCAAGACAGGGCGCACGAAGGTGAGTGCAACAAATCCAGCCACCATGACGGTAGCGGACACCAGCCCTGTGCGCGACTGGGTTAGGGCCACGGCCCAAGCCGATAACACCAAGACGATCCAAGCAGTGATTCGGCCGACGCGGCCTTGAACCATCAGCGTCGCCTGCGCCGCTACGCCCATCAAGATCATCGTGCTTGATTGATTCGGCTGTCCGAAATTGCCGGTCGAGCGCACGCCGACGGGGGAGTACAGCCATCCCGCGAAAAAGGACTCGAGCTGCAGCCACTGAGCGATGTTCTGAAACGCATTAAGCAAGCCCATCGCGAGCAGCACGCCGGCGATGACCTCCAGAGGTCTCGTCTCGCCACCCCCATTGATGCTCGTGGAAGCCCACAACCACGCTGCGGCGAATGTCATCAGGTAGACGGCAACAACCCAGACGTCCCCTCGATAGGTGATCAAACCCACCGCATATTGCAGCATCGCCGTGCTCAGCAGAGCCGCCGCGAAGAGCGCCGGAAATCCAAGACGCACTCTGTTGCGGGCGGTCGAGGCCAAGAGCAGGATGGCGGCTGCGAATGCCGGAGCTTCCGTGTGGAATGAGGTCCACGGGGGGAAATGATCAGGGTTGATCGCACACACAATCAGCAGCGTTGCCGCGAGCAATACTGGTGCTTCAGCAAACAGGCGCATTGCGTTCATGCTGAATCAAGTGAGAAAGATGAACGACGACAGAGGTGCCCAAAAAAAAGAGGCCCCGAAGAGCCTCGTTCTCGCGCGAAAGGGGAATTAGGGCGCCCAGGTGCTGGCACCGTGAGTCGTCACCACCGTGGTGTCGCGGCACGAACCCGGCAGGTACTTCGACAAGGTAGTCGCGTTCGTGCCACCGGGGCCGCAGAACCATTGACCGACGGTGGAACCCGGAGTAACAGTGGTGGCCGGAGCCAGGATCACGGTCAGGCCGGTCACTTGGGCGAGATTCGTCGCGTTCGGAGTCACCTGGATCGCGCCCGCGGCGTTGGTCTGCACCTTCGAAACATACTGGGAGGTCGACTGAGAAGACTCGCAGCCCCAGCCGCCTGCCGTGAACGCGGAGGTGTTGGACGCGCTTTGGACAGTCTCGGTGATGCTGGTACGGCATTGCGAAGCCGCCAGGATCACTTCAGACATCTTGGCGCGGACCGTGTAGTCCTGGTAAGCCGGCAGCGCGACGGCGGCCAGGATACCGATGATCGCAACCACGATCATCAGTTCGATCAGGGTGAAACCCTTCTGGATAGCACGCTTCATTGGAAAACCTCCTTGTGAAGAAGCTCAGCGGTTGTGCAACTGCTGTGCCAGAATATAAAGAATACTTTTTTACTCTTCCCGGCACCTCAACGTGACGAAAGCGTCTCTGGACTGACAATTTCTGTCTCTACTTGATGCAAACCGACCGAACCTGTTTCAGATCTGTCGCCCCCATCATCACCTTCTCCATTCCGTCCATCTTCAGCGTACGCATCCCGGCCGCGACGGCGGCCACGAACAACTCAGCGACCCGGGCGCGTTCCTGGATCAACTTCTTCATCTCGTCGTCGCCGACCAGCAGTTCGTGCAGGCCGACGCGGCCCTTGTAGCCCGTCTTATTGCACCTGTCGCAGCCCACGGCCTTGTAAAAGCGGAGTCGCCCGCTCTCGCCGTAGTTCCTGACCCAGCCTTCATACAGCTTCTTGGCCTCGCCGGCGTAGTCGGCCTTCCAGGGCGCCGTGTGACGCAGGTCCTCGGCGTATTCGGCGATGAAACTTTTGATCTCGTCCTGCTCGGGGAAATAAGGCTCCTTGCAGTCGCACAGTCGCTTCGCCAGCCGCTGCGCCAGGATGCCGAGCAGAGCATCGGCGAAGTTGAACGGGTCCATGCCCATGTCCAGCAGGCGGATGATGGATTCCGGCGCCGAATTGGTATGCAGCGTGGAGAACACGAGGTGGCCGGTGAGCGAGGCCTCCACGCCCATGGACACCGTTTCCTTGTCGCGCGATTCGCCGACCATGATGATGTCCGGGTCGGCACGCAGGAACGCGCGCATCACCAGGGCGAAGGCGATGCCCGCCTTCTTGTTGATCTGAACCTGACGCAGACCCTTTTGCGTGATTTCAACCGGGTCCTCGGCCGTCCAGATCTTGGTCTCCGGCGTGTTGAGAAACTTCAGGATCGAGTGCAGCGTGGTCGTCTTGCCAGAACCGGTTGGACCGCAAACGTAGAACAGCCCATACGGCTTGCTGACCGTCTTCTCCAGACGCTCCTTGTTGACGGCCGTCAGTCCGAGTTTTTCGAGCGGGATGGGCTCGCCGGCGGACAGGATGCGCATCACCACGTCCTCGACACCACCGGCCGAAGGAATGGTCGCCACGCGCAGCTCGATGTCCAGCGGGCCGTACTTCTTGAACTTGATCTTGCCGTCCTGCGGCTTGCGTCGCTCGGAGATGTCGAGGTCGCACATGATCTTCAGGCGGGTCACCATCGCCTGGCGGAAGTGCGAGGGCACTTCGATGTACGGCACCAGCGTGCCGTCGATGCGGAACCGGATGCCTGTCTTGCCCTTGCCCGGAAGCGGCTCGATGTGGATATCCGAGCAGCGCTGGTTGTAGGCGTCGACGATGACCTTGTTGACGAACTTGACCAGCTCGTTGTCCGATGCGGCGGACTCCAGGCTGCTGTCTTCGCCGCCTTCATCGTCCATCGGCGCGCTGAGGTCCGCCAGCAGTTCGTCGATGGACTCGCCCGCACCCGCGCCATAGAGCTGCGCCAGCGTCTCCTGGAATTCGGTCTGCGTGGTGACGCGATACGAGAACCTGGAGTGGCGGGAGAACACCTGCGGCACGATGCGCGAGCCTCGCACCGCCTCCGGGTCCATGCACATGACGACCAGGCCTTCCGGCGATTCCTCCAGCGGAATCCAGCCCTGCTCCTCGACGAACTCGCGCTTGAGCGGGCCTTGCAACTGCTCGGAGCGGATGCGGCCCGCATTGAACGGCTCATAGGGCACACCGAAGAAACGAGCCAGCGACGGTCCGATCTGCGCCGGGCGAATCTGGTAGTCGGACATCAGAACGTGCTCGACCGGATGACCCTCTTCGCGAGCCTTGCCGATGCACTTCTGCAGCTCCTCCTGCGTGAGCACCCCGTCGGCCAGCAGGCCGTCGTACTTGGTGGCACGCCGGCGCTGGTTTTCCAGTTCCTTCTGCATGCGCTGGCGGATGGCCGTGGCCAGCGTCTTGCACAACTGCGCCGAGCCTTCGATCTCCAGGTCGCCGAACGGCTGGTCGCTCTTGTTGTTGATCACCTGGATGACGCCGTGCAGCACGTCGCCGTCGAGGACGGGCAGCACCAGCATCTGCTTGGTGCGATAACCGGAACGCTTGTCCACTTCCTTCAGAAAGCTCAGCGTCGGATGGATGCGCTTGAGCGCCTCGTCGTCGTAGACGTCGGCGATGTTCACCATCTGCTTGCTGAAGGCGACATAGCCCGCGATGCTCTGCGCGCTGATCGGCAGCTTCAGGTCCTTGGCGGCGTTCAGGCCGGTCTTGACCTTGGAGACGATCGCGGTCCGGTCCTCGTTGACGGCGTAGAGCGTGAGCCGGTCTGCGTTGAACAGCTTGCAGATGTCCTGGCTGACCTCCAGCATGATCTGGTCGACGTTCTCCGTCTCATGGATCTTTGTCGTCACCAGCTGCAGCTGGCGGAAGAACAGCGCTTCGAAAGTGACGCCGCGCTTTTCCGGCGGCAACTGCTGGGAATCGAAGAAAGCCTGCGAATCCCGCTCTGGTCTGAGGACGGCGCTCATGGGGAACTCCTGGGCCTGCCTGCGGCAGGCGACTGGCTAAAGATCGAACTCCTGGCCCGCACGCAGGTACCGGATGTCGTGCGAGACATCCTGGCCGAACGGCTGGGTCTGATCGAACCGTTGGATCTCGGTCATGATCAAGTCGGTCTCGGCCGGCTTGGTGTGCGTGATGAAGATCGGGAAGGTCTTGCCCTTGTCGATGCAGTCCAGCTCCTCGGCCAGGGCATGCGGCGACAGGTGGAGGCTGCGGCGCGCGAGGTCCTTTTCGCGGTTGCTGAAGGCTGTCTCGATCACCAGGGCCGCGACGTTCATGGCATTGATCCGCCGCCAGAAAGCCGGATTGCGCTCCGTGTCACCGGTGAACACCCAGCTGCCGCCGCCCGCAGAGACGGCGTAGCCGACCGCCGGAACGGTGTGCACTGCCGGCAGAACCTCGATGCGTTTGCTGCCGATTTCCAGCAGCTGGCCGACCTGGATCTCGTGCAGCGTCACAAACGGCTTTTCAGGCGTCGGGATGCGGCTGAAATCCGGCCAGATGACGTTGTTGAAGACATGGGCCTTGATCGCGGCGATGGTGCCTGGCAAGGCATGAACGCAGATCGGCCGCGTCAGCTGGGAGGCGATCGAGTCGATCATCAACGGCAGCGCCGCGATGTGGTCCAGGTGTGAATGCGTGAGCAGCACGTGCTCGATGCCGGACATCTCGTCCAGCGTGAGGTCGCCCACGCCGGTACCGGCATCCACCAGCACATCGCGGTCGACGAGGAACGACGTGGTGCGACATCCCTTGGCGATGGCCCCTGAGCAGCCCAGCACCCGCACGCGCATGTCAGTTCCCGTGGTGGCCGCAGCCGTGGCGCGCCATAGGCGCAAGCACGGGGAGTTGACGGAAGGGGCGGGCCATGGCGGTCCTCATTTGTTCTCGAAGTTGGTGGCGCCGTCCCACTCCGGATCGAAGGGAAGCAACCTCATCGAGGCTACCCGCTCCTGATACAACTCGTAAAGGTATTTTTTGGGACTCATCCGCTGCAGATTCAGGAGCATCAGCTCGCAGCGGTCCCAGTCCTGCTCGCGGTATGCCTTCAAGAAGGCGTTCCAGTTTTTCAGTTCCTCGGCGCGGGCCGCTTCAAGCTGGTCGGCCGTCGCGACGGGGGTGAAGATCGCGACCGCCTTGTCCTTGCCTTTCACCCGCACCCGATCCAGCTCCTGCCAGGCAAAGGCGGGCGCCAGTTTCCGGGTGGACTCGCTGACCACGATCTCGACGCCGTATGCCTTCGACAGGCCTTCCAGCCGTGAGCCCAAGTTGACCGAGTCGCCGATCACCGTGTAGCTGCGCCGCACCTGGGAGCCCATGTCGCCGACGCACATCATCCCGGTGTTCAGGCCGACCCCGACACCGATCTCGGGCAGGCCCTTGGCGCGGTGCTCCTCGTTGATCCTGCGAATCGCCTGCGCCATCTCCATCGCGCTGCGCACGGCCAGCTCGGCATGCTCCGCGGTCTCGACCGGCGCACCCCAGAAGGCCATCACGCAATCGCCCATGTACTTGTCGATGGTGCCGCGGTGGGAGCGGATGATGTCCGTCAATCGATTGAAAACGGCGTTGAGCAGCTCCTGCAGCTGAACCGGTTCCATCCGCTCGGACATCTTGGTGAAGCCCCGCATGTCGCAGAACATCACCGTCAGCTCCTTGTTCAGGGCCTTCATGCTGTAGCTGTCCGGGTCCTTCACCATCTCGTCCACCAGTTCCGGCGGAACGTAAGTGCCGAAAAGGTTGGCCAGTTCGCGCTTGGACCGGCTTTCGATGAAGTAGCCGTAGCTCATGTTCAGTGCGAAGGCCGTCAGGACCATGGAGATGGCAGCCGCGAGCGGCATGACGAGCCCGGCGCCGAGGAACAACCAGAAATTCAGGCCGACCACGGAAGCCAGTACGCCGACGCTGACCATCACCGCCTTGGGCGCGGAGATCAGGGGCAGCGCCAGCGCCAGCGCGACCCCCGCCAGCAGCAGGACCACCACGTCGTATCCGATCGCATAGTCCGGCTTGACCGCAAGGCGGCCGTCCAGCAGGCCCGAGATCATGTTGGCGTGCGTTTCGACGCCGGGGTAGGTCTCGCCCATCGGCGTGGAGCGCAGGTCCTGCAGGCCCGGCGCCGTGGTGCCGACGAGAATGATCTTGCCCTTGAGGCTGCCCGGGTCCAGGCGCTGGGCGATCAGGTCCGCGGCGGAGACGTAGCGGAACGACCCGCCTTGTACACCGCCCGGCCCGCGGAAGGGCACGAGCGCCGCGACGCGATCGTCCACCGGGATGGCCAGCGACTTCTGACCGAGGCGAAGCACCACGCTCTCCAGGCCCTGGTAGCCGCGCGAGAGCACGCCTTCACGCGGAAAACCCGCCTCGACGCTGGGCTGGCCCACCAACTGGCGGAACATGGCCAAGGGAAGCGACTCGTAGTAGCCCTCGCCGAACTCGGCGATCAGCGGAACCGAGCGCACCACGCCGTCGATGTCGATGATGGGATTGAAGAAGCCGGCCACTGGTGCCGCACGTGCGATCTGCTCGATATTGGCCGCGTAGCCGTTCCAGCTGGTCAGACGGATGGGACGGCCGTCGAGGTCCTGGCGCCGGATCACCGGCGCCGGCAGCGCGCCCGTCTTGCCGCCGCCGCGGTCGCTGCTGAAGTAGTAGCCCAGGACGACGGGCCGGTCCTTCAGCGAGCGCGCGAAGACCGCGTCGTAATCGAGACTCGCGCCGAGCTCTTCGACCCGGCTGGCGAAGCCCGGCTGGTCCCTGAGTTCAGCCTCGGCGAGCTGGCGCAGGCGCTTGAGGCCGGAACTCTCGTCCGGCTCGGCGAACACGACGTCGAAGCCCACGACGCTGACCTGCTGGCGCGCGAACAGCTCGTCGGCCAGCTGGGCCATGCGGTTGCGGCCCCAGGGCCAGCGGCCGATCTCGGCCAGGCTCTTCTCGTCGATGTCGACGATGACGATTCGCTCGTCCAGCGTCCGCGGCATGGTGGCGCGCAGACGCGCGTCATACAGCACGTCGTCGAGGCGCTGCAGGAAACCGAGTGACATCGCCCCGCTGGCATGCAGCAGGGCGATGATCAAGGGGAGGAGGGTGACCGCGATCCGGGTCCAGTGTCTGGCAAGCGTACCCATCCAGCCCGGAACCTCGCTGACGTCTCTCGGGAGCGCCGCGCCGGGGCGTCAGCCCTGCACGAACTGCATCTGGGTGCCGGCGAGTTCCAGCAGGTCGCCGCTCTTGAGGGTGACCGGCTCGGGCCCGATGGGCTCGCCGTTCAGCGTGGGCTTGTTGCTCCCGTCGACGTGCGCCACGACGAAGCCATAGGGTCGCTTGGTGATGGCGGCCACGGCCACGCCGGGCTTGCCAATGGTGGTGACCACCTTGACCAGCGGAACCTCGCGACCGGCGGCAGCGCCGGACAGGACCTTGATGGCGCCCGTCACGTGGCCCAGTTCCGCCGGAGCCGCGCCGGCTGCCGGACCGATAGCGGCGGCACCTGCGTCCGCAGGCGGAGGCACCATCCCCGGCTTCATGATCACCGTCTTGTCGAAGGTGGCGCCGGGGACTTCGTTGATGTACTTGATCTTGTACTTGCCGATCTCGACCGTGTCGTTGTTCTGCAACAACTGCTTCTTCACGGCCTTGCCGTTGACGTAGGTTCCGTTGGTGCTATTGAGGTCCTCCAGGTGGACCTCGGTGCCGGCCATCTGCAGGACGGCGTGCTCGCCGCTCACCGCCAGGTTGTCGATGACGATGTCGTTGTAGGGACGCCGGCCCAGCGTCGTGCGATCTTTCGTCAGCTGGACTTCCTTGATGACGACACCGTCGATCGAGACGATCATTTTCGGCATAGCCCCACTCCTGTTCTATATCTCTGCCGGCGATTCAACACTGAAGAGCTATTTTCCCAGCAATCTGGAAATCAGGCCCTTCTTTTTTGCCCCCGAATCGGCCTGGGCCAGCATCACCGAGATGTTGTCGCGCCCCCCGTTCGCATTCGCCGCGTCGACCAGCTGCACCGCCTTCTCCTCCAATGTGACGTCGCCGGCCAGGATCCGGGCGATGCCGGGATCGTCGACCATGTCCGACAGTCCGTCGGAGCACATGAGGTAGATGTCGCCGGGCTCGACCCGGTGCTCGTTGACGTCCAGCAGCACCGCGTCTTCGACCCCCAGGGCGCGCGTGACGAGATTCTTGTTGGTGGAGACCGCCGCCTGCTCGGGCGTGATAAGCCCGGCGTCCATCTGCTCCTGCAGCAGCGAATGGTCCTTGGTGATCTGCGCCAGCTCGCTGCCGCGCAGGCGGTAGCAGCGGGAGTCGCCGATGTGCCCCAGCAGCAGCCGCCCGTCCTGGAACACGCCCACCACCAGCGTGGTGCCCATGCCGGAATACTGCGGATTGGAATTGGCGGCGTTGAAGATGGAGCGGTTGGCGTTGTCGACGCAGATTTCCATGGCCCGCCGGACTTCCTTGGCGTTGGCGTGACGGCCGGCCTGCGCGAGCCAGCGACCCAGCTCCGACTTGATGAAGGTGGTGGCCATGCCGCTGGCGATCTCGCCGGCGTTGTAGCCGCCCATGCCGTCGGCCAGGATGGCCAGGCGCGTGGGCTCGTCGACGGTGACGGAATCCTCGTTGTTCTCGCGGGCGAGGCCCGGATCGGTACGGATGCTGAACTCGTAATTCATGTCTGGCCGCTCATGCCTCGGGGTCGGTCCTGGAGACATCAGGCTTGTTGAATACCGCGGTCTTGGCAAATTCGTCGGTGGACCCACCATCCGTCTGCGGGCGCGCCGCATCATAGCCCGCGCCGGCCGGGCCGCCGGTCGCGGCCAGAACCAGCGTCTTTTCGGCTTCGGCCTGGGCGCGGACGGCCGAGGCGAGCGACATCGCGACGGTCTTTTCCGGACCGTCTTCGGCCACGGCCGCCGGCAGCCCGGCCATGAGGCCGCGCAGGTCGGCCGCGAACCTGTCGCCGTCCTGGAACCGGGTATCCGGCTTCTTGGCCAGGGCTACGGCGAGCAGCCGGGCCACCGGCTCAGGCAGTTCGCTTCGGATGGCGCGCACGTCGGGCGCCTCCTCGTTGGCGATCTTGAACATCAGCTCGGCCATCGAATCGCCGCGGAAGGGCAGCACGCCGGTGAGCATCTGGAACAGCATCACGCCCAGCGAGTACAGGTCGGAGCGGCCGTCGACCTTCTTGCCGGCGATCTGCTCGGGCGACATGAAGCTCGGCGTGCCCAGCACCAGGCCGGTCTTGGTCTTGCTGGAGTCGGTGATGCGCGCAATGCCGAAGTCGGTGACCTTGACGGTGTCCGACGCCGGCTCGTACATGATGTTGGCCGGCTTGATGTCGCGATGGACCACGTTCTGCCGATGGGCATAGGCCAGGGCCTCGGCCACGCGGGCGACGATGGACAGCACGGTCGACACCGGCAGCAGGTGGCCGGGCCTGCAGTAGTCGGCCAAGTCACGGCCGCGCAGGAACTCCATCGCGATGTAAGCCAGGTCGTGCTCCTCGCCCGCATCGAAGATGGTGACGATGTTCTGGTGCTGCAGGCGGCCGGCCGTTTCGGCTTCGCGGAAGAAACGCTCCCGCGCGTCCTTGAGCTCCTCGCCTTCGAACTCCTCCGACAGCGCCATCGTCTTGATGGCCACGATGCGGCCGATCTTGGGATCCTTGCCCATGTAGACCACGCCCATCGCGCCCTTGCCCAGTTCCTTCTCGACCTGGTAGCGGCCCAGCATCGGCTTTTCCACGGCGCCGCCATCTAGCAGCAGGGTGCCGCCGGGGTGGCCTGAGCCGCCGCCCAGGATCACGGTCTCCGAGAGGTTGCGGGCGCGATTGAGCTTGGACTGCAGGTCCCGGTAGTTGGCGTTGTAGCCCGCCATGTACTCGTACACGGCCTGCGCCTTGTTGAACTGCCGCTTGCGCTCGAAGTCCAGCGCCAGGTTGTGCAGGTTGTCCATCAGCGCATCGCCTAGCGGCACGCGGCGGAACCGGTCGAACGCCATGTCCAGCTGGCCTTGGCCCTGCAGCGCCAGGCCCATCATGCGGTTGGTTTCGGCGGACTCCTCGTCGGCCTTCACCTTGCCGGCCTCTGTGACGAGGAATCGCTTGGTCGTGAGAGCCGCGTGGCCGATGACGAGCAGCACCGCCGGCAGCACCAGCCGAAGCCAGGTGCCACCCGAAGACAGAAGAAAGAACTCGGTGAGCAGCAACGCCAGCAACAGCGCGCCCGTGCCCGCCGCGCCGGCGCCCGCCGACAGTCGCGGCAGTACCGCAATCAGGTAACCGGCGACGAACAGGAAAGCGCCGAATGCCGCCAGGCCGCCCCAGGAGGGCTCGACGATGAAGTGCTCGGCGAGGATGTTGGAGACCACGTGGGCCATCATCTCGGCCGGGCTGAGCGCCGCGTAGCCGGGCACCGGGAAGGTGGTGCCCACGCCCTGGGCCGTGGGGCCGATGAGGACGATCTTGTCGGCGTATTTGCTGGCCGGGATCTTGCCGCTCAGAACGTCGTAGAACGAGTCGACCGGGAAGGCCGCCTTGCCGTCCCGCGCCCGATAGAACTGCGGCAACATGCGCGCGGCGTCGTCGGTATGGATGCGCAGCTTGCCCAGCTGCACGCCTTCGCCGGGCACGGAGCGGATGTCGGCGGGACCGAGGTTCAGGCTGGAGGCGGCGGCGAGCAGCGCCATCGAGGGCACGCCCCGGCCGTAGTAGTTGACCAGCAGCGGATCGGCCCGCACGGCGCCGTCCGGATCGTTGGTGACGTTCAGGTGGCCGACACCCGCTGACGCGCGCCCGATGGCTTCCAAAGGGTATTGCCCGCGCAGCACGGACAGCGCGAATCCGTTCCGCTCGTCGACCGTGGACCTGGCGACTTCGGCCGGCAGTTCGCGGTCGGCCCGTCCCACCGGGTCGCCCAGCACGAACGCCGATGGAACCAGCACGTTGCCGGCCTTGGCCATGCTGGCGGCCAGCTTGCCGTCGCTGTCCAGCGACTGCTCGGCCTCGGTCAGCAGCGCGCCGACCGCGCTGTTGTCGGTGGCGCCGAGCGCTTCCTTGATCTTGCGGATGTAGGCGAGCCCGCGGTCGGTCTGCGGCTCGAAGAAGAACGCGTTGTAGGCGATGGTCTTGGCCTTGGCCGCCGCCAGCTTGTCGATCAGCTCCGCGTGGACGTCGCGCGCCCACGGCCAGCGGCCGATGTTGGCGATGCTCGTGTCGTCGATGGCGATGACCGCGATGCGGTCGGAAGGCTGGCGCGCGCTCTGCGTGCTGGCGACATCGTAGAAGCGCCGCTCCAGCGACTCGAACAGGTCGGTGGACTTCCAGAGCACGAACACGGCGGCGACGATGACGGCTCCGACGAACCAGTCTGCGCGCCAGAACTGGCGGCGCCCTGCCGATGTAGATCTGCCCACTTCTGCCCCTTGTCCTCAGGCTGCCCACTGCCTCGAGGACAGCTTCTCCACCCGCCGCGGCGGGACTCCTGGCTGGACGTTAACAGAGCCCCCCAGGGCGGACAAGGCGATATGTGACGACCGGCGTACGTTTTGTTGCAAATTTGTGGCAAGCGTGAATTGCTGCCCGCGGCGCCCCATGAAAAAAGCCGACGCGGGGCGTCGGCTTCGGTTCGGTTTCAGGAGATCGCGCTCAGAGAAGCGCCTTCAGCAGCTTGCCCATTTCCGAGGGATTGCGCGTCACCTTGAAGCCGCATTCCTCCATGATCGCCAGCTTGGCATCGGCCGTGTCGGCGCCGCCGGAGATCAGCGCGCCGGCGTGGCCCATCCGCTTGCCGGGGGGCGCCGTGACCCCCGCGATGAAGCCGACGATCGGCTTCTTCATGTTGTCCTTGCACCAGCGCGCGGCGTCGGCTTCGTCCGGGCCGCCGATCTCGCCGATCATGATCACGGCGTCGGTGTCGGGGTCGTCGTTGAACGCCTTCATCACGTCCAGGTGCTTCAGGCCGTTGATCGGGTCGCCGCCGATGCCCACGGCGCTCGACTGGC
>JAEWBU010000252.1 GCA_023390985.1 Pseudomonadota bacterium
CGGATGCGCGGGGCAGCGCACGCCGATCGAGCCCTGGCCGCCGGCGGCGGCATCGGCCACGCCGGCGCGGCGCGGCAGGATCAGCGTCAGCGGCCCGGGCCAGAACGCCTGCGCGAGGCGGCGCGCGAACTCGGGGATTTCGACGGCAAAGTGCGCAGCGGCTTCGAGATCGGGCACGTGCACGATCAGCGGATGGTCGGCCGGCCGGCCCTTGGCCGCGAAGATGCCGGCGACGGCGGAATCCTTGCCGGCGTCGGCGCCGAGGCCGTACACGGTCTCGGTCGGGAAGGCGACCAGGCCGCCTCCTTGCAGCGTTCGCACCGCCTCGTGCATCGCGGCGGGGTCGCGCGGGTCCAGGATCATGGCAGGCTCAGAACGGTTCCAGGCCCAGCACGGCGCAGGCACGCAGCGCGTTGGCGCGCGCGGTGGCCGCATCGGCGGCGGTGAAGGTCAGGTGGCCCATCTTGCGGCCGGGACGCGCCTGGGCCTTGCCGTACAGGTGCAGGTGCGCGCCGGGCAGCGCGAGCACCTCGTTCCACGAAGGCTCACGCTCACGGCCATCCTGGAACCACAGGTCGCCCAGCAGGTTGAGCATCAGCGCGGCGCTATGTTGGCGCGGCTGCACCAGCGGCAGGCCGGCGAGCGCGCGGACCTGCAGCTCGAACTGCGAGACGTCGGCGCCATCCAGGCTCCAGTGGCCGCTGTTGTGCGGCCTGGGGGCCATCTCGTTGACGACCAGCGAGCCGTCCTGAAGAAGGAAGAACTCCACGCACAGCACGCCCACGTAGTCGAGCCCTTGCGCGATGGCGCGCGTCGCTTCGATCGCCTGGCGCTCGGTGGCTTCGGGCAGCAGGCCGGGACCGACTTCGGTGACGGCCAGGATGCCCTGGCGATGCAGGTTGCGCTGCACGGGCAGGTGGACCATCAGGCCGTCGGCGCCGCGAGCGACGACCACCGAGCATTCGGAAGCCAGCGGCAGCAGCTTCTCGAGCACGCAGGGCACGCGCTTGAGTTCGTCCCAGGCCTGCGCGAGCGCCGCGCGATCCGCCACGCGGACCTGGCCCTTGCCGTCGTAGCCCAGGCGCGCGGTCTTGAGCACGCCCGGCAGCAGCGCGTCGGGCACGGCCTGCAGCTGGTCCTGCGACTCGATCAGGGCATTCGGCGCGCAGGGCACGCCGCAGCGCGTGAAGTGCGCCTTCTCCTGGGCGCGGTCCTGCGCGATGGCCACGGCGTTCGCGGCGGGCGCGACCGGCACCTCGCGCGCCAGGCGGGTGAGCGCGTCGGCGGGGACGTTCTCGAACTCGGTGGTGACGGCCTGGGCCACCTGGGCCAGGCGCGCGAGGCCGGCCTCGTCGAGGTAGCCGCTCTTCACGTGGTGGTGGCTCACCGTGCCGGCGGGGCTGTCCTCGTCGGCGTCGAGCACGGCGGTGCGAAAGCCCAGCTGCTGGGCGGCGTGCACGAACATGCGGCCGAGCTGGCCGCCGCCCATCACGCCGAGGGTGGCGCCCGGCGACAGCGGGCGGATGGCTGCGCCGCTCATGCGGCGGGCGGCAGCGTCATGGCACGAGCCGCCTCGGTCTGGCGCGCGCGGAACGTCTCCAGCTGCGTGCGAAGGCGCTCATCGGAAGACGCGAGCATGGCCACCGCGAACAGCGCCGCATTGGCCGCGCCGGCCGTGCCGATGGCGAAGGTGGCGACCGGGATGCCCTTGGGCATCTGCACGATGCTGTGCAGCGAATCCACGCCCTGCAGGTGGCGGCTGGGAACCGGCACGCCCAGCACCGGCACCGTGGTCTTGGAGGCGAGCATGCCGGGCAGGTGCGCGGCGCCGCCGGCGCCGGCGATGATGGCCTTCAGCCCGCGGCCGGCCGCCTGCTGCGCATAGGCGAACATGTCGTCCGGCATGCGATGGGCGGAGACGACCCTCGCCTCATGGGCGATGCCGAATTCCTGGAGAATCTGCACTGCGTGCTGCAGGGTGTCCCAGTCGCTGCTGGACCCCATCACCACGCCGACCTGAACCGGGGGCATGAGCTGCTCCTAAAGGTCGAATTTTAAGGTTTGCGAGTCCCTGCCCATGATCGACGTCACCCTGGAAAACTTCGAAAGCGAAGTCATCGCCGCCTCCATGACCCAGCCCGTGCTGGTGGACTTCTGGGCGCCGTGGTGCGGCCCCTGCAAGGTGATCGGCCCGATCCTCGAGAAGCTCGAGATCGACTACGCGGGCCGCTTCAAGCTGGTGAAGATCAACTCCGACGAGGAGCAGCAGCTCAGCGCGGCGTTCGGCATCCGCAGCATCCCCACCTGCATCCTGCTGATGAACGGCCAGCCAGTGGATGGTTTCATGGGCGCGCTGCCCGAAGGCCAGTTGCGCCAGTTCCTCGACAAGCACGTGCCGCCGGCCGACGAGATGGCCGAGGACGCCATCGAGGAAGAGGAGGCCGCCCCGCTCGACGCGCAGGGCCAGCTGGAACAGCTGCAGCACGCGGTGGCCACCAACCCGTCGGATGACGACGCGCGCTTCGAGTACGTCAAGGCGCTGCTGCTGGCGGGCCGCTGGCAGGAGGCGAAGACCGCGTTCGAGCCCGTAGCGCCCAAGGCGGCGGGCCTGCGCCGGCTGGAGTCGCTGCAACGGGTGATCGATGCGATGGCCTTCGCGGAATCGGGGGGCGACCTGGCGGCGCAGGACGCGCGCATCGCCGCCAACAAGCGCGACTTCGAAGCCCGCTTCGCCCGCGCGCGCCTGCTGGCCGGGCAACGCCGCTGGACGGACGCAATGGACGAGCTGCTGGAGATCCTGATGCGCGACAAGGCCTGGAACGAGGACGCCGCGCGCAAGACCTACATCGCCATCCTCGACGTCATCGAGCCGCCCAAGCCCAAGGTCGCCGAAGGCCAGATCCCGCCGGACGATCCGACCGTGGCGACGTATCGGCGGCGGTTGTCCAGCGTGGTGCTGAGCTGATCCACGCCTAGCGCTTGTACGTCCGCTCGCGCTGGCTGCGCACCGCCAGCACCAGCGCGGTGTCCTGCAGCGGGTCATAGTGGTAGAGCGCCAGGAAGCCGCTGGCGCCGGTGGAGATGATCAGCTCGCGCTGGCCGTGCGGCGCGGGCCGGCCGATCAAGGGGCTCAGCTGCAAGACATCGATCGCCTGCACGATGGCTTCGATGCGGTCCGCCGCCGATTCCGGTGCGTGCTCGAACAGGAAGTGGAAGATGCGGTCGAAGTCGTCCCGCACGGCGGCGGCCAGGACGACGCGGGTCACTTGTCCGAGGACCCGGAGCGCTTCTTCCTGGGCGCGCCGTCGGCAGCCCGGCGCTTGAGCCAATCGCGCATGTCGTGCCACTCGACGGTGGGTTCTCCCGCCAGCACCGCCGCATGCCGCTGATGGGCCTCCTCACGCAGGGCCAGCGTCCACTCGGCCTCGTCCACCTTCTCGGTCAGCGCCCGCACCATGAAGTTGTGCGGCGTCTGCTCGTTGGCCTCGGCCACGCGCGCGATACGCTCGCGCAGGGCGTCGTCGATGCGGATGGTGGCGGTGCTCATGAGGCCGGCTCCTTGTGCCACAAATGTAGCACAGGACCTGTTCTCACGCCGTCAGCCGTTCCAGCGCTTCCCGGTACTTGGCCGCGGTCTTGTCCACCACGTCCTGCGGCAGGCGCGGCGCCGGGGGCGTCTTGTCCCAGGGCTTGCCGTGGATGCGCACGGTCTCCAGCCAGTCGCGCAGGAACTGCTTGTCGAAGCTGGGCGGGTTGCGGCCGTCTCGCAGCGCGGCCTCGTAGCCTTCCACCGGCCAGTAGCGCGAGGAATCCGGCGTGAGCACCTCGTCCATCAGCACCACCTGGCCCTGCTCGTCCAGGCCGAACTCGAACTTGGTGTCCGCGATGATCAGGCCCTTGGCCAGCGCGATCTTGGCGGCTTCCTGGTAGAGCTTGAGGCTGAGGTCGCTGATGCGGGTCGCGACCTCGGCGCCGGCGATCTCCACCGTGCGCTCGAAGGTGATGTTCTCGTCGTGCTCGCCCGCCTCGGCCTTGGCGGCCGGCGTGTAGATCGGCTGCGGCAGCCGGCTGGCGTTGGTGAGGCCGGACGGCAGCGGCACGCCGCACACCGATTGCGTCTGCTGGTATTCCTGCCAGCCGCTGCCGGCCAGGTAGCCGCGCACCACCGCTTCCACCGGAATCGGCTTGAGCCGCTTGACCAGCATCGAGCGGCCGACCACCTGCTGCACCTCGGCCGAAGTCACCACGCTCTCCGGCAGCTCACCCGTGAGGTGGTTGGGGCAGACCTGCGCGAGCCGGCCGAACCAGAACATCGCCATCTGGGTGAGCAGCTCGCCCTTGCCCGGGATGGGCTCGCCCATGATGACGTCGAAGGCCGAGATGCGGTCGCTGGCCACCATCAGGATGCGATCGGTGCCCACCGCGTAGTTGTCGCGCACCTTGCCGCGGGCCAGCAGGGGCAGGGAAGTCAGGGAAGAGGTGTGCAGGGCGGTCGTCATGGCAAACGTTCATCAGCGGGCGGACATTGTCGCCGAGCGCACGAGCGGCGGCGGGCGGTTGCCCAACCGGCGAGCTCTGCCAGAACCGTTCGATACAGCCGTGCCTGCGCGTGCCCGCGCGGGCCTAGGATGGCGATGCCGAAGTCGGCTGAGGGAGCGGTCATGGAACTGAGCGTCATTCTTCCCTGCTTCAACGGCGCGGCGACCCTCGCCGTGCAACTGGAGGCGCTCACGCGCCAGCACTGGTCCGGGGGCTGGGAAGTGATCGTGGTGGACAACGGCTCGACCGACCACTCGATGGCCATCGTGGAGCGATACCGCGATCGACTGCCGCACCTGCGCATCGAGCCCGCCCACAAGCCCGGCACGCCGCGGCTGGGCGTGCCTCACTCGTACAACACGGGCATCCGGGTCGCGAAGGGCGAGGCCTTCGTGTTCTGCGAAGCCGACGACGAGGTCGCCGAGGGATGGCTCGAGGCGATGGGACGCGCGCTGCAGTCGCACGAGTTCGTGCTCGCGCGGCTGGACCACCGCAAGCTGAATCCGCCGTCGCTGCATCCGCTGGCCGGCGACGGCTTCCAGGCGAACGGCCTGTACCGGCATCCGGAGCCGCCGCACTATCTTTCGGGCAGCGCCGCCGGCTTCGGTATCCGCCGTTCGCTGTACGAAGCCATCGGTCCGCTCAGCATCGAGTTCCCGATCGCGCACGACGACGAGTACTGCTGCCGCGCCCAGGCGGCGGGCTACAGCCTGCACTTCGAACCGGCCGCGCTGGTGCACTACCGCGAGCGCTCGACGCTGGGCGACCGCTACCGGCAGGGCCGCGGCTGGGGACGCGATACCACGCTCATGCACATGGCGCGCGGCTGGACGCCGGCGCGCCATCCCGTTCCGCGCCAGCTGCTGTGGATGGCGCGCTGCCTGCCCGAGGGCGCGGGCGCGCTGGTGGCCAGCGGGCTGCGCCGGCCCACGGGGCAGCGGCGGCTGGCCGACTGGGTCTGGAACTTCGGCTGGTCGGTCGGCAAGCTGCAGGCGCTCGCGAAGGCGAACACCGCCACGCTGCAGAAAAAAGAAGGGGCCCGACCGGGCCCCCGCGAACCGTCCGGCCTGCACAAGTCGCCCTGAGGCGACCCGCGCGAGGCGGCGGCGTCACTTCACCGTCTGCGCCAGCTCGCCGCGCGCGTACTGCTGCGCGACCACCTGCAGGCTGTGGCCCTTGATCTTCGGGGCCTGGCCTTCGCAGCCGAACTGGATGTAGCGCTGCTTGCAGATCTGCTTGGCGGCCTCGCGCGCGGGCTTCATCCATTCGCGCATGTCGAACTTGTCGGGGTTCTCGGCGAGGAACTTGCGCACCGCGCCGGTCATGGCCAGGCGGATGTCGGTGTCGATGTTGATCTTGCGCACGCCGTGCTTGATGGCTTCCTGGATCTCCTCGACCGGCACGCCGTAGGTTTCCTTCATCTTGCCGCCGTGCTGGCGGATGATCTCCAGCAGCTCCTGCGGCACGGACGAGGAACCGTGCATCACCAGGTGGGTGTTGGGGATGCGACGATGGATCTCCTTGATGCGGTCGATCGCCAGGATGTCGCCCGTGGGCTTGCGGGTGAACTTGTAGGCGCCGTGGCTGGTGCCGATGGCGATGGCCAGCGCGTCCAGCTGGGTCTTCTTGACGAAGTCGGCGGCCTGCTCGGGATCGGTCAGCAGCTGGTCGCGCGTCATGGTCGCGTCGGTGCCGTGGCCGTCTTCCTTGTCGCCCTTCATGGTCTCCAGGCTGCCCAGACAGCCCAGCTCGCCCTCGACCGTGACGCCCAGCTTGTGGGCCATGTCGACCACCTTGCGGGTGACGTCCACGTTGTAGTCGTAGCTGGCGATGGTCTTGCCGTCGGCCTCGAGCGAGCCGTCCATCATCACCGAGGAGAACCCGAGCTTGATGGCGCCGTTGCAGACGTCGGGGCTCTGGCCGTGGTCCTGGTGCATCACCAGCGGGATCTCGGGATAGGCCTCCAGCGCGGCCTGGATCAGGTGCTTGACGAAGGGCTCGCCGGCGTACTTCCGGGCGCCCGCGCTGGCCTGCAGGATCACCGGAGCCTGCGTCTCCTTGGCGGCTTCCATGACGGCCTGGACCTGCTCGAGGTTGTTGACGTTGAAGGCCGGGATGCCATAGCCGTTCTCGGCGGCATGGTCCAGCAGTTCGCGCATGGAAACGAGGGGCATGGTGCAGTCCTGTAGTTGAATAAACCGGTTTCGCGCGCGCGTTCGCAACGCGCGGTGACTGCGCCAAATTTTACCGCCGGGGTGGCGCCGCGGGCCGCGAACGGCCGCGCTTGCACGGGCAATGGCCCCTTCAGGCCACCCGGCAGATCTTGAGCATGTTGGTGCCGCCGGGCGCGCCCATCGGCTCGCCGCAGGTGATGGCGTAGATGTCGCCCGGTGCCACGATGCCGCGCTTCTTCAGGTGCGCCTCGGCTTCCTTCAGCGCGGTGTCGCGCTCGGCGCTCTGGTCCATCAGCAGCGGCCGCACGTTGCGGTACAGCGCCATGCGGCGCTGCGTGGCCAGCTTGGGCGTGAGCGCGTAGATCGGGATGTGGATCGGATGGCGGCTCATCCACAGCGCGGTGGAGCCCGAGTCGGTGAGCGCCACGATGGCCTTGCAGCCCAGGTGGTGCGCGGTGAAGAGCGCGCCCATGGCGATGGACTGGTCGATGCGCTCGAAATCCATCCCGGTGAAATCGGCGTCCAGCTTCACGTCCTCGGCCATCTCGGCCTCGGCGCAGATGTTGGCCATCTCGACGATGGTTTCCAGCGGGTACTTGCCGGCCGCCGTCTCGGCGCTGAGCATCACCGCGTCGGTGCCGTCCAGCACCGCGTTGGCCACGTCGCTCACCTCGGCGCGCGTGGGCACCGGGTTCGCGATCATCGACTCCATCATCTGCGTGGCGGTGATCACCACCTTGTCGCAGTTGCGGGCCATGCGGATCATGCGTTTCTGCAGCGCCGGCACCGCCGCGTTGCCCACCTCCACCGCCAAGTCGCCGCGCGCGACCATGATGCCGTCGCTGGCCTTGAGGATGGATTCGAGGTTGGGGATCGCCTCGGCGCGCTCGATCTTGGCGATCAGGGCCGGCTTGTGGCGGTAGTCGGCCGCGGCCACGTTGCACAGCTGGCGCGCCATCTCCATGTCGGTGGCGGTCTTGGGAAAGCTCACCGCCACGTAGTCGGCCTGGAAGCTCATCGCGGTGCGGATGTCCTCCATGTCCTTGGCGGTGAGGGCCGGCGCCGTCAGGCCGCCGCCCTGCTTGTTGATGCCCTTGTTGTTGGACAGCACGCCGCCGAGCTTGACCGTGGTGTGCACCTGCTCGCCGTCGACCCGGTCGACCGTCAGCACGATCAGGCCGTCGTTGAGCAGCAGCGTGTCACCGGAGCGCACGTCGCGCGGCAACTCCTTGTAGTCCAGCCCCACGCCTTCCAGGTTGCCCGGCTCGGTGCGCGAGGCGTCCAGCACGAACTTCATGCCCGGCTCGAGCAGCACCTTGCCGTCGGCGAACTTGCCCACGCGGATCTTGGGACCCTGCAGGTCGGCCATGATGGCCACCTCGCGGCCGGCGCGCTGCGCCGCCTCACGGACCAGCGTGGCGCGGTCGATGTGGTCCTGCGCGGTGCCGTGGCTGAAGTTCAGGCGCACGACGTTGACGCCGGCGCGGATCATCTGTTCCAGCAGCTTGGGATCGCTGGAGGCGGGGCCGAGGGTGGCGACGATCTTGGTGGCGCGACGGGCCATGAGGCAGCTTCCTGTCGATGAGCGGTGGGCGGCATTCTCACATGCCACCGGCGCGCGGGTTACAAGGCGGTTACGGAGCTTCAGCCGGCCGCGCGTTTCGACAGGATCTCGAAGGCCGGCAGGGTCTTGCCTTCCAGCACCTCGAGGAAGGCGCCGCCGCCGGTGGAGATGTAGCCCACGTCCTTCTCGATGCCGTACTTGGCGATGGCCGCCAGCGTGTCGCCGCCGCCCGCGATGCTGAACGCGGACGACTCGGCGATGGCGCGGGCGATGGCCTCGGTGCCGCCGGCGAAGGCGTCGAACTCGAACACGCC
>JAEWBU010000279.1 GCA_023390985.1 Pseudomonadota bacterium
GCCGGCCACTCCACCCGGCCCACGATGCGGTGCAGGTAGGCGGCCTTGACGGCGCTGTCGCCGGCCGAAGCCGGCGCCGCCGCCCAAAGCGAGCCCTGCCAGCCGCAGCAGGCAAGCAGCAGCCACAGCTTCCAGAAAGGTTTCATGGTCCCCTCGAAGCGGCGATCTTAGGCGCGCGGTTTCACGCGGACCCGCGCCAGCCCGGCAAATGTCGGCCTTGTCCTACGGCGCCGGGCCGTGCGCACTGTTGTA
The DNA here is from genome assembly GCA_023390985.1 of Pseudomonadota bacterium. Lineage (GTDB taxonomy): Bacteria > Pseudomonadota > Gammaproteobacteria > Burkholderiales > Burkholderiaceae_C > Ramlibacter. The sequence goes on from JAEWBU010000279.1 coordinate 253, forward strand.
AATGCGCTGCCGCGAACCTGCGCGGACGTGCGCGAAGCTTCACCGCGAAGATCCTCGCAGCTACACTTTCAGGAGCACCGGCGCACGCAGCAAAGCGCCGTGCGACATCGATGGCCAGAACCGCCGAACCCAGCCACTACGACATTCTCGAAATCCCCAGCAGCGCGGGAGACGAGACGCTGCGCCAGGCCTATCGCCGCGCCGCGCGCCGCCACCATCCGGACCTGGCGCCGCAGGACACGGGCGCGCAGCAACGCATGGCGGCCGTCAACGAGGCCTACGCGGTGCTCTCGCATCCGCAGCGCCGCGCCAGCTACGACCAGTGGCTGCGTGCGCGCGAAGCGCGCAGCCGCGCCGAAGCGGCCGTGGCCGCGGCGCAGCCGACCCGATTCGCTGCTGGGTGGCCCTGGGGGCTGGTGGCGGCGACCATGGCGATCGCGCTGGGGACGGTGGGCGCGGTGCTGTATCGCACGGCGCTGCCCACGCTGGCGGTGGCGGCGCAGGCGGCGCCGGCCGCCAAGTTCAGCGGCCGCTGAACCGACCTTTCAACCGAAGAAGCCGCGCGCCAGATGGCGCGCGAAGTTCTGCGTCCACTCTCCGTTGCTGGCGTCGTACTGGGCGGCGGCACGCCGCGTGACCACGTGCACCCGGCGCAGCGGCGTGGAGTCCTCGTCGTTGGCCGCGGCTTCGAACACCTGGGCCTTGAACGCTTCGGGATCGCGGCCGCTGGCGCGGATGGCGGCCTCGAAGGCCTGGGCTTCGGGCGGGGACATGGGCGTGCGTTGGACGAGCATGAGAACTACACCTGCCTTTCCACTGCCTCAACGCGACCGGAGCGGCGACGGCGCACAGGGTTTACGCGCGCGCCCCTGGCTCGGCCCTCACCCAGCCGTGTTGACGACCAGCCGGCCGCGCACCTGCCCCGCGATCAGGCGATGCGCATGCTCGATCGCCTGCTCGAGCGCGATCTCGCTGGTGATCGCCTCGAGCCGCGCCGGGTCGAGGTCGCGTGCCAGCCGCGACCAGGCCTGCTCGCGCAGCGGCATCGGGGCCATCACGCTCTCGACGCCCAGCAGGCTGATGCCGCGCAGGATGAACGGCGCCACGGTGGCGGGCAGGTCCATGCCCTGGGCCAGGCCGCAGGCGGCCACGGCGCCGTAGTAGCGGGTCTGCGCGCAGGCATTGGCCAGCGTGTGGCTGCCGACCGCGTCGACCACGGCGGCCCAGCGCTCCTTCTGCAGCGGCTTGCCGGGCGAAGCGAGTTCGGCGCGATCGATGACGGCGCTCGCCCCCAGGTCGCGCAGGAATTTCTCTTCGGCGGCCTTGCCGGTGGCCGCGGTGACGCGGTGGCCCAGTTTGGAGAGCACGGACACTGCGATGGAACCCACGCCGCCGGTCGCACCGGTGACCAGCACGTCGCCGTCGCCGGGTTTCAGGCCGTGGCGCTCCAGCGCCAGCACGCACAGCATCGCCGTGTAGCCCGCGGTGCCGATGGCCATCGCCTGCCGCGGCGTGAACGACTCGGGCAGCCGCACCAGCCAGTCGCCCTTCAGCCGCGCGCGGCCGGCCAGGCAACCTTTGTGCGCTTCGCCGACGCCGAAGCCGTTGAGCACGACCTGGTCGCCCGGCTTCCATTTCGGTGACGAGCTTTCGACCACGCGGCCCGCGCCGTCGATGCCGGCCACCATCGGCCAGCTGCGCGCGATGGGCGAGCGGTTGGTGATCGCCAGCGCGTCCTTGTAGTTGAGCGTGGAATAGGCCACCTCGAGGGTGACGTCGCCTTCCGGCAGGAAGTCGTCGCCGACCTCCCGCACCGAGGCGCTGAATTCGGGCGCCTTGTCCAGCACGAGGGCTTTGAACATGGCGCCCGGCCTCACTTGGGGTCGACGTCGGTGACGTCGCGCACCGGCACGCGCACGCGCTGGGGCACGAAGCCGTGCGTCGGGCGCACGCGTTCGGCGGCCTGCGCCCAGCCGCGCCTGCGGGCGGCGAGCAGGAACGACCACACGGGCCGGCCGCCCAGGCGGACCCAGCCGCTGTGCAGCAGGAACAGCACGGCGCCGACAAAGCCGACGAGCAGCACGCCGGCGGCGGCCACCAGGCCGACAGCCAGGGCCACGAGGCGCATCAGGAAAGCGATCAGAGCGGGCATTCGCGTTTCAGGAAGGGAGTGGGAGGAAGTCGGGACCAGTGTCGCCCGCGTGGCGCGAAGGGGCAAGCGGCCGCCCGCTTGCCCCTTCCGTGCGTCGGAATCCCGCCACTCAGGCGGCAGTTTCCTCGCGTGGCTCGGCCTTGGCCGCGCCGAAGTGGAACACGCCCGGTTCGCGCACCGGGTCCACCTCGACCGGGATCACGCTCTTGGGCGGGAAGCGCCCCTCCAGGATGAGCCGCGACAGCGGGTTCTCGATGCGCTGCTGGATCGCGCGCTTGAGCGGCCGAGCACCGAACACCGGATCGAAGCCGACCTTGGCGAGTTCCTCCAGCGCAGCCGGCGACACCTGCAGCGTGAGGTCCATCTTCGCGAGGCGCTGCTCCAGCACCTTGAGCTGGATCTGCGCGATGCGCGCGATGTGGTCCGCGCCCAGGCCGTGGAACACCACCGTTTCGTCGATGCGGTTGAGGAACTCGGGCCGGAAGTGGTTCTTCAGCTCGTCCCAGATCGCTTCCTTGACGTCCTCGTACGGCCGCCCGGCCATCGCCTGGATCATGTGCGAGCCGATGTTGCTGGTCATCACGATCACCGTGTTCTTGAAGTCCACGGTGCGGCCCTGCCCGTCGGTGAGGCGGCCATCGTCCAGCACCTGCAGCAGCACGTTGAACACGTCGTGGTGGGCCTTCTCGACCTCGTCGAGCAGGATCACGCTGTACGGCTTGCGGCGCACCGCTTCCGTCAGGTAGCCGCCTTCCTCGTAGCCCACGTAGCCGGGGGGCGCGCCGATCAGGCGGGCCACCGAGTGCTTCTCCATGAACTCGCTCATGTCGACGCGGATCAGGTGCTCCTCGCTGTCGAACAGGAAGTTCGCCAGCGCCTTGCACAGCTCGGTCTTGCCGACGCCGGTGGGGCCGAGGAACAGGAACGAGCCGGTCGGCCGGTTCGGGTCGGACAGGCCCGAGCGCGAGCGGCGGATGGCGTTGGCCACCGCGCTGATGGCCTCGTCCTGGCCCACCACGCGCTGGTGCAGCCGGTCTTCCATCTGCAGCAGCTTCTCGCGCTCGCCCTGCATCAGCTTGGACACCGGAATGCCGGTGGCGCGCGCCACCACTTCCGCGATCTCTTCCGCGCCGACCTGGGTGCGCAGCAGCTGCGGCCGGCCCGATTTGGCCTTGCCGTTCTCGGCCTCCTGCGCCTCCTTGAGCTTGCGCTCCAGCTCCGGCAGCTTGCCGTACTGCAGCTCGGCCACCTTGTTGAAGTCGGCCTTGCGCTTGAACTCCTCGATCTGGAAGCGCACGCGGTCGATCTCTTCCTTGACCTGCGCGCTGCCCTGGGCCGTGGCCTTCTCGGACTTCCAGATCTCCTCGAGGTCGGCGATCTCCTTGCCGAGCCGGCCGATCTCGTCCTCGATCAGGCCGAGGCGCTTCTGCGAGGCCTCGTCCTTCTCCTTGCGCACGGCCTCGCGCTCGATCTGCAGCTGGATCATGCGGCGGTCCAGGCGGTCGATGGCCTCGGGCTTGGAGTCGATCTCGATCTTGATCTTGGAGGCGGCCTCGTCGATCAGGTCGATCGCCTTGTCCGGCAGGAAGCGGTCGGTGATGTAGCGGTGCGAGAGTTCGGCCGCGGCCACAATGGCCGGGTCGGTGATCTCCACGCCGTGGTGCACCTCGTACTTCTCCTGCAGCCCGCGCAGGATGGCGATGGTGGCCTCCACGCTGGGCTCGCCCACCAGGATCTTCTGGAAGCGGCGCTCGAGCGCGGCGTCCTTCTCGATGTACTTGCGGTATTCGTCCAGCGTCGTCGCGCCCACGCAGTGCAGCTCGCCGCGCGCCAGCGCCGGCTTGAGCATGTTGCCCGCGTCCAGTGCGCCCTCAGCCTTGCCGGCGCCCACCATGGTGTGCAGTTCGTCGATGAAGACGATGGTCTGGCCCTCGTCCTTGGCCAGCTCGTTCAGCACGTTCTTCAGGCGCTCCTCGAACTCGCCGCGGTACTTGGCGCCGGCCAGCAGGGCCGCCATGTCGAGCGACAGCACCCGCTTGTTCTTCAGCGTCTCGGGCACCTCGCCGGCGACGATGCGCTGCGCCAGGCCTTCGACGATGGCGGTCTTGCCGACGCCGGGCTCGCCGATCAGCACCGGGTTGTTCTTGGTGCGGCGCTGCAGCACCTGGATGGCGCGGCGGATCTCCTCGTCGCGGCCGATCACCGGGTCCAGCTTGCCCTGGCGGGCGCGCTCGGTCAGGTCGATGGTGTATTTCTTCAGCGCCTCGCGCTGGCCTTCCGCTTCGGGGCTGGCCACGTTCTGGCCGCCGCGCACGGCGTCGACCGCCGCTTCGAACGACTTGCGGGTGAGGCCGTTCTCGCGCGCGATGCGCCCGATCTCCAGCTTGGTATCGGCCAGCGCCAGCAGGAACAGCTCGCTGGCGATGAACTGGTCGCCGCGCTTCAGGCCTTCCTTCTCGGCGGCCTGCAGCAGCGTGACCAGCTCGCGTCCGACCTGCACCTGCTCCTGCCCTTGCACCTGCGGTCGCTTGTGCATGGCCGCTTCGGACGAGGCCAGCAGGCCGGGCACGTTGACGCCGGCGCGCTGCAGCAGCGCGGTGGGCCCGTCCTCCTGGCGCAGCATGGCCACCAGCAGGTGTTCGGGTTCGATGTACGCGTGGTCGTTGCCCAGGGCCAGGCTCTGGGCCTCCGCCAGGGCCTCCTGGAACTTGGTGGTGAGCTTGTCGAGTCGCATGGGTGAATTTCTCCGTTGCATGCAAGCTTAGGCTTGGCCCCAGGTTTTCAAGGGTTACCGGCGGTGAAGCGCTCATCCGTGGGACCGTGCGGAACCCTAGAATCCGGGCATGCAGATCCACCAGCTGTCGGTGACGTACCAGTCCGAACAGGACCGTCTCCTGTTGCGCGTGAGCAGCACCGGCGGCGAGGAGATGCGGCTGTGGCTCACCCGCCGCCTGATGGTCGCGCTGTGGCCGCTGCTGAACAAGCTGCAGACCGAGCAGCTGCTGCGCCACGAGGCCGGCGGCGCCGCCCTGGCCGACACCGACGAGGAACTGCGGCGCATGCTCACCGAGTTCCGCAAGGAGGAGTTCCTGCAGAAGGCCGACTTCGACACGCCTTATCAGGACAAGCCCAACCTGCCGCTCGGCAGCGAGCCGCTGGTGGTGACCGACGTGGACGCCGCGCCGCTGCCCAGCGGCCGGCTGCGCCTGTCGTTCAACGAGCGCGCGACGGTGGCCGGGGGCGACAAGCCGCGCGGCTTCCAGGTGGAGATGGACCAGCGGCTGACCCAGGGCTTCCTGCACCTGCTGGAGCAGGCGCTGGCCCGCTCGCAATGGCGCGAGCCGTTCGCCGCGCCGACGCAGCGCGTGGCCGAAGGCGGCGAGGCCGACGCGCTCGGCGAACGGCCGCGCTACCTCAACTAGCTTTCGTTCCCGCCGGTTGCAGCGCGAACCCGGCGATGCGCTTGTACTCGTCGGAGATGCGGCGCAGCTCGTCCTGGCTGATCAGGTCGTCGATGGTTCCCGCGAATGGCTTGCCGCCGCTCAGCTCGTCGGCCCGGATGTTGATGAAGTCCGGCGGCACCGAACGGTTGGTTTCGACGATCCGCGCCGTGGGCGCCAGGCGCTGCGCCTCGTAGCGCGCCAGCGCCGCCGGACCGTCGCCCTGCGCCAGCTCGGCCGCCAGCACGCGCGCGTCGATCAGCGCCTGCGCCGAGCCGTTGGAGCCGCGCGGGTACATCGGATGCGCGGCGTCGCCGAGCAGCGTGACGCGCCCGAAGGTCCAGCGCGGCACCGGGTCGCGGTCCACCATCGGGTACTCGAAGATCTGCGCCGCGCCGCGGATCAGCGCCGGGACGTCCAGCCAGTCGTAGCGCCAGTCGGCGAACAGCTCGATCAGGTCCTCCGGCCGGCCGGGCTTGTTCCAGTCGTTCATCGGCGCGCCGGCCCGCTGCACTTCCGCGACCCAGTTGATCAGCTGGTTGCCCTGGCCGTCGACGTTGTCGACGATCGGGTAGATCACCATCTTGCCGGTGCCGATGGAGCCGACGCGCAGGTAGCTGCGGCCGGTGAGGATGGGCCGGTGCACGCTGACGCCGCGCCAGGTGTTGATGCCGGCGTAGGCGAGCTTCTCCTCGGGATAGAACTGGCGGCGCAGCGCCGAGTTGACGCCGTCGCAGGCCACGACGACGTCGGCCTGGGCGGAGCCGGCGGGCGCGCCGGCCGAGGTCTGCAGCCGCAGCGTGGCGCCGCGCTCGTCCTGCTCGACCGCAACGCAGCGGCGGTCCAGGTGCACGCGGTCGGCACCGAGCCGCTCGAGCACCGACTCGTACAGCACGCGGTGCAGCTTGCCCCGGTGCAGGCCGATCTCCGGCAGCGGGTAGCCCGCATGGCGGCCGCGCGGCTCGCGGTAGATGAACTGGCCCCAGCGGTTGAAGAACACGCTCTCCAGGTTCTCGATGCCCAGCGGCTCGATGCGGTCCTGCACGCCGAGCGCCGCCAGCTCGCGCATGGCATGCGGCAGCAGCGTGATGCCCACGCCGATCTCGCGGACCTCGGGCACCGCCTCGTACACGTCGCAGGCGATGCCGTGCCTGTGCAGCGACAGCGCCAGCGCCAAACCTCCGATGCCGCCCCCGGCGATCGCGACCCGCATGCGTGCTCCTTGCCTGTCCTGTTATTCCGCGGTGATGCCGCGCGACTTGATGAGCTGGGCCCAGCGCTCGGCGTCCTGCTCGACCAGCCGGCGGAATTCCTCCGGCGTGCTGGCGGCGGGATCCATGCCCTGGGTCTCGAAAGCCGTGCGCACCTCGGGCAGCGCCAGGATGTCCTTGAGCTCGCGGTTGATGCGCGCCACGAAATCCGGCGCCGTGCCCGGCGGGGCGAAGACGCCGTACCACATGTCGACGTTGACCTTGCCCGCATGCGCCTCTTCCAGCGTGGGCACCTGCGGCAGCAGGGCGTGGCGCTTCTCGCTGCCGATGCCCAGCGCCACCAGCTTGCCCGCCTTGACGTGCGGCAGCGCCACGTGGATGGGCAGGAACGCCAGCTCGACCTGGCCCCCCAGCAGGTCAGTCACGGCCGGCCCGGTGCCGCGGTACGGCACGTGCGTGACGAAGATGCCGTTGGTGGCCTTGAACAGTTCCATCGACAGGTGGTGCGGCGTGCCCACGCCGGGGCTGGCGTAGTTGATGGCGCCCGGCCTGGCCTTGGCGGCCTTCACCACGTCCCCGGCGCTGTGCCAGCCGGAATTCGGATTCGTCACCAGGATCAGCTGGCCCCAGCTGGTGAGCGACACCGGCATCAGGTCCTTGACCGGGTCGAATGGCAGCTTGGGATAGAGGCTGCGGTTCATCACCAGCGTGTTCACGCTGACGAGCAGCGTGCTGCCGTTGGGCGCGGAGCGGACCACCGCCTCGGTGCCGATGTTGCCGGACGCGCCGGCGCGGTTGTCCACCACCACCGGCCGGCCCAGCCGCTCACCCAGCCTGGGGCCGACGGTGCGGGCGATCAGGTCGATGCCGGTGCCCGGCGTGAATGGCACGATCAGCCGCAACGGCTGGGCTCCGCCGGGTGCGGAAGCGGCCTGCTGGGCCGGCTGCGCGTACGCGGCCGGAACGGCGGATGCCGCGGCCAGCGCGAGCAGGTGACGACGGGAAATGCGCGGCATGGAGGCTTCTCCTTGAGTTCGCATGCTAACGATTATGGAACCGCCCAGCCGCGAGGCACAATCCACGCATTCCCTAGCCGAGCCTGCCTCCACCCGAGCCGTGCCCCCTCCCAAGAAGCCCCGCGCCCCCCTCTCACGCCTGTACGCCCGACCCGGCTTCCTGCTGCGGCGCGCGCATCAGATCTCGGCCGCGGTGTTCGAGGACGAATGCCGCGAGCTGCAGCTCACGCCCGCGCAGTTCGGCGTGCTCACGGTGCTTCAGGCGCATCCGGGCCTGGGCCAGTCCAGCCTGGCGCGCGCGCTCGGCTTCGACAAGGTGACGGTGCTGCGCGTGCTGCGCGGGCTGGAGGCGCGCGGGCTGGTGGAGCGCGAGTCCGCCACCGGCCGCCGCAACGTGTCGGTGCAGCTCACCGAACTCGGCACGCAGATGCTGGAGAACGCCCAGCGCCCCGCCGAGCGCGCCTACCGGCGTTTGATGTCGCCGCTGGACCGCGAGCAGCAGGCGCAATTGCTGCAACTCTTGCAGCTCTTGACCGGGGAACTGGAAGACGAGGCTCGAGCGGCCTTCGTGCCGCCCGCGCAGGACTAGCCGGCGTTGCCGGCGCGGATGCCCCAGCGCGCCAGGGCCGCGTCGTCGCTCACCCGCGCATCGACCCACTGCTCGCCCTGCGGCGTGCGCTCCTTCTTCCAGAACGGCGCCTGGGTCTTCAGGTAGTCCATCAGGAACTCGCAGGCCTGGAAGCTCTGGCCGCGGTGGGACGAGGTGACGGCCGCCAGCACGATCTGGTCGCCCGGCATCAGCAGGCCCACGCGGTGCACGACGCGCGCCGAGAAGATGTCGAAGCGGCGCTGGGCCTCGTCGATCATGGCCTCGATCGCCTTCTCGGTCATGCCGGGGTAGTGCTCCAGCTCCATCGAGAGCACCTGCGGGCCGTTGTTGCCCTCGTTGGCCTTGCGCACGGTGCCGACGAAGCTGCACACGGCGCCGACGCGGTGGTCGTGGCGGCGCAGCGCCTCGAGTTCCGCAGCGACGTCGAAGTCGGCGGTCTGGATCGACACGCGCGGACCGGCCATCTCAGCCTCCGGTGACGGGCGGAAAGAACGCGACTTCCGCGCCTTCGCGCAGCGGCGCGTCGCCGTCGGCCATCACCTGGTCGAGCGCCATGCGCACCGCTTTGCCGGCGCCCAGGGCCTGGGCGTAGGGCTCGCCCAGCGCGACGAGCTCGTCGCGCAGCGCGAGCAGGCTTTCCGCCGCGGTCTGCCGCTCCTCGCCGCCGCGGCCCATGGCCTCGCGCACCGAGGCGAAATAACGCAGTTGCACCTTCATGCGAGCAGCTCCGCCAGGGGAAGGAAGCGCACGGTGTCGCCGCGCGCGATGGCCTGGTTGGCCGGGTTGTCGACGAAGCCGTCGCACCAGACGGTGGAGGTCAGCACGCCCGAACTCTGGTTGGGGAACAGCGCGAGGCCGCCCTCGGCGTTGCGGCGCACGCGCAGGAACTCGCGGCGCTTGTCGGCCTTCCAGTCGAAGTCGGCGCGCAGCGACAGGACTGCGGGCGCAAGCTTCGTCGCACCTTGCAGCTTGAGCAGGAACGGCCGCACCAACAGCAGGAAGGTGAGGAAGCTGGAGACCGGATTGCCCGGCAGGCCGAGGAAATGCGCCTCGCCGACGCGGCCGTACGCGAACGGCTTGCCGGGTTTCATCGCGATCTGCCAGAGGTCGAGCGAGCCGAGCTGCTGCACGGCCGGCTTGATGTGGTCCTCTTCGCCGACCGACACGCCGCCGCTGGTGAGGATCACGTCGTGGTCCTTCGCGGCGCTCCGCAAGGCCTCGATGGTGGCCTGCCGGTCGTCGGGCACGATGCCCAGGTCGCCGACCTCGCAGCCGCAGCGCGCCAGCAGCTGGCGCAGGAAGAAGCGGTTGGAGTTGTAGATGGCGCCTGGCGGCATGCGCTCGGGTGGCACCGTGCCGGGCATCACCAGCTCGTCGCCGGTGGAGAACAGCGCCACCCTCGGGCGGCGGACCACCGGCACGGTGTCGCTGCCGATGCCCGCGGCGAGGCCGCAGGCGGCAGGGTCGAGCCTATGCCCACGCTGCAGGATGACGGCGCCGCGGGTGACATCCTCGCCCGCGCGCCGGATCCACTGGCCCGGCGCGGGCACGGTCTGGATGCGCACCGACGCATCGCCCACCGGCTCGGCGTATTCCTGCATCACGATGGCGTCGGCGCCCGGCGGCACCGGCGCGCCGGTGAAGATGCGCGCGACCGTGCCCGGCTGCAGCGGCCGGGCCGCGTGGCCGGCGGCGATGCGCTGGCTGACCGGCAGCACCACGCCTTCGTCGGGGATCTCGGCGCGCCGCACGGCGTAGCCGTCCATCGAGCTGTTGTCCTGCGGCGGGACGTGCAGCGCGGACACCAGGTCCTGCGCCAGCACCCGGCCGTCGGCGTCGAAGGTGGCCACGCGCTCTTCGCCCGCCGGCGGCCGGGCCTGGCCCAGCAGCTCGGCCAGGGCCTCGTCCAGCGGTCGCAGCGGGGGACGCGAGCTCACGAATACATCTCCGGGTCGTACTCGAAACGGTGGCCATTCTCGACCAGCCACTGCGCCAGCGCATCGGGGTCGTTCAGGTCCAGCACGGGCCGCAGGGTTGCTTCGGGCAGCCGCGCAGGCGCGTCGGTGGCGATGGCCACGATGAAGTCGTCGTCCACGTAGCGCGCGGGCTTGGCGGAATCCGCGCGCCAGACCTCGACCTTGAGCAGGTTGCTCTGCTTGAAGCCTTCCACGATGACCCAGTCCACGCCGTCGTACAGCTCGGCGATGAGCTGGTGAACGGTGAGCTGGGCCTCCTGCTCGAACTCGCGCATGAGGGCCAGCCGGCGATTGGACGCGACGACGACCTCGAAGGCGCCGGCATCGCGGTGGCGGTGCGTGTCCTTGCCCGGCGTGTCGATGTCGAAGCTGTGGTGCGCATGCTTGACCACCGAGACGCGCAGGCCGCGCAGCTTCAGCGCGGGGATGAGCCGCTCGATCAGCGTGGTCTTGCCCGAGCCGGAGTAACCGGCGAATCCGACGACTTTCATCTGGCGATCAGCCGCAATGGGCGGCGATGTACGACTTGACCTGGGCCGCGTCGGCCGGGAGCACCTTGACGCGGCGCGGCAGCTTTTCGATGCCCTCGAACCGGGCCGGCCGCTCGGGCTCGCGGCCCAGCGCCTCGACGATGGTGGCGGCGAACTTCACCGGCAGCGCCGTCTCCAGGACGATCATCGGAATGCCCGCCCGCAGGTGCTGGCGCGCGACCTTCAGGCCGTCGGCCGTGTGCGTGTCCACCATCACGTGCAGGCGCTCCCAGGTGTCGCGGATCGTCGCCACGCGGTCGGCGTGCGTGCTCTTGCCGCTGACGAAGCCGAAGCGCTCGCGCGCCTGCTGGAAAGCGGGTTCGCCGCTGAGGTCGAAGCGGCCGTTGCGCGCGAGTTCCTCGTTGAACAGCGATCGCGTCCGGGCGGCATCGCGGCCGAGCAGGTCGAACACGAAGCGCTCGAAATTGCTGGCCTTGCTGATGTCCATCGACGGGCTGGAGGTCTCGTGCGTGTCGGCGCCCGAGCGCACGCGGTACACGCCGGTGCGGAAGAACTCGTCGAGCACGTCGTTCTCGTTGGTGGCCAGCACCAGTGCCTGGATCGGCAGGCCCATCATGCGGGCCACGTGGCCGGCGCAGATGTTGCCGAAGTTGCCCGAGGGCACGGCGAAGCTGACCTTGTCGTTGCCGCCCTGCGTCGCCTGGAAATATCCGGCGAAGTAATAGACCACCTGCGCGACCAGGCGCGCCCAGTTGATCGAGTTGACGGTGCCGATGCGCCACTTGCGCTTGAAGTCCAGGTCGTTGCTGACCGCCTTGACGATGTCCTGGCAGTCGTCGAACACGCCGGTGATCGCCAGGTTGTGGATGTTGGCGTCCTGCAGGCTGAACATCTGGGCCTGCTGGAAAGGGCTCATGCGGCCTTCGGGCGACGGCATGAAGACGCGCACGCCCTTCTTGCCGCGCATCGCGTATTCGGCGGCGCTGCCGGTGTCGCCGGAGGTGGCGCCCAGGATGTTCAGCTCCTCGCCGCGGCGGGCCAGCTCGTACTCGAACAGGTTGCCGAGCAGCTGCATCGCCATGTCCTTGAAGGCGAGCGTGGGGCCGTTGGAGAGCGCTTCGAGGTACAGGCCGTCCTCGAGCTTCTTCAGCGGCACGATCTCCTTCGTGCCGAACACTTCGGCCGTGTAGGTCTTGGCGCAGATCGCACGCAGGTCGACGGCCGGGATGTCGTCGATGTAGAGCGACAGGATCTCGAAGGCGAGCTCGTGGTACGGCAGCGCGCGCCACTTCTGCAGCGTGGCCGCATCCACCTGCGGATAGCGCTCGGGCAGGTACAGCCCGCCGTCGGGCGCCAGGCCCTCCAGCAGGATCTCGCAGAAATGCTTGCGGTCGGGATGGCCCCGCGTGGAGAGGTACAGCATGGGCGGAAGGCCTTAGGCCAGTTCTTCCTTGCGGATGCGGACGATGGGCGCGAGCACGGTGGGCAGGCCCTGGATCTCCGCCAGCACCTCGTTCATGGTGCCTTCGCGCACGGTGTGGGTCAGGATGATCAGGTCGGTCTGCTTCTCGCCCTCGCCCGCTTCGCGCTGCAGCATGGCGTCGACCGAGATGCCCGCGCCGGCCAGCAGGCCGGTGACCTGGGCCAGCACGCCGGCCTGATCGGCCACGCGCAGGCGCAGGTAGTAGCTGGTCACGACCTCGTCCATCGGCAGCACCGGCTCGCCGCTCATCTGGTCGGGCTGGAACGCCAGGTGCGGCACGCGGTGGGCGGTGTCGGCGGTGTGCAGGCGGGTGATGTCCACCAGGTCGGCGATGACGGCGCTGGCCGTGGGCTCGCTGCCCGCGCCCTTGCCGTAGTACAGCGTGGTGCCGACGGCGTCGCCCCGCACCACCACCGCGTTCATCGCGCCTTCCACGTTGGCCAGCAGGCGCTTGGTGGGCACCAGGCTCGGGTGCACGCGCAGCTCGATGCCCTGCGGCACGCGCTTGGTGATGCCCAGCAGCTTGATGCGGTAGCCCAGCTGTTCCGCGTAGCGGATGTCCTGCGCGCCCAGCTTCGTGATGCCCTCGACGTAGGCCTTGTCGAACTGCACCGGGATGCCGAACGCGATGGCGCTCATGATCGTCGCCTTGTGGGCCGCGTCCACGCCCTCGATGTCGAAGGTGGGGTCGGCTTCGGCGTAGCCGAGGCGCTGCGCCTCCTTCAGCACCACGTCGAAGTCCAGGCCCTTGTCCCGCATCTCGGACAGGATGAAGTTCGTGGTGCCGTTGATGATGCCGACCACCCACTCGAGACGGTTGGCGGTCAGGCCCTCGCGCAGCGCCTTGATGATGGGGATGCCGCCGGCCACCGCGGCTTCGAAGGCGACCATCACGCCGCGCTGGTGGGCGGCCGCGAAGATTTCGGTGCCGTGCACCGCGAGCAGCGCCTTGTTGGCGGTGACCACGTGCTTGCCGGCCGCGATGGCTTCCATCACCAGCTGGCGCGCGATGCCGTAGCCGCCGATCAGCTCGACCACGATGTCGATGTCGGGGTTGGCGATGACTTCGCGCGCGTCCTTGACCACCTTCGCGTTCGGGCCGACGACGGCCTGCGCGCGGGCGGTGTCGAGGTCCGCGACCATGGCGATCTCGATGCCGCGGCCGGCGCGGCGCTGGATCTCTTCCTGGTTGCGGTGGAGGACGTTGAAGACGCCGCTGCCGACGGTGCCGATGCCG
>JAEWBU010000298.1 GCA_023390985.1 Pseudomonadota bacterium
GCTGCAGGGCGAACTCGACGTGCTGGCCGTGCGGCACGCGCAGGGGGCCGGCTGGTGCGCGGACATTCCGGTGGCAGCGGCGCTGGCGCGCGGGCGGCTGGCGCTGGCCCAGGGCCGGGCGGGGCAGGCGCTGCAGGCCCTGGAAGGCATTGCCGACAGTCCCGCGATGCACCATCGGGGCAGCTGGCTCGTCACGCACGACCTGCTGTGCGCGCTCGCTCTCGATGCCCTGGATCGCCCGGGCGGGGCCGACGAGCGCATGCGTGCGGCCATCGGCTCGGCCCACCGGATGGAGCTGCTGCGCACGCTGGCCGATGAAGGCGAGGCCCTCGCGCCCCTGCTGCTGAGGGTGCTGCCCCGGCTGCCGCCGGTGTCGGCGGCGCATGCGCAGCGGGTGCTGGTGCTGGTGGGCGGCCCCGAGGAAGCCGGCGGGGAGCAGGCACACGTGGTGCAGGGCATCGCGCCGCCGGCCCACCTGACCCCGCGCGAGCGCGACATCCTGGGGCTGCTCGCGCAGTCGATGACCAACAAGCGCATCGCACTCACCCTGAACCTGAGCTACGACTCGGTGAAGTGGAACATGCGCAACATCTTCGCCAAGCTGGGTGTCTCCAGCCGCTACGAGGCGATCGTGCAGGCACGCCGGCTGGGCCTGCACGCCTGAGGCCCGGCGGGCGCCGCAGGCCCGACCGAGTTCCATTCCTTCTTCTTTCGCCCGCGTGTCGGGTGAACCCCTATCGAGGTTTTCCCGCGGGTGGGTGCGCGTTGGCGTGCGGCCACCCGAAGCGGGAGGGGACAGGTCGCGTGCGCGCGGCTGCAATCCACGGGTCGGCGCGAAATGCTGCTGCGGCGGGGACGCCGCGCGCGGGGACAACCAGGAACTTCCATTCACCATGAGAGAGGGGACACAAGTGAACAGCCACCACGATGACGCGCGGCAACCGCGGCGCCGGGCCATCGCGCTTGCCGCCGCGGCGCTGGCCGCGGCATGCGCCGGGCCCGCCGGGGCCTTCGAATTCGAAACCGGCAAGGACGACGTCCAGGTCCGCTGGGACAACACCTTCCGCTACAACTACGGCCGCCGCGTCGACGCGCAGAACGCGCTGACCATCGCCAATCCCAACTGGGACGACGGCGACCGCAACTTCGCCAAGGGAAGCAGCGTCACCAACCGGCTGGACATCCTCAGCGAGTTCGATGCCGTGTTCCAGCGCCGCCACGGCGTGCGCCTGAGCGCTGCGGGCTGGTATGACCAGGCGTATGCCGGTGGTTTCGACAACACCTCGGTCGCCACCAGCAACCGCCTGGTCAACGGCCGGCCCGGCCTGGGCCTGAGCCCCTACGCCGACCGCTGGTTTCATGGCCCTTCGGGCGAGATCCTCGATGCCTTCGTCTTCGGCGGCTTCGACATCGGCGACATCGCGGTGAACCTGCGCGCCGGCCAGCACACCGTCAACTGGGGCGAGGCGCTGCTCGGTGGCGGCGCCATCCACGGCATCGCCTACGCGCAGGCGCCGCTGGACCAGGCCAAGGCGCTCGCGACGCCGGGCATCGAGGCCAAGGAACTGTACCGGCCGCTGCCGCAGCTTTCGGCCACGGTGCAGGCCACGCCGGAACTGTCGTTCGCGGGGCAGTACTACTTCGGCTGGGACGCCACCCGCCTGCCCGAGTCGGGCACGTACCTGGCGGCCCAGGATCCGCTGCTGCGCGGCGCCGATTCGCTGGTGCTGGCACCCGGGCCCACGGCGGCCACCCGGGCCCCGCACGGAACCGACGTGACGCCGCGCGACCGCGGCGACTGGGGCCTGGCCGCACGCTGGAGCCCCGAGTGGCTGGACGGCACGGTGGGCCTGTACTGGCGCAACTTCTCCGACAAGCTGCCGCAGTTGAACCTCATCGCCACCGCGCCGCGCAGCTACTTCTTCAGCTACGGAAGCGACATCGACATGTATGGCGTGAGCCTGGCGAAGAACCTGGGCGGCGTCAGCTTCGGCCTGGACCTCAACTACCGCCGCAACATGCCGCTGCTGAGCGAGCAGGCGGTCGTCACCGCCGCCACGCGGCCGGGCGAGGGCGAGACCGGGGGAGCGCGCGGCAGCACCTGGCACGGCGTCTTCAACGCGGTGGGCATCCTGGGCAAGACGCCGCTGTACGACAGCGCCGCGGTCGCCGGCGAGCTCACCTGGAACCGCTGGAACAGCGTGAGCCAGGGCGCCAACCTGTTCAAGGGCCGCGACACCTACCGCGTCGCGGGCATCCCGGGCGAGCCGATCGACAAGGTCACGAAGAACTACTGGGGCCTGGCCGTGAACTTCACGCCGACGTGGCTCCAGGTATTCCCCGGCGCCGACCTGTCGCTGCCGCTGTCGTACTCGGCGGGCCTGAAGGGCAATTCCGCCGTCAGCTCCGGCGGCAACGAGGGCACCGGGAGCTGGTCTGCCGGCCTCGGCCTGGATCTCTACAACCGCTACCGCTTCGACCTGCGCCTGGTCGACTACTTCGGCAAGGCCACGCCGAACGCCGCCGGAACCGCGTATTCGGTCTTCAACGGAACGCAGGCCGGCATGACCGACCGCCGCTTCATTGCATTCACCTTCAAGACCACCCTGTGAGGAGACCCCCGATGCCCAAGACCCGTAGCAGCCTTGTGGCCGCCGCCGCGCTCGCCGCCTGCTGCCTGGCGCAGGCCGCGGTGAGCGCCGAGGAAGCCCGCCAGCTGGGCACCACGCTCACTCCCGTGGGCGCGGAGCGTGCCGGCAACAAGGAAGGCACCATCCCCGCCTATGGCGGCGGACTGACCACCGCGCCGGCCGGCTTCGACAAGGCCAAGGGCGTGCGTCCCGACCCCTTCGCCGCAGAGAAGCCGCTGTTCTCCATCGACGGCAAGAACGCCGACAAGCACGGCGACAAGCTGAGCGAGGGCGCCAAGGCGCTGCTGAAGAACCATGCCTCCTTCCGCATGGACGTCTATCCCACGCACCGTACCGTCGCCTACCCGAAGTACGTGCTCGACGCGACGGCGAAGAACGCCACGGCGGCGAAGACCGACGCGGAGGGCATGGCGCTCACGGGTGCGAGGACGGGCGTGCCGTTCCCGATCCCGAAGAGCGGGCACGAGGCGATGTGGAACTTCCTCACCCGCTTCATGGGACCGGTGATCACCATCCCGCACGCACGCGCGTACAACGTCGACGCCACCGGCAAGGTCACGCTGTCGTCCGACGCCCTCTGGTACCAGGAGCAGCCGAACCATGATGCGGACAAGCCGGGCGAACAGTTCAGCCGCGTGCAGGTCTTCTACTCGGGCCCGGCCCGCCGCGCCGGCGAAGCCATCATGGTGAAGGACCCGCTGGACTTCAGCGTCGGCCGGCGTTCCTGGCAGTACCTGCCGGGCCAGCGCCGCGTGCGCCTGGCGCCGGACATCGCGTACGACACGCCGAATCCGGGCACGGGCATGTCCACGTACGACGACGTGAACATCTTCAACGGCAAGATGGATCGCTTCGACTTCAAGCTGGTGGGCAAGAAGGAGATGTACATCCCCTACAACGCCTACCGCATGGTCTACGCGGCGAACGCCGGGGACGTCTTCAAGCCCAAGCATCTCAACCCGGACCTGGTGCGCTGGGAGCTGCACCGTGTCTGGGTGGTGGAGGCGAAGCTGAAAGAGGGCAAGAACCACATCTACTCGCGCCGCA
This sequence comes from Pseudomonadota bacterium, assembly GCA_023390985.1. Classification (GTDB taxonomy): domain Bacteria; phylum Pseudomonadota; class Gammaproteobacteria; order Burkholderiales; family Burkholderiaceae_C; genus Ramlibacter. The sequence goes on from JAEWBU010000298.1 coordinate 3,699, forward strand.
CTTTCTACCTCGACGAGGACAGCTGGGCGATCGCCGCGGTGGACCAGTACGACGGCCGCGGCCAGTTGTGGCGCCCGGGCTTCTCGTACATGGCCCCCGCCTACGACGCGCCCTCGCCGAGCTTCTCGCCGTCGGGCCACTACGACCTCGTGACGGGCTCCTACTACGTGAACCTGTGGCCCGGCACCGACGGCATCCGCTTGTCCGCCGGCGGCAAGTCCGAGAACGCCTGGTCGCCCGACGTGCTGGCCGGCACCGGCGTGCGCTGAGCAGCGGCAGGCAAGTGCGCAAGTTGATCCTTGCCGCGGCGCTGGCAGCGGCCGGCGCCGTGTCCGCGCAGGACGCGTTCCGCCCGCCGCCGGCCGTGCCCGCCCTGGCCAGCGCGCTGGCGGCCCGCTATCCGCTGCAC